>NZ_JBVKCG010000006.1:0-498382 GCF_055634995.1 Streptomyces sp. NPDC111744
AAACGCCCGGTTACATTCCGAACCCGGAAGCTAAGCCTTACAGCGCCGATGGTACTGCAGGGGGGACCCTGTGGGAGAGTAGGACACCGCCGAACAATCTTTGGAAGGACCCTTGGTCCCAGCGTTCAGCTGGGACCAAGGGTCCTTTTGTTTTTACAATGCTTGCGGTACCGAAGACAGGAGTCACCATGTCCACCAACTCTCCCGACGAGCGACCGGAGCGCGACCCGCGGCGACGGGACAGTGGTGACCGCGGTGACCGTGGCGGATACCGCGGGGACCGCAACGACCGTGGAGATCGCGGCAGTTACGGCCGTCGCGACGACAATCGCGGTGGCGGTGGCGGTGGCGGTGGCGGTGGCTACGGTCGGCGTGACGACAATCGCCGCGACGACAACCGCGGTAGTGACAACCGTGGCGGTGGCAACCGCGGTGGCGGATACGGTCGGCGCGACGACCGCCGGGCTGACGAGCGCCGCGGCGATGACAGGGGCGGGTACGGTCGCCGTGACGACAACCGCGGTGGTGACAACCGCGGTGGTGACAACCGCGGTGGTGACCACCGTGGCGGCGGATACGCCCGGCGCGATGACAACCGCGGCTCCCGCCCGGCGTTCCAGCGGGACGACCGTGGCGACCGGGGTGGCTTCCGCCGTGACGACAACCGCGGTGGTGGCGGTTACCGGGGCCGGGACGACCGGCGTGATGACCGTGGTGACCGTCCCGCGTTCCGTCGTGATGACCGCGATGACCGTGGCGGTCGTAGTGACCGTGGTGATCGTCCTGCCTTCCGGCGGGACGACAACCGTGGCGGAGGTGGCTACCGCGGCCGGGACGACCGGCGCGACGACAACCGTGGTGGCGGTGGTGGCTACGGTGCTCGCCGTGACGACAACCGCGGCGGTGGCGGTTACGCCCGTCGGGACGACCGGCGTGACGACAACCGCCGTGACGAGCGCCGTGGGGACGACCGGGGCGGTTACGTCCGTCGCGACGACCGCGGGGACCGAGGCGGCTTCCGCCGGGACGACCGTGGTGACCGTCCCGCCTTCCGCCGTGATGACCGCGATGACCGTGGCGGTCGTAGTGACCGTGGTGACCGCGGTGACTTCCGGCGGGACGACAACCGTGGCGGCGGTGGCTACCGCGGCCGCGACGACCGACGTGACGATCGCCGTGATGACCGGCGCGATGACAACCGGGACCGTGGTGGCTTCCGAGGCCGCAGCGACGACCAAGGCCGTGGCCCCCGGCGTGATGACCGCCGTGACGACCGAGGCGGCTTCCGGCGGGACGAGAACCGAGGTGGCGGTGGCTACCGCGGCCGCGACGACCGACGTGACGACCGCCGGGATGACCGGCGTGGCGACGACCGGCGTGGCGGCGGTGGTTACGGACGCCGTGACGAGCGCGAGCGTGACCGGGACCGGGAGCCGATCAAGCGGCTGCCGATCCCGGAGGACGTCACCGGCGACGAGATCGACAAGGACGTACGGCAGGAGCTGCAGAGCCTGCCCAAGACGCTCGCGGAGGACGTCGCCAAGAACCTGGTGATGGTCGCGCGGCTCATCGACGAGGACCCCGAGGGCGCCTACGGCTACTCCAGGGTGGCCCTGCGCCTTGCGTCCCGTGTCGCCGCCGTACGTGAGGCCGCCGGGTTCGCCGCCTACGCGAACCAGAAGTACAGCGAGGCGCTCGCCGAGTTCCGGGCCGCGCGTCGGATGACCGGCAACGTGGACCTGTGGCCGGTGATGGCCGACTGTGAACGTGGGCTCGGCCGGCCGGAGAAGGCGCTGGACATGGCCGGCGCCCCCGAGGTGCACAAGCTCGACAAGGCCGGCCAGGTCGAGATGCGGCTCGTCGCCGCCGGTGCCCGGCGTGACATGGGGCAGCTGGACGCGGCGATCGTGACGCTGCAGAGCCCCGAGCTGGCGTCCAACTCCGTACAGCCGTGGACCGCGCGACTGCGGTACGCCTACGCCGACGCCCTGCTCGCGGCGGGCCGTGTCGATGAGGCGCGCGAGTGGTTCGCCAAGGCCGTCGAGGCCGACCGGGAGGGCAGCACGGACGCCTCCGACCGGCTGGCCGAGCTGGACGGTGTCGAGTTCCTCGACGCCCTGAACGACGAGGAAGAGGACACGGACGTCGACGTGGACGAGACCACGGACGTTGACGTCGACGTGGACGAGACCACGGACGTTGACGTCGACGTGGACGAGACCACGGAGGTTGACGACGACGTGGACGAGTCCGAGGAGACCCCCGCCGAGGCCGAGCCCCAGGCGGAGTCCAAGCCCGAGACCGAAACCGAAACCGAAACCGAGCCCGAGACCGAGGCCGACAAGGACTGATCACGGCGACAGACGCAGAGGGCAGGCTCCGACCGGGGCCTGCCCTCTCTCGTTGCCGTCGCCGTTCTCAGGTGTCGAGCGCGCGCAGCACCAGCCCCGACGCCGGTTTCGGGCCGAAGGACGTCGACTTGCGGGGCATCGTCACGCCCTGGCGGGCCAGGTCGCGGACGACCTCCTCGCGGACCGGGTGCAGGAGGACGGCCGTACTGCCGGCATGTTCGGCCTTGGCGACCGTCGCTGCCGTGTCGTGGATGTAGGCGATATGCGCGTTCGAGTCGTCGGGGATGTGCCAGACGTGGGCGAGGAGCGTGGCGTGCAGGACGGTGGCGTCGAGCGTGCGCCAGGCGGCCGGACGGTCCGCGGGGATCGTCCGGGCCAGAAGATCCGGGTCCGGGCGGTCGATGAGGTGGAAGGTGCCGTCACCGGCCAGCAGGAACGCGTTGCCGTGGCGGGCCGCGTCCGCGAGCGCCTCCTGGGCCTGCGACAGGGGGACGTCGAGCCGTCGTACCCGGAAATGGTCCTGTACGGCCGCCAGGGCGTCCGCCACCGGCAGGCCGTGCAGCAGGCGGTGGATGGCGCGGACGCGCAGCGGGTAGCGGGCGGTGTCCACTAGGAGGACCAGGCCGTAGTCCCAGGGGCTGGGGGAGGCGTGCTCCGCGCGTAGACGCAAGTAGGTGGCCCAGCGGTGGTGGCCGTCGGCGATCAGGGCCTGGTGGTGGGCCAGGTCGGACTGGACGAGGGCCACCTCCGCGGGGTCGGTGATCGACCAGAGGCGATGGTGGAAACCGTCCTCCGTGGTGGTGGCGAGGAGCGGGGGGCGGTCGGCGGCCTTCTCGACGACCTCGGCGGCCGTGCCGTTGCCCCGGTAGGTAAGCAGAAGGGGTTCGAGGTTCGCGGAGGTCGCCCGCATCAGGGCCGCGCGGTCGGCGACGACCGGGGGCATGACCTCCTCGTGCGGCAGCACCACGCCCTCCGACGGTTCCGAGACCCGCAGGGCGCCGATGACGCCGCGCTGGAGCATGCCGTTGCCGTCGTGCTGCTCGTAGACGTACAGGCCGGGTTCGGGATCCGTGGTCAGGATGCCCTCGGCCTGCCAGCGGTGCAGGGTGTCGGCCGCCTGTTCGGTGCCGGCGCTGGGGGTGCCGGCCTGGGGAAGGATCAGGCGGACGATGTTGTAAGGGTCGGCGGACTGTAGATGGTGCACGCCGTCCGGGCGTACGACGACGTCGTACGGCGGAGAGGTGACGGCGGCCAGGCTGCCGACCCGGTCGGGGTCGTAGCGAAGGCCTCGGAACGGGGTGAGTTCCAGGCCTCGGCGCCCCGTTGCTTCCGGGTGACCTGCAGTGTTCATCCCGGCATCGTACGTGTGTCAGTGGCGTGCGGGATGATCGGTGAGGAAAGGCCGGACAACGACGCGTGACGAGGAGCGATGGGGAATGAGCCAGGGTGTCAGGACTGGTCCCGAGGGCAGCGGACAGGCTCTGAGCACGGCGTATGACACGGCGCTGCTCGATCTGGACGGCGTGGTGTACGTGGGCGGCAGCGCGATCGCGCACGCGGTGGAGGCGCTTGCGGCGGCTCGCGAGGGCGGGATGCGGCTGGCATACGTCACCAACAACGCGCTGCGCACACCGGACTCGGTGGCCGACCACCTCACCGAGCTGGGGATCCCGACCGGCGCCGAGGACGTCATCACCTCGGCGCAGGCGGTCGCGCGGCTGATCAGCGAGCAGGTGCCTGCGGGTGCGCGGGTGTTGGTGATCGGCGGGGAGGGGCTGCGGGTCGCCCTGCGGGAGCGGGGCCTTGAGCCGGTTGACTCGGCCGACGACGATCCGGCGGCGGTGGCGCAGGGGTACGGCGGTCCCGATCTGGCGTGGGGGCGGTTCGCCGAGGCGTCGTACGCCGTCGCGCGCGGGGTGCCCTGGTTCGCGTCCAACACCGATCTGACGATTCCCAGTGGGCGCGGGATCGCGCCGGGCAACGGCGCGGCGGTGGAAGTTGTCCGGATCGCGACGGGTGCCGAGCCGCAGGTGGCCGGCAAGCCGCTGCCGCCGATGCACCGGGAGACGGTCCTGCGGACGGGTGCACGGCGTCCGTTGGTGGTCGGGGACCGGCTGGACACCGACATCGAGGGCGCGTTCAACGGCGGGGTCGACTCGCTGCTCGTCCTGACCGGCGTCACCGACGGACGTCAGCTGCTCGCCGCGCCGCCGCAGCACCGGCCGACCTACGTCGACGCCGATCTGCGGGGCCTGCTCACCGGGCAGCCGGAGGTCACGGCGGACGGCGACGGCTTCCGGTGCGGCGGCTGGACGGCCACGGCGGGGTCGGACCAGCTGGAACTGGAGGGGGACGGCGAGGCTCTCGACGGGCTGCGGGCGTTGTGCGCGGCGGCGTGGACGGCGGCCGGGGAGGGTTCCTGCGAGTTGCACGAAGGCAAGGCGCTGGCGCGGCTGGGGCTCTGAACCGAGGCCGGGCGAGGCTGTTCACAGGGACCGGATCTCGAGATCCGATGAGAGGGTAGGCTAACCTAACTGGGTGTTGGTCGACAGTCCTCCCGAACAGCGCGCGGAGAGCGCCCCCGCGCCCCCAACCCGCCGGGCGATACGGGTCCTTGGGCTCCTTGTCTCCGTCGTGATACTGGTGCTCGTCGCCCTGGCGAGCATCGCGATCGGAGCCAAAGAGCTCCCGTTGGACCAGGTCTGGCACGGCCTGTTCCACGACACGGGGACGTATGGCGACGTGGTCGTCGACGAGCGGCTGTCGCGGACCGTCCTCGGCCTGCTGGCCGGTGCCGCCCTCGGGCTGTCCGGGGCGGTGCTCCAGGCGCTCACCCGCAACCCGCTCGCCGACCCCGGACTGCTCGGCATCAACGCGGGCGCGTCGGCCGCGGTCGTCACCGCCATCACCTATTTCGGCGTCAGCAGCCTCAACGGCTATGTGTGGTTCGCCTTCTTCGGGGCGGCCGCGGTGGGCGCCCTGGTGTGGTTCCTGGGCGGCAGCCGCGGCGCCACCCCGGTCCGGCTCGCGCTGGCCGGTACGGCGATCAGCGCCGCGCTCTACGGCTACCTCCAGGCCGTGATGATCACGGACGGTGCGGCGCTGAACAAGTGGCGTTTCTGGACGGTCGGTTCGCTGGCGTCGGCCGACGACTCGACGATCGTGCAGGTGCTGCCGTTCCTCGCGGCCGGCACCCTGCTCGCCCTCGGCCTCGCCCGGCCGCTGAACGCGGTGGCGATGGGCGACGACACCGCCCGTGCCCTCGGCGCGAACCTGGGCCGGACCCGGGCCCTCGCCATGCTCGCCGCCACAGTGCTGTGCGGCGCGGCCACCGCGGCCTGCGGTCCGATCGCCTTCGTCGGCCTGATGGTCCCGCACGTGGTGCGCTCCTTCACCGGCCCCGACCTGCGCTGGATCCTGCCGTACGCGACGTTCCTGTCGCCCGTGCTGCTGCTCGGCGCCGATGTCATCGGCCGGGTCGTCGCGCGCCCCTCGGAGCTCCAGGTGGGCATTGTCACCGCGATCATCGGCGGCCCGGTGTTCATTCTTCTCGTACGACGGCGGAGGACGGCCCAGCTGTGAGGAACACCGCTGTGAAGAACACACGTACCCTGCGCACCCCCGGCGGGCTCTCCCTGCGGGCGGACCTGCGCGCGCTGATCGTCGTGACCGCGCTGCTGCTGGCCGCGTGTGCCGCGAGTGTGGTGCTGATCGGCACCGGTGACTTCCCGATCTCCTTCGGCGACGTGGTGAAGACACTGTCCGGCAACGGCACCGCCGGCCAGGACTTCATCGTCAACGAGTTGCGGCTGCCGCGCGTTCTGGTGGGTCTGCTGGTCGGTGCCTCGCTCGGCCTCGGCGGCGCGCTGTTCCAGTCCGTCTCCCGCAACCCGCTCGGCAGCCCGGACGTCCTCGGTCTCTCCCAGGGCTCGACGTCCGGGGCGCTCGTCGTCATCGTGCTGATGTCCGGGAGCGCCACCCAGGTCACGGTCGGCGCGCTGATCGGCGGTCTGCTGACCGGCCTCGCCATCTATCTGCTCGCCTGGAAGCAGGGCGTGCACGGCTACCGGCTGGTCCTGGTCGGTATCGGTGTCTCCGCGGTCGTCACCGCGGTCAACGGCTATCTGCTCACCAAGGCCGACTTCGTCGACGCGACCCGCGCGGTCGTCTGGATGACCGGCTCCCTCAACGGCCGTGACTGGAACCAGGTCTGGCCGCTGCTCGCGCTGTGCGCCGTCCTCGTCCCGCTGACCCTCGCCAACGCGCGCGGCCTCAGGATGATGGAGATGGGCGACGACGTGTCCAACGCCCTCGGGGTGCGCGTGGAGCGGGTACGGCTGCTGCTGATGGTGTCGGCCGTCCTGCTGACCGCGGCCGCCACCGCCGCCGCGGGCCCGGTCAGCTTCGTGGCGCTCACCGCCCCGCAGCTCGCCCGCCGTCTCACCCGCTCGCCCGGCCCCAACCTGCTGCCGTCCCTCTGCATGGGCGCCACCCTGCTGGTCACCGCGGACTGGGCCTCCCAGCGCGCCTTCGGCGCCGACCAACTGCCCGTGGGCGTGGTCACCGGTGTCCTGGGCGGGGTCTACCTGCTGTGGCTCCTTGTCACCGAACGCAGGGCGGGCCGGATATGAGCGCGAACACCGAGTCAGACAGCAAAAGGAGCACCGTGAACCGCCTGTCCGCCGAGAACGTCACCCTCGCCTACGACCGGCGTGTCATCGCCGAGCAGCTGTCGGTGGAGATCCCCGACAACTCCTTCACGGTGATCGTGGGTCCCAACGCCTGCGGCAAGTCGACGCTCCTGCGCGCGCTGTCCCGGATGCTCAGGCCCAGCCAGGGCCGGGTGCTGCTCGACGGCGATGTCATCCAGTCCATGCCGGCGAAAAAGGTCGCCCGAACCCTCGGCCTGCTGCCCCAGTCGTCCGTCGCGCCCGACGGCATCACCGTCGGCGACCTGGTCGGCCGCGGCCGCTACCCGCACCAGGGCCTGCTGCGCCAGTGGTCCGCCGAGGACGAGCGGGTCGTCCAGGAGTCGATGGCCCGGACGGGTGTCGCCGAACTCGCCGACCGCTACGTCGACGAGCTGTCCGGGGGTCAGCGGCAGCGCGTGTGGATCGCCATGGCGCTCGCCCAGCAGACCCCGCTGCTGCTCCTCGACGAGCCGACCACCTACCTGGACATCCAGCACCAGATCGACATCCTCGACCTGTGCGCCGAACTCCACGAGGAACAGGGGCGCACGCTGGTCGCCGTGCTGCACGACCTCAACCACGCGGCCCGGTACGCCACCCACCTCATCGCCCTGCGCGGCGGCGAGGTGGTCGCCGAGGGCGCCCCGAACGACATCGTCACCGCGGAGCTGGTCGAGGAGGTCTTCGGGCTGCGCTGTCAGATCATCGACGACCCGGAGACGGGCACCCCGCTGGTGGTGCCGGCGGCCCGGAAGGCACGGGTCACAGCAACTTCCTGAGCCGGAACAGGTCCAGCAGGTTCGCGTCCAGCTTCACCCGCCCCGAGCCCCAGGCCCCGGCGAAGTTCAGCTCGCCGTCGACCAGGGCTACCAGGTCGTCGCCGGCCATGGCCAGTCCGATCTGCGCCTTCTCACGAGGCGGCCCGGGAAACGTCTCCTCCACCTCGATCCGGCCGCCGGTGAGCCGGCCGGCGAAGGTGACGTCCAGGTCGGTGATGTGGCAGCTCACGGTGCGGTCCATGGCGGCGGCCGCGCGGACGTCGCCCTCGGCGCCGCCCATGGTGTGGGAGAGCTTGTCGAGTGCGGCGCGGCACTCCTCGATCGTGGCCATCGCGATCGACGGTACCCCAGCGGTTCGAGGTAGCGTCGGGGCATGACCGACTCTGTGCCCGAGGGCCGGGTGGCGGAGGCGCCGGAAGCGGTACCGGCCGAGCCCGAGTACGACCCCGCCGCCCCCGCCCCGCTGAACGTCCCCCGCACCCCCACCGGCAACGCCGAGGTCGACGCCCAGCTCGACCGGCTGGGCGACGCCGACCACCTCGCCACGGACGGGCATCTGGAGGTGTACGAGGATGTACACCGGGGGCTGCGCGACGCGCTCACCGCGCTCGACGCCCGCCCCGGTCCTCCGGCGCCCGCTCCGCTGTACGGCGGAGCGGTGCCGTCGCCCACCCGTCACCCGACCACCACCCCTCAACGAGGCCCTTCGGGCCACACCTTCTAGTCCGTACCACCAGAGCAGGAGCTGAACCGAACGTGGCAGGAGTCGCACGCCGCCGTCTGGACGCGGAGCTGGTCCGCCGGAAGCTGGCGCGCTCGCGCGAGCACGCCAGCCAGCTGATCGCCGCCGGGCGGGTCACCGTCGGCAAGACCCTCGCGACCAAGCCGGCCACCCAGGTGGAGACCGCCGCGGCCATCGTGGTGCAGTCCGACGACAGCGACCCCGAGTACGTGTCCCGGGGCGGCCACAAGCTGGCGGGGGCGCTGGCGGCGTTCGTCCCGCAGGGGCTCGTGGTCGAAGGACGGCGGGCGCTGGACGCGGGTGCGTCCACCGGAGGCTTCACCGATGTGCTGCTGCGCGCGGGCGCCGCGCATGTCGTCGCCGTCGACGTCGGATACGGCCAACTCGCGTGGTCTCTGCAGAGCGATGAACGCGTCACCGTCAAGGACCGTACGAACGTACGCGAGTTGACGCTTGAAGCGATCGATGGGGAACCTGTGGATCTTGTCGTGGGTGATCTGTCCTTCATCCCGCTCGGGCTGGTGCTGCCGGCCCTGGCGCGGTGCGTGAAGCCGGACGCCGACCTGGTGATGATGGTCAAGCCGCAGTTCGAGGTGGGCAAGGAGCGACTGGGCAGCGGGGGAGTCGTACGGAGTCCGCAGCTGCGGGCGGAGGCCGTGCGGGGGGTTGCCGAGAAGGCGTGGGAGCTGGGGCTCGGGGTGAACGGTGTCACCGCCAGCCCGCTGCCCGGGCCGTCCGGCAACGTCGAGTACTTTCTGTGGCTGCGGGCCGGCGCACCCGAACTCGACCCGGCCGATGTTGACCGTGCAGTGGCGGAGGGGCCGCGTTGACACAGAACCGAGCTCGTACTGTTTTCCTGCTGGCCCACACCGGGCGGCCTGCGGCGATCCGCAGTGCCGAACTCGTGGTCAAGGGGCTGCTGGCGGCCGGAGTCGGCGTACGGGTCCTGGATTTCGAGGCCCGCGACCTGCCTCTCCCCGAGGAGGTCGAGCTCGTCGAGGAGGCCTCGCCGCACAGTCTCGACGGCTGCGAGCTGCTGATCGTGCTCGGCGGTGACGGGACGCTGCTGCGCGGCGCCGAGTTCGCACGGGCTTCCGGGGTGCCGATGCTGGGCGTCAACCTCGGCAGTGTCGGGTTCCTCGCGGAGGCCGAGCGGGACGACCTCGACAAGGTCGTCGACCGGGTGGTGAGCAAGTCGTACGAGGTCGAGGAGCGGATGACCGTGGACGTCGTCGTGCACCGCAACGGGGACATCGTGCACACCGACTGGGCGCTGAACGAGGCGGCCGTGCAGAAGGCGGGCGCCGAGAAGCTCCTCGAAGTGGTGCTGGAGATCGACGGTCGGCCGGTGACGGGGTTCGGCTGCGACGGGATCGTGCTGTCGACGCCGACCGGGTCCACGGCGTACGCGTTCTCCGCGGGCGGGCCGGTGGTGTGGCCGGAGGTGGAGGCGCTGCTGATGGTGCCGATCTCCGCGCATGCGCTGTTCGCGAAGCCGTTGGTGACGTCGCCGGATTCGGTGCTCGCGGTGGAGGTGCTGCCGCACATCCAGCCCGGGGTGCTGTGGTGTGACGGACGGCGGACGGTCGAGTTGCCACCGGGGGCGCGGGTGGAGGTGCGGCGGGGGGCTGTGCCGGTGCGGCTGGCCCGGCTTCATCACGCGTCCTTCACGGACCGGTTGGTGGCGAAGTTCGCGCTGCCGGTCTCTGGATGGCGTGGGGCGCCGCAGTAGCGGTTCGTGGGGGCCGGTTTCGGTGCGTGGGCGTGGGCGTGGGCGGGGGCGGGTGTCGAGGGGACCAGTCGCGCCCGCGCGGCGGCAGCCGCAGATCGATACGGCCCCGCGCCCCTTCGGGTAGGGACACCCGCCCGAGTGACAAGGGCACCTCGCACTTCTCGGCCCGGACCTCGTAAGGTCTTCACCGTGCTGGAAGAAATGCGGATACGGTCGCTCGGGGTCATCGACGACGCTGTCGTCGAGTTGTCGCCGGGGTTCACCGCCGTCACCGGTGAGACCGGTGCGGGCAAGACCATGGTGGTCACCAGCCTGGGGCTGCTGCTCGGTGGGCGGGCCGATCCCGCGCTCGTGCGGATCGGCTCCGAGAAGGCGGTCGTCGAGGGGCGGCTCACCGTGGCCCCGGGCACCTCCGCGGTCGTACGGGCCGAGGAGGCCGGCGCCGAGCTGGACGACGGGGCGCTGCTGATCAGCCGTACCGTTTCCGCCGAGGGGCGCTCCCGGGCGCACCTGGGCGGGCGGAGCGTGCCCGTGGGACTGCTCGCCGAACTCGCCGACGACCTGGTGGCCGTGCACGGGCAGACCGACCAGCAGGGCCTGCTGAAGCTGTCCCGGCAGCGGCAGGCGCTGGACCGGTATGCGGGCGACGGGGTCGCCGTGCCGCTCGCCAAGTACGGCGAGGCCTATCGGCGGCTGCGGGCCGTCGTGGTGGAGCTGGAGGAGATCGTCACCCGGGCGCGTGAACGGGCTCAGGAAGCCGACATGCTGCGCTACGGGCTCGACGAGGTCGCGGGCGTGGATCCGCGGGCCGGCGAGGACGTCGAACTCGCCGAGGAGGCCGAGCGGCTCGGGCACGCCGAGGCGCTGTCGTCGGCCGCGACCGCCGCGCACTCCGCCCTCGCGGGCAACCCCGAGGATCCCGAGGGCATCGACGCGGCCACCCTCGTCGCGGGCGCCCACCGGGCCCTGGAGGCCGTACGGTCGCACGACCCGGCGCTGGCCGCGCTCGCCGACCGGATCGGCGAGATCGGGATCCTGCTGGGGGATGTGGCGGGGGAGCTGGCCGGGTACGCCGACGACCTCGACGCCGACCCGCTGCGGCTCGCGGCCGTGGAGGAGCGGCGCGCCGCGCTCACCGCGCTCACCCGCAAGTACGGCGAGGACGTCAGCGCGGTGCTGGCGTGGGCCGAGCAGGGCGCCGCGCGGCTGACCGAACTCGACGGCGACGACGAGCGGATCGACGAGCTGACCGCCGAAAGGGACGCGCTCCGCACCGAGCTGGGTGGTCTCGCCCAGGCGTTGACCGACGCGCGCACGGAGGCCGCCGAGCGCTTCGCGGCCGCCGTCACCGCCGAGCTGGGCTCCCTGGCGATGCCGCACGCACGCGTGTCCTTCGCGATCCGCCAGACCGAGGACCCGGAGGGTGTGGAGGTGGGCGGCCGTACGGTCGCGTACGGCCCCTCGGGCGCCGACGAGGTCGAACTGCTCCTCGCCCCGCACCCCGGCGCCCCGCCCCGCCCGATCGCCAAGGGCGCCTCCGGCGGTGAGCTGTCGCGCGTGATGCTCGCGGTGGAGGTCGTCTTCGCGGGCACCGACCCGGTCCCGACGTACCTCTTCGACGAGGTCGACGCGGGGGTCGGTGGCAAGGCGGCGGTCGAGATCGGGCGGCGTCTGGCCAAGCTCGCCAAGTCGGCACAGGTGGTCGTGGTCACCCACCTTCCTCAGGTCGCCGCCTTCGCCGACCGGCAGTTGCTGGTCGAGAAGACGAACGACGGCTCGGTCACCCGCTCGGGCGTGAAGGTCCTGGAGGGCGAGGAGAGGGTCCGGGAACTCTCCCGCATGCTCGCCGGCCAGGAGGACTCGGAAACGGCACGGGCGCACGCGGAGGAGCTGCTCGCCACCGCGCGAGCGGACGCCTGACGCGCCCCTTCGGGGGCGCGGGGCGGTGTCGACGGGCGGGCTCCGCCGCGTGGACGCGACCGGCGCCCGCTCATCCGCGCCCGCCCCCCCTCGGCATCCCGTACTGTCACTCTCACGGGTGACACACTCCGGCGCATGTCCCGCCCCGCCCCGGTATGCCCCTACCCGGAGCCCCGCAGCGCCCCCCTCGGCCCGATACCTTCTGTACGTATCCTCGTGACCGCCCCGACGCCGAACACAGGAGCCCGGCTGCGTGAGCCCCGTGAGCAGCAACGCATCGCACGGTCAGTCGCCGCTGCGCACCGTGCAGGTGCTGGGCGGTGGCAACGCCGGCAGCAGTGCGCACGTGCGTTCGCTCGCCGCCGGTCTTGTCGCACGGGGCGTGCGGGTCACGGTGTGCGCCCCCGTCGAGGCCGACCGCGCCTACGACTTCTCCGGCGTCGGTGCGGATCATGTCCATGTACCGCGCAGCAGTGACCCCGGGTCGGTCGCCGCGCTCCGCGCGGCCTGCACCGACGCCGACCTGGTGCACGCACACGGCCTGCACGCCTCCTTCCGCGCCGTGCTGGCGCTGAGCGGCCGCCGTACCCCGCTCATCGTCACCTGGCACAACCGGGCGGAGGCCGAAGGAGCCCGGGCGCATCTGCTGCGCATGCTGGAGCGGCGGGTGGTACGGACGGCCGCCGTGGTGCTGGGAACAACCTCCGACCTGGTGGACCGGGCCCGCCGTACCGGCGCCCGCGACGCGCGGCTCGCCGCTGTGGCGCTGCCGGGTCTGCGACGGCCCGGGGAGCAGGAGGAGGCGGAGCGGCTGCGGCCCAAGGTGCGGGCCGAACTCGGCGCCATGGGGCGGCCGTTGCTGATCGCCGTCGGTTCCCTCGACCAGCACCGCGGCTATGACGTCCTGCTGGACGCCGCGCGCGTCTGGGGCCGGCTCGATCCGGTACCGCTGCTCGTCATCGCGGGAGAGGGGCCGCTGCGTACGGTGTTGCAGCGGCGGATCGAGGACGAGGAGCTGCCCGCCCGGCTCATCGGCCGCCGCGACGACGTCGCCGAACTCCTCGCCGCCGCCGATCTGGCCCTGCTGCCCAGCAGTTGGGAGTCGCGCTCGATCCTCGCCCAGGAGGCCCTGCACGCACGCGTGCCCCTCGTCGCGACCGCCGTCGGCGGTATCCCCGACCTGGTCGGCGACGCGGCCGAACTCGTCACCTACGGCGACGCGACCGCCCTCGCCGACACCGTTGTACGACTGCTCGGCGACCCCGGGCGCTGCGAGGAACTGCGGGAGAAGGGCGCCCGGCAGGCGGCGAGCTGGCCGACGGAGGACGAGACGGTGACCCAAGTGCTCAGCGTGTACGACGAGTTGACCCAGCCCAGGCCGCTGTAGCCCTAGAGGACGTGCCGGCGGGCCCGCAGGGCGAGGCTCAAGGCCAGCACCACCTGCGGGTCGTCGAGGTCCGTGCCCAGCAACTCGCCGATGCGGGCCAGGCGGTTGTAGAGGGTCTGCCGGTTGAGGTGGAGTTCGCGGGCCGTCTCCGCCTTGCGGCCGGCATGCGCAAGGTAGGTCTCCAGGGTGGGCAGCAGGGGCGGCCTGGAGCGGCTGTCGTGCTCCCGGAGCGGGCCGATCGCACGGTCGACGAAGGCCGCCAGGTCGGGGTGGTCGCGCAGCCGCCACAGGAGCAGGTCGATGTCGAGACGGCGGGCGTCGTACCAGGGGCGGTCGGAGAGGCCCTGCGCGGCTGTCGCCGTCTCGGCCGCGTGCCGCAGGCCCGCCGACGCGGCCGCCCAGCCACCGGCCACCCCGACCACCACGACCGGGGGAGCGGCCCCGGGGCGCTGCGTCCCCGCGCGCTCCACTCCCGCCCGCAGCGCCGCCGCGACCCGGTCCGCGACCGTCGCCCGCTCCGCCTCCGAGCGCAGGCCGAGCAGGAGCGGGACACGGCCCTCGACCGGTCGTACGCCCAGGAGCACGGGTACGCCCACGGCCGCCAGCTCCTCACCGACCGCCCGGGCCAGCACCGCCCAACCCCCGCCCGGAAGGGAGTCGCCGACCCGCATGACCACCGGCAGCAGCGGGCTGTTGCCGGGCTTGAAGCCGAGGACACGGGCCTGGGCCGGGGCGTCCTGAGTGGTGATACGTCCCTCGGCGAGGTCGGTCAGGAAGTCGCCGCGGCCGCGGGCCGCCAGCTCCTCCTCCTGGCGGGCCTGCATCAGGACGACGGCCAGGATGCCGGCGGCCCGCTCGGCGGCGATGCGGTGCACGGGGGCGAGCGGCCCGCGTACCGGGAGCAGGACCAGCCGGGCGCGGACCGAGCCCGCCCCCGGCCCGCCGCCCGGCACATCCACCAGGACCGCCCCGGTCGGCGGCGGCGCGTCCTTGTGCTGGCCCCGCAGCCCCTCCCACACCTGGAGCGGATCCGCGCCCTCGGGCCCCGATCCGGCGGCGTACAGCAGTTGGCCGTCGGTGGTCTCCAGGAAGACCGGGTTGCCGCTGAAGCCGGCGAGGATCGCGAGGACCTGGGGGACCCCGCCACCGCCCAGCAGGGCCTCGGTGCAGCGGCGGTGCACCTCCTCGGCGCGCTGGAGGAGCGCGTAGTGGTGGTTGACGATCTCGGTGTGGATCTCCTCCGTCACCGCCACGAAGGGCACCTCGCGGTGCAGCACGACCAGCGGCAGCCCGGTCGCCCCGGCGGTGTCGACGAGGGTGGCCGGCAACCGGGAGAAACGCGGGCCCAGCTCCACCACCAGGGCGGCGATGCCCCGCTCGGCGAGCGTGCGCACGAACGCCCGCTGGTCGGTCGGCCGGGTGCCCAGGCCGTAGCCGGTGGTGAGCAGCAGCTCGCCGCCCTTCAGCAGCGAGGCGATGTTCGGCACCTCGCCGGCGTGCACCCAGCGCACGGTCCGGCCCAGCCGGTCGGCGCCCGCCAGGATCTCCGGGAGCCCGCTGCGCAGCCCGGGCAGCTCCAGCGCCCGCTGCACGGTGATCCCGCCCTGGGTGTCGAATCCGCTGCCCGTACCGCTGTCCATGGAGCGGACGCTACCTGGGCGAACGCCTTCGCGGCACCTTCCGCTAGAGCGGTTTGATGTTGTGGTTGAAGCGGAAGACGTTGTCGGGATCCCACGTCCGCTTCACCTTCCCGAGCCGCAGCGCGTTCCCCACGCCCAGGCCGGCTCGCACCCGGTCGGGGCCCTCGTCGCCGATGAAGTTGAGATAGACCGCGCCGGTGGACCAGGGCCGCACACCGGCACGGACGCCCCGCACCCAGGCGACCGCCCGCTCGTCGTCGGCGGGCTCCGCCCAGATCCCGAAGGGGTGCACGGCCCAGGGCGCGTCCCGGTACGGCACCGGGTACTCGGCCGGCCCGGCCGCGATCGCGCCGCCCTGCGGGAACAGCACATGCTGGGTGCCGGTCGGCACCGGCATGCCGTCCGCGCAGGCGCACCAGGCGTCCACCGCCTCGTCGGGCAGCGCGGCCAGGTACTCGGCCGACCAGTAGTTCCGCAGCCCGGACGGCAGGTCGAGCATCCGCTGCACCTCGGTGTACGGGATCGGGCCGACCACCTCCGCCTCGTGCGGCAGCGCCAGCATCGGCTCGGCGACCTTCCGCAGGTCCTCCTCGCCGCCGGCACAGGTCACCAGGGCGGCGCACACCGGCTTGCCCACCAGATGCTCGGGTACGAACGGCAGCGGCGGGCCGGTGAGGTACAGCACCGCACCGCCCGCCTCGTCGGGGCCGGTGCGGATCACCTCGCGGAAGGTGCGCACCGCGTCCGGGCCGGACCGCGGCGGATACAGCAGCAGCGCGACCGAGAACACCGGCAGTTCGTGCAGTTCGAGGGTGAGCGCGGTGGCGACCCCGAAGTTCCCGCCGCCCCCGTGCAGGGCCCAGAAAAGCTCCGGGTTCTCGTCGGCGTTGGCGTGCACACGCTCGCCGTCGGCGGTGACCAGCTCGACGCCGAGCAGGTTGTCGACGGCCAGGCCGAAGGCGCGGTCCAGCCAGCCCGTGCCGCCGCCCAGCACAAAGCCGCCGACGCCGGTGGTGGAGGCCCGGCCGCCGGTGGTGGCGAGGCCGTACGGCTCGGTCGCCCGGTCCAGATCGCTCATCGTGGCGCCGCCCTGGACCCGTACCGCCTCCGCTGCCGGGTCGACGGTCACCGCGTGCATCCGGCGCAGGTCCACGACGAGCGCGCCGTCGCCACTGGCCGAGCCCGCCACGCTGTGACCGCCGCCGCGCACCGCGATCGCCAGGTCGAGCTCCCGCCCGAACCGCACCGCGCGGACCACGTCGGCGTCGTCGGCGCACTGGGCGATCACGGCCGGCCGCCGGTCGATCATCGCGTTGAAGACGGCCCGCGCCTCGTCGTAACCGACGTCCCCCGGCGCGAACACCTCGCCGGCAAGATCCTCACGGAGTGCGGCGAGGGCCGTGTGGGCCTTGGACGGGGAAGCCATGGCCGTCCCTTTCCGGAAAGGGGGAGCCGCTCCATCCCACCCTAAGCGGAAGCGCCCCGCAGGGGCGCGGGGAACCGCGCGACCAGCCACAACGCACCCGCAGACGGCCGCCGCCCCGCTACTACCCTCCGTAGGCTCCCGAAGCGGTAAGCCGCAGCGCCGTGTCGATCAGCGGCACATGACTGAACGCCTGCGGGAAGTTCCCCACCTGCCGCTTCAGCCGCGGGTCCCACTCCTCCGCGAGCAGACCGAGATCGTTGCGCAGCGCGAGGAGCTTCTCGAAGAGCTTGCGGGCCTCGTCGACGCGGCCGATCATCGCGAGGTCGTCGGCCATCCAGAACGAGCAGGCCAGGAAGGCCCCCTCGTCGCCGGGAAGACCGTCGACGCCCTTGCTCTCGCCCTCGGTGGGGTAGCGCAGGATGAAACCGTCCGACGTGGACAGCTCGCGCTGGATCGCCTCGATGGTGCCGATGACCCGCTTGTCGTCCGGCGGCAGGAAACCCATCTGGGGGATCAGCAGCAGCGAGGCGTCCAGCTCCTGAGAGCCGTACGACTGCGTGAAGGTGTTGCGTTCCTTGTCGTAGCCCCGCTCGCAGACGTCGCGGTGGATGTCGTCGCGCAGTTCCTTCCAGCGCTCCAGCGGGCCGTCCGCGTCCCCGGACTCGATCAGCTTGATCGTGCGGTCCACCGCGACCCAGGCCATCACCTTCGAGTGCACGAAGTGCCGGCGCGGGCCGCGCACCTCCCAGATGCCCTCGTCCGGCTCGTCCCAGTGGTCCTCCAGGTAGCGGATGAGCTTCAGCTGGAGGAGGGAGGCGTAGTCATTGCGGGCGAGGCCGGTCATATGGGCCAGGTGCAGGGCCTCGGTGACCTCGCCGTAGACGTCCAGCTGAAGCTGGTGCGCCGCGCCGTTGCCGACCCGGACCGGCGCGGAGTGCTCGTAGCCGGGCAGCCAGTCCAGCTCGGCCTCGCCCAGCTCACGCTCGCCCGCGATGCCGTACATGATCTGCAGGTTCTCCGGGTCGCCGGCCACCGCGCGCAGCAGCCACTCGCGCCAGGCGCGTGCCTCCTCGCGGTAGCCGGTGCGCAGCAGCGAGGACAGGGTGATCGCCGCGTCGCGCAGCCAGGTGTAGCGGTAGTCCCAGTTGCGGACGCCGCCGATGTCCTCCGGGAGGGAGGTGGTGGGCGCGGCGACGATGCCGCCCGTGGGTGCGTACGTCAGGGCCTTCAGCGTGATCAGCGAGCGGATCACCGCCTCCCGGTACGGGCCGTGGTACGTGCAGTGCTCGACCCAGTCGCGCCAGAACTCCTCGGTCGCCTCCAGCGCCTGCTCCGGCTCCGGCAGCGGCGGCGGCTGCTTGTGCGAGGGCTCCCAGGAGATGGTGAACGCGATCCGGTCCCCCGGGGCGACAGTGAAGTCCGCGTACGTCGTCAGGGACTTTCCGTAGGTCTCGGCCTCTGCGTCGAACCACACGGAGTCGGGTCCGGCGACGGCCACCGTGCGGCCCTCGTGCTTGTGCACCCAGGGCACGACACGGCCGTAGGAGAACCGCATTCGCAGCACCGAGCGCATCGGCACCCGGCCGGTGACGCCTTCGACGATGCGGATCAGCTGGGGCGCGCCGTCACGCGGGGGCATGAAGTCGGTGACCCGGACGGTGCCGCGCGGGGTGTCCCACTCCGACTCCAGGATCAGCGAGTCGCCACGGTAGGTGCGGCGGTTCGCGGTCGGCGGCTCGGAGTCGGCCGCGTGGGCCGGGCCGAGCCGCCAGAAGCCGTGTTCCTCGGTGCCGAGCAGACCGGCGAAGATGGCATGCGAGTCGAAGCGGGGCAGGCACAGCCAGTCCACTGTGCCGTCCCGGCAGACCAATGCGGCGGTCTGCATGTCTCCGATGAGTGCGTAGTCTTCGATGCGCCCGGCCACGTGCAACTCCAGTCGAACGGCCACGTCACCCCCCATGGAAGGCAGGGGGCTGTCGCTAGTGCGGTCAAGGGGTGGTTGTTGTTCGTCGTTGAGCGGTGAAGCAAAGCAGCCCGCCGTGCCCGGAGGCAAAACGACAGTCATAGCTCAACGAACTGCCAAGCTCTTGTGTTCCGGGGGTGACGGGCGGGGGTGTGCCGTGTTTTCCGGTCGGCTCGGCAGCGAGTGTCCGAGCAGGATACGACGCACGTAGATGATCTGCGTGCCGCTCCGGGCAACCCGTGTGGGCCGAATGGGTGAGCCCTGAGTGAAAACCCGGTAAGCCAGGCCCCACGTCTGTGCCGATGTGTGTACGGACCGTGGCCGGAAGCCATCTCCCCGCGGCGCTGATACCCTGGTAGCCCGTGGACCGGTGGGCACGAAACCCCCCGAACCGCAGCGACGGCACCTCCGGAAGCCTCCGGAGGGCGGCCGTACCGCATGACAGACCGCGACCACGGGAGCACCCTCTTGGCCATGCCGCCGAAATCTACGACGACCAAGCACATCTTCGTCACCGGGGGTGTCGCCTCCTCGCTCGGCAAGGGCCTCACCGCCTCCAGCCTGGGCATGCTGCTCAAGGCCCGTGGCCTGCGCGTCGTGATGCAGAAGCTCGACCCGTACCTGAACGTCGACCCGGGCACGATGAACCCCTTCCAGCACGGTGAGGTGTTCGTCACCAACGACGGTGCCGAGACCGACCTGGACATCGGCCACTACGAGCGCTTCCTCGACCGCGACCTGGACGGCTCCGCCAATGTCACCACCGGTCAGGTCTATTCGACGGTGATCGCCAAGGAGCGGCGTGGCGAGTACCTGGGCGACACGGTCCAGGTCATCCCGCACATCACCAACGAGATCAAGCACCGCATCCGCCGGATGGCCACCGACGAGGTGGACGTCGTCATCACCGAGGTCGGCGGCACGGTCGGCGACATCGAGTCGCTGCCCTTCCTGGAGACCGTCCGCCAGGTCCGCCACGAGGTCGGCCGGGACAACGTCTTCGTGGTCCACATCTCGCTCCTGCCCTACATCGGGCCCTCCGGCGAGCTGAAGACCAAGCCCACCCAGCACTCCGTGGCCGCCCTGCGCAACATCGGTATCCAGCCGGACGCGATCGTCCTGCGCTCGGACCGCGAGGTGCCGACCGCCATCAAGCGCAAGATCTCGCTGATGTGCGACGTCGACGAGGCCGCGGTCGTGGCCTGCCCGGACGCCCGCTCGATCTACGACATCCCGAAGACCGTGCACGGCGAGGGCCTGGACGCCTATGTCGTCCGCAAGCTGGACCTGCCGTTCCGCGATGTGGACTGGCGGACCTGGGACGACCTGCTCGACCGCGTCCACAACCCCGACCACGAGATCACCCTCGCCCTGGTCGGCAAGTACATCGACCTGCCCGACGCCTATCTCTCGGTCACCGAGGCGCTGCGCGCGGGCGGCTTCGCCAACAAGGCCCGCGTGAAGATCAAGTGGGTCACCTCCGACGACTGCAAGACCCAGGCCGGCGCGGCCGCGCAGCTCGCCGACGTCGACGGCATCTGCATCCCGGGCGGCTTCGGCGACCGCGGCGTGCTCGGCAAGGTCGGCGCCATCCGCTTCGCCCGCGAGAACCGGATCCCGCTGCTCGGCCTCTGCCTGGGACTCCAGTGCATCGTGATCGAGGCGGCCCGCAACCTGGCCGACATCCCGGACGCCAACTCCACCGAGTTCGACTCCGCCACCGGCCACCCGGTCATCTCCACCATGGCCGAGCAGCTGGACATCGTCGCCGGCGAGGGCGACATGGGCGGCACCATGCGCCTGGGCATGTACCCGGCCAAGCTGGCCGAGGGCTCGATCGTGCGTGAGGTGTACGACGGCAAGGAGTACGTCGAGGAGCGGCACCGCCACCGCTACGAGGTCAACAACGCCTACCGTGCGGAGCTGGAGAAGAAGGCCGGCATCCTGTTCTCCGGCACCTCCCCGGACGGCAAGCTCGTCGAGTACGTCGAGTATCCCCGTGACGTCCACCCCTACCTGGTCGCCACCCAGGCCCACCCGGAGCTGCGCTCCCGTCCGACCCGCCCGCACCCGCTGTTCGCGGGCCTGGTGAAGGCCGCGGTCGCTCGTCAGCAGGCCGAGGTCGAGCAGTCGAATTCGAAGTGACACACCGGTTGTACGGTGGCCGGGGTGCGTACCTTCAAAGGGTGGGCACCCCGGTTTCGTCCGGCCGGTCTTCTCGGCCGGTCTTTCAAGAGCGTGTGTGGAAGGGCAGGGCATGACGATCAAGGACACCCCCGAGGAGTGGGAGATCCGGGCGACCGAGACCCCCTTCGTGGGCAACAAGACCTCCGTCCGCACGGACGAGGTGGTCATGCCCGACGGCTCGGTGGTCCGCCGCGACTACCAGGTCCACCCCGGCTCGGTCGCCGTCGTCGCCCTCGACGAGGAGGACCGCGTGCTGCTCATCCGCCAGTACCGGCACCCGGTCCGGCAGAAGCTCTGGGAGATCCCGGCCGGGCTGCTCGACATCCCCGGCGAGAACCCGCTGCACGCGGCCCAGCGCGAGCTGTACGAGGAGGCGCACGTCAAGGCCGGGGACTGGCGGGTGCTGATCGATCTCTACACCACCCCCGGCGGCTGCGACGAGGCCGTACGGATCTTCCTCGCCCGCGATCTGTCCGAGGCCGAGGGCGCGCGTTTCGAGACGGAGCACGAGGAGACCGACCTGGAGTACGCGCGCGCGCCGGTCGACGAACTGGTGCGCCTGGCGCTGGCCGGCGACGTGCACAACAACTGCCTGGTGACGGGCGTCCTCTCCCTGGTCGCCGCCCGCACCGGCGACGGCCTCGACGCACTGCGCCCGGCCGACGCGCCCTGGCCGGCCCGCCCCTTCGAGTCCTGACCCGAGTCCTGACCCTCCATCGGCGATCCGGTGTGACGATCGCCTGATCCGATCGGGCGATGTGCCCGCCGTGCTCCACCCGGAACGTCCTCGCACGTGAACTAGGCTCGACGCGATTGAGCCGAAACGCCCGAACCGGAGTCCCGGCGGGCATGCGTGTGCGGTGGACGGGAGTGTGGCCCGTGGCGGATCAGGCGGTGGACACAGGCGGCGCACGACTGTCGGCGCCCGCGGCCACGGACGACCAGTTCCTGGGCCGTACAAGGGAGTTGAAGGAACTGCGCGCCGACATCGAGCGCGCGGGCCTGGACACCATCGCCGGCCGCAAGGCCCCCCGCGCCCGGGTCCTGCTCATCGCGGGCAGACCTGGCTCCGGCCGCACCGCCCTCGCCGGGGAACTCGTACGGCGGGTCGCCGCCGACTACCCCGACGGGGTGCTCCGCGCCCGCCTCGCCGAGCCCGACGGCACCCCCGTCCCCGTCGAGCGCACCGCCCGCGAACTCCTCACCGCCCTGCGGCTGCCCACCCCGGCCGGCGCCGCCGAGGACGACCTGACCCACGCCCTGCGCACCGCCCTCGCCGGGCGCCGGATGCTGTTGCTCCTCGACGACGCGCCCGGCGCCGAACACGTGGACGCGCTGCTCCCGGACACCCCCGACTGCCTGGCCGTCGCCGTCTCCGGCGGCCCGCTCACCGGGATCTCGGACGTCCGCCCGTGCACCCTGGGCGGCCTCGACACCAAGTCGGCCGTGGAGCTCCTCGCCCGGTACACCGGCTCGGTCCGTGTCACCGTCGATCCGCGGTCCGCCGAGGCGCTGGCCGAGGTGTGCCAAGGGCAGCCCGCGGCGCTCACCCTGGCGGGCGGCTGGCTCGCGGCGCACCCCAAGGTGGCCGTCTCCGAGCTCGCCAAGCGTCTGCACGCCGACCCCGAGGACGGCACGGCCCTCGCCCGGGTCTTCCGGTTCGTCCACGACGACCTGCCCGGCCAGGCCGCCCGGATACTGCGGCTTCTCTCGCTGGCCCCGGCCGGCCTGGTCGACCCGCACACCGCCTCGTCCCTCGCCGGCTGCACGGTCGACACCGCCCGCACCACCCTGGACGAGCTGGTCCGCCTCGGCCTGCTGCATCCCGTGGGCTCCGCGCTGCCGCAGTACGAGGTGCCCGGCTGTCTGCACCCCCTGCTCCGGGGGCTGGCCGAGACCCAGGAACGCGCCGGGGAGCTCCAGCTGGCCCGTGCCCGGATGCTGGAGCGCACGGTACGGCTGCTGCAGTCCTGCCGGGCGATCACCGAGACCGACAACTTGCAGGCCCGCGAGAAACTCCAGGCGCTGCCCCGCGAGCTGCGTTTCCCCACCCCCCGGGCCGCCGCCGAATGGCTGCAGATCCGGCGCCCGGCCCTGCTCGCCGCGGCCCGTGCGGCGGTCGCCGACGGTGAGCTCGACACCCTGGCCCGCCGGCTGATGTCCCAGCTGGTCAAGGCCATGGCGGCACACCTCGGCACCCAGGCGGCCGCCCCCGACCTGTACGGGATCCACCGGCTCGTCCTCGATGTCGCCGAGCGTCGCCACCTGCCCCGTGAGCAGGCCGCGGCACTGCTGAACCTGGCCGACCTGGACGCTCAGACCGGGCGCACGACGGACGCGCTGCGGCGTTATCGGTCTGCATTGGAGGCGGGACGCAGAGCAAATGACTCCTACGCGACCGGTCGCGCGATGGAATCCGTAGGCGGCGCGTACCAGGAGCTGGCGGACTACGACCGGGCCGCCGACTGGTTCGGCCGCGCCCTCGCCCAGCGTCTCGCGCGCGACGAGCGCGCCGAGGCCGCCCGCCTCTACGGCCGCATCGCCGGCGCGCACACCTACGCGGGCCGCTACGGCGAGGCGCTGCGGGCCTGGCGGGCGGCCGTTTCCGGACATCGCAAGAACGGCGATGTGGCCGCGCAGGCACGGGCGTTGAGTGAGCTGGCACGGGTCCAGGAGTACGCCGGCCGGCCCGAGGAGTCGCTGCGCACCTGTCATGACGCGGTCGAGTGGGCGCGCCGCGCCGAGGACGCCCGGCTCCAGGCCGCGCTCCAGCTGCGGCTCGCCGACACGCTGGAGCGCCTCGGCGACTCCGCCGCCGCGAGCCTGCACCGCTCCGCCGCCGAGCGCATGCTGGGCGAGGAGCCCCTCGACCAGGACTCCAGCCCGGAACAGGGAGATAACACCTGCGAAATCCGTAGTACGTCCGGCGAAGATTGATGCAATGAAAGGCTAGACAGCCAGAACGCCTTCATTAAACTGGCTCTGCCGCCGGTTCTCCTGCGGTGTCTCCTGGTGTGTTCCTGCATGCCGGGTATGTGCAGCTATGCCCCCACACCCACTGAGCCAAGGACCGTGATCGACGTGAAGGTCGGCATCCCCCGCGAGGTCAAGAACAACGAGTTCCGGGTGGCCATCACCCCCGCCGGCGTGCACGAGCTGGTGCGCCACGGCCACCAGGTCGTCATCGAGCGCGGCGCCGGTGTCGGCTCGTCGATCCCGGACGACGAGTACATCGCCGCCGGAGCGCAGATCCTGGACACCGCCGACGAGGTGTGGGCCGCAGCCGACCTGCTGCTGAAGGTCAAGGAGCCCATCGCGGAGGAGTACCACCGCCTCCGCAAGGACCAGACCCTCTTCACCTACCTGCACCTGGCCGCGTCCAAGGAGTGCACCGACGCCCTCCTGGAGTCCGGCACCACGGCCATCGCCTACGAGACCGTCGAGCTCCCGAACCGCGCCCTGCCGCTGCTCGCCCCGATGTCCGAGGTCGCGGGCCGGCTGGGCCCCCAGGTCGGCGCCTACCACCTGATGCGCGCGGCCGGCGGCCGTGGCGTCCTGCCCGGCGGCGTGCCGGGTGTGCTGCCCGCCAAGGCCGTCGTCATCGGCGGCGGTGTCTCCGGCTGGAACGCCGTGCAGATCGCCATCGGTATGGGCTTCGACGTGACCCTGCTCGACCGCGACATCAACAAGCTGCGCGAGGCCGACAAGATCTTCGGCACCAAGGTCAAGGCCGTCATGTCCAACGCCTTCGAGCTGGAGAAGGCCTGTCTGGAGGCCGACCTCGTGATCGGCGCGGTGCTCATCCCGGGCGCCAAGGCCCCCAAGCTGGTCACCAACGAGCTGGTCTCCCGCATGAAGCCGGGAAGTGTTCTTGTCGACATCGCGATCGACCAGGGCGGCTGCTTCGAGGACTCCCGCCCCACCACGCACGCCGATCCGGCCTTCCGGGTCCACGAGTCGGTCTTCTACTGCGTCGCCAACATGCCCGGCGCGGTGCCCAACACCTCCACCTACGCGCTCACCAACGCCACGCTGCCGTACATCGTGTCGCTCGCGAACAACGGCTGGGTGGAGGCGCTGCGCCGCGACGCCGCGCTCGCCAGGGGCCTCAACACCCATGACGGCAAGGTTGTTTACCGCGAGGTCGCCGAGGCACACGGTCTGGAGCACGTGGAGCTCGACACGCTGCTGGACTGAGCCGTTCCGCCGAGGCGGTGACTAAGTCACCTTTTCGTAAAGGCGATACGTCAACAAGCCGCGTCAATCGCGCACACCCGGCCGGACCTTGCCCGACAAGGTCCGGCCGGATGTGTGTATGGTCACTTTGCGAAGCTCGGTCAACTCGCCTCGAACGTAACCCTTCGACCGATTCGCACACCGGTGAAACCTGCTGTGCGACGGCCGTACGCCCTTGACAGCGGGATGTTTCATTGCCGACACATCCGGCCGGGTCCGGCGGATTGTGTTGCTGCGGACG
Source organism: Streptomyces sp. NPDC111744 (assembly GCF_055634995.1). Lineage (NCBI taxonomy): Bacteria > Bacillati > Actinomycetota > Actinomycetes > Kitasatosporales > Streptomycetaceae > Streptomyces > Streptomyces sp. NPDC111744. The sequence continues at coordinate 25,296 of NZ_JBVKCG010000006.1, forward strand.
CCCGACACGCCATAGAGTCGCCGACTGTCGGCATGGTGCCACGCTGACCTGTCTAGAAGTTTCCTGGTCACCAAGGAGGTAAGACGACTTGTGAATGAGTCGACATTTTCTCCCGGGGGTGGTCAACCAGGAATGCCGGTGAGGGACCAGGGTCCCGCGGGGTTCGAGGCTGTCGGCTCCGTCGCGGTGCGCACCTTCGCAGCCCATCAGAGTTCGCTGACCACGCGGACAGCACACCAGAGCATGGATGGCCATCACGTGAACGCCATGGCCGGCGACGGAAGTGGCGCGCCCCACAGCCAGTTCGCCGACTACGACGAACTGCCCGACGGGCACTTCTACGACCCCGACGCCGAGTACGAGCCCGATCCGGAGTACGCGGCCACGCTCGCGCCGGACGCGGCCCGCCAGCGCCGCGAGCGCATCGGCCCGACCGGTCGCCCGCTGCCGTACTTCCCGATCCCGGGCCCGCTGACCGACCACGGCCCCGCGAAGATCATCGCGATGTGCAACCAGAAGGGCGGCGTCGGCAAGACGACGTCGACCATCAACCTGGGTGCCGCGCTCGCGGAGTACGGCCGGCGTGTGCTGCTCGTGGACTTCGACCCGCAGGGCGCGCTGTCGGTCGGTCTCGGTGTCAACCCGATGGAGCTCGACCTCACCGTCTACAACCTGCTCATGGAGCGGGGCATGTCGGCGGACGAGGTGCTCCTCAAGACGGCGGTCCCGAACATGGACCTGCTGCCCTCCAACATCGACCTGTCGGCCGCCGAGGTCCAGCTGGTCTCCGAGGTCGCCCGAGAGTCGACGCTGCAGCGCGCCCTGAAGCCGCTGCTGCCCGACTACGACTACGTCGTGATCGACTGTCAGCCCTCGCTCGGCCTGCTCACGGTCAACGCGCTGACGGCCGCTCACAAGGTGATCGTGCCGCTGGAGTGCGAGTTCTTCGCCCTGCGTGGTGTCGCCCTGCTGACCGAGACCATCGAGAAGGTCCAGGAGCGGCTCAACCCGGAACTGGAGCTCGACGGCATCCTCGCCACCATGTACGACTCCCGCACCGTGCACAGCCGTGAGGTGCTCGCGCGTGTCGTCGAGGCCTTCGACGACCACGTCTACCACACGGTCATCGGCCGCACGGTCCGCTTCCCGGAGACCACGGTCGCCGGTGAGCCGATCACCACGTACGCCTCCAACTCCGTCGGTGCCGCCGCATATCGCCAGCTCGCCAGGGAGGTGCTCGCCCGGTGTCACGCCGAGTGAGTCTGCCGGGGGCCGACGAACTGTTCCGCACGACCGGGGGGATGGCGCTGCAGCCGTCCACTCCCAGGCGCCCGGCCAACGGCGAGGCCCGGGTGCCGGCTCCCGCGAGTCCCGCGGAGAGCGACGACACGGCGGCCGAGGCCGCCGACGACGCGCCGCACTCGGTGCCCGTGCAGGGCGGCGACGGCGAGGGCGCGGAGCACGTGGCGGCGGAGGCCGAGCCGGCCGACGCCGGGGAGTCCCGCAACCACGCCTCGGCGCCGTCCGGGTCCTCGGCCACGACTACGGTCACGCCGTCAGTCAACCGGTCCGGGCGGCAGCAGGCGGCGCAGGAAGGTTCTGGCGCTTCCGCCGAGCAGGCCCAGCCCCGCAAGCGCGGCAGCCGGGCGGCCGCGCGGCGGCCCAGCGGCCGTGAACGGCACGACGAGAAGATCACCGTCTATGTCTCCGCCGAGGAGCTGATGGACCTGGAGCACGCCCGTCTGGTGCTCCGCGGCGAACACGGACTGGCCGTCGACCGGGGCCGGATCGTCCGCGAGGCGGTCGCCGTGGTGCTGGCCGACCTGGAGTCCCGAGGGGACGCGAGCATCCTCGTACGACGGCTGCGCGGGCGGTAGAGGTAGCCTGCGGGGGCCATGACCTCGACCGACGCTCCCGCTTCCGGCCCCTCCGGCGGCCGTCGGCGTGCGCTGGGACGGGGGCCGGGCGGGGCGGCTCCGGCCGTTCCCGTGGAGCCGGAACCCGAGTTCGAGGCCGAGGCCGTCGTACCGGAGCCGAAACTGACGCCGGAACCCGAGTTCGAGGCCGAAGCCGTCGTACAGACGCCGGAACCCGAGCCCGAGCCGGAGGCCGCTCCGGCCGAGGCCGGCGAAGCTCCTGCCGAGGTCACGGAGCGGGAACCCGTCCCCGACGGTGTCTTCAAGGTCCGGCTCGCCAACTTCGAGGGTCCCTTCGACCTCCTCCTCCAGCTGATCTCCAAGCACAAGCTGGACGTCACCGAGGTCGCGCTCTCCAAGGTCACCGACGAGTTCATGGCGCACATCCGGGCCATGGGGCCGGACTGGGACCTGGACCAGACGACCGAGTTCCTCGTCGTCGCCGCCACCCTGCTCGACCTCAAGGCCGCCCGGCTGCTGCCCGCCGCCGAGGTCGAGGACGAGGCCGACCTGGCCCTCCTCGAGGCCCGGGACCTCCTGTTCGCGCGGCTGCTGCAGTACCGCGCGTACAAACAGATCGCCGACATCTTCAACCGGCGCCTGGACGACGAGGCCCGCCGCTGGCCCCGTACCGTCGGCCTGGAGCCGCATCTGGCCGAGCTGCTGCCCGAGGTCGTCATCAGCATCGGACCGGAAGGGTTCGCCAAGCTCGCGGTCAAGGCGATGCAGCCCAAGCCCAGGCCGCAGGTCTACGTCGACCACATCCACGCCCCGCTGGTCAGCGTGCAGGAACAGGCCGGGATCGTGGTGGCGCGGCTGCGGGAGCTGGGCGAGGTCAGCTTCCAGGCGCTCATCGAGGACACCGACGACACCCTCACCGTCGTCGCCCGTTTCCTGGCCCTGCTCGAGCTGTACCGCGAGAAGGCCGTCGCCCTGGACCAGGAGACCGCGCTCGGCGATCTGATCGTGCGGTGGACCGGCGGGGACGGTGAGACCCAGCCGATGGTGACCGACGAGTTCGACCGGCCGCCCGAGCCGCCCAAGGAGGACAAGGCGTGAGCGAGGACACCACACAGCTGCCGGCCGGGCTGCGCCCGGTCGCCGAACTCGACCTCAAGCCGGCCCTGGAGGCGGTCCTCATGGTGGTGGACGAGCCCGCCACCGTCGAGCACCTCGCCAAGATCCTTGAGCGGCCGAAGCAGACGATCACGAAGGCGCTGCGGGCACTGGCGGAGGAGTACACCGTCCAGGGCCGCGGCTTCGAGCTGCGCTTCGTCGCGGGCGGCTGGCGCTTCTACACCCGAGGCGAGTACGCGCCCGCCGTCGAACGGCTGGTCCTGGAGGGCCAGACCGCCCGGCTCACCCAGGCCGCGCTGGAGACCCTCGCGGTCGTCGCGTACCGCCAGCCGGTGAGCCGCAGCCGCGTCTCAGTCGTACGAGGAGTCAACTGCGACGGTGTGATGCGCACCCTGCTCCAGCGCGGTCTGGTCGAGGAGGCGGGCGCGGAACCCGAAACAGGTGCGATCCTGTACAGGACGACGAACTACTTCCTGGAGCGGATGGGCCTGCGTGGCCTGGACGAGCTTCCGGAACTCGCGCCCTTCCTCCCGGAGGCGGAGGCGATCGAGGCCGAGACCCAGGAGGGCGTGCCGTCGTTCGATCCGGACGCTCCGGATTCCGAGGACGCAGACGACAAGACGGAACTTTGATGCGAAGCAGCAGCGGCAGGAACAGCAGCGGAAACAACGGCGGGAGCCGTGGTGGCAACAGCGGCGGCCGCGGCGGGAGCAGTGGTGGCCGCGGTGGTTACCGCGGTGCCGGGAACGCCCGCGACGACAAGCAGGGCGGCCGGCCGAAGAAGCCGCGCCCGGAGGAGCGGCGCTACGACGTGGGCCCCGGCGCCACCCAGGACGGCCCGAAGTCCGGGCGCGGCGCCTCGGCGCGCGGCGGCGCCAAGGGCGGCCCCCGGCAGAGCCAGGGCACCGGGCGCGGCCGCACGGCTCCGGCGAGCTCCCGTGAGTACGACGCCCGGGCCGAGGAGCGCAACCGCGAGCGGTACGCCGGCAAGCCGGACGTGAAGCTCCCCAAGACCTTCCCGGGCGCCGAGCAGGAGGGCGAGCGGCTGCAGAAGGTCCTCGCCCGCGCGGGCTTCGGCTCCCGGCGCGCCTGCGAGGAGCTGATCGAGCAGTCCCGGGTGGAGGTCAACGGCGAGATCGTGACCGAGCAGGGCAAGCGGGTCGACCCGGAGAAGGACGAGGTCAGGGTCGACGGGCTGACCGTCGCCACACAGTCCTACCAGTTCTTCTCGCTGAACAAGCCGGCCGGTGTGGTGTCCACCATGGAGGACCCCGACGGGCGGCAGTGCCTCGGTGACTACGTCACCAACCGGGAGACCCGGCTCTTCCACGTGGGGCGCCTGGACACCGAGACCGAGGGCGTCATCCTGCTCACCAACCACGGAGAGCTGGCGCACCGGCTGACCCACCCCAAGTACGGGGTGAAGAAGACCTACCTCGCGCACATCGTGGGCCCGATCCCGCGCGACCTCGGCAAGCAGCTCAAGGACGGCATCCAGCTGGAGGACGGCTACGCGCGCGCCGACCACTTCCGGGTCGTCGAGCAGACCGGCAAGAACTACCTCGTCGAGGTCACCCTGCACGAGGGCCGCAAGCACATCGTGCGGCGCATGCTGGCCGAGGCGGGCTTCCCGGTGGACAAGCTGGTGCGGGTCGCCTTCGGGCCGATCACCCTGGGCGACCAGAAGTCGGGCTGGCTGCGCCGCCTGTCCAACACCGAGGTCGGGATGCTCATGCAGGAAGTCGACCTCTAAACCCCCGTAGAGGGGCTTGCGCGGCTTTCTGACGGCCGGTTCCGGGTAGCCCGGAACCGGCCGTCGCCGTATCCGCGAACAGGGCTCCAGCGGCCACTGAGGGCTTGCGCGGTGATCGACGGTTCTTTATAGTCGCTAGGACTATTAGTGGGATCGACTTCTGAGGGGGTGGACGGGCGCGTGCAGGGCTACGACAAGTACGCCTACGAACCCTTCGCCGTCACCGTCGACCTCGCCGTCCTCACCCTCCGCGCGGGTGCTCTGCACGTGCTGCTCGTCGAGCGCGGACAGGAACCCCACGCCGGACAGTGGGCGCTGCCGGGTGGCTTCCTGCTGCCCCGGGAGTCGGCCGAGACGGCGGCTCGGCGGGAACTCGCCGAGGAGACCGGACTGTCGGACGTGTCGGGGCTGCACCTGGAGCAGCTGCGCACCTACAGCGAGCCGGACCGCGACCCGCGGATGCGGGTCGTCTCCGTCGCCTTCACCGCACTGCTGCCCGACGCGCCCGAGCCGCACGGCGGCGGCGACGCGGCCCAGGCGCGCTGGCTGCCGTACGCCGCGGGCCGGCCGCTCGCGTTCGACCACGACCGGATCCTGGCCGACGCCCATGACCGCGTCGGCGCGAAGCTGGAGTACAGCTGCCTGGCCACCGCCTTCTGCCCGTCCGAGTTCACGCTCGGCGAGCTGCAGAACGTCTACGAGACCGTGTGGGGCGTAGAGCTGGACCGCCCCAACTTCCGCCGCAAGGTGCTCGCCACGCCCGGGTTCGTCGAACCGGTCCCCGGCGCCGCCCGGCTGACCGGCGGCCGTGGCAAGCCCGCCGCGCTCTACCGCGCGGGCACCGCCACCACGCTGCATCCACCCCTGCTCCGCCCGTCCCGGGAAGGACGCCCCGCATGACCTCGACCCACGCGTACAAGCGCGCCGCCAGCGGCTCTCTGACAGGTCTCGCCCTCGGGGACGCGCTCGGCTTTCCGACCGAGTTCAACGACGTGCCCTCCATTCTCGCCAAGTACGGGCCGTGGCGGGAGATGGCGCTGCCGAAGCCGGCCGTCGTCTCCGACGACACGCAGATGACGCTCGCGGTCGGGCACGGGTTGCGCACCGCCATGGACCGGGGAGTACTCGCGCCCAAGCGGCTGGAGCGGCCGTTGCGGGAGGAGTTCGTGAACTGGTACCAGTCGCCCGAGAACAACCGGGCGCCCGGACGGACTTGCCTGCGGGCCTGCAATCTTCTGAAGGAGGAGGGGCGCATCTGGCAGGACGCCAGCCAGATCGACTCCAAGGGGTGCGGGGCCAACATGCGGGTCGCGCCGGTCGGGCTCGCGCCCGGGCTGAGCGACGAACAGCGGGCCGGTGCCGCCCAGTTGCAGGCGGCCCTCACTCATGGTCACCCCACCGCCCTGGCCGCCTCCGACCTCACCGCGCGTGCCGTAAGGCTGCTGGCGACGGGGACCGAACCGGCCGGTCTGGTCGGGCAGTTGCGGTCGTACGCCCTCGACAACCGCACCCATTACCACCACACCTGGCTGGGCGACCTGTGGACCCGGAGCCAGGAGGCGACCCCGGAGGAGTTCATCGCGCGCGGCTGGGACGAGTGCCTGGCGGTCCTCGACCGCCTCCGGGAGGCCGTGCGGACCGCCTCCCCGGAGACCGACCCGTGCCTGGCCACCGGCGCCGGCTGGATCGCCGAGGAGGCCCTGGCCACCGGTCTGCTGTGCTTCCTGCTCTTCCCCGACGAGCCGGTGACGGCCCTGCGCCGGGCCGCCTGCTCCTCCGGCGACTCGGACTCGATCGCCTGCCTGACCGGGGCCTTCGCGGGGGCCTGGCTGGGCGCGGACGCCTGGCCGGCGGAGTGGGCCGACCGGATCGAGTACCAGGGCGACCTGCTGACGCTCGGCGCGCTCTGGGACGCTTGACCACATGATCGGCGACCTGGACCCGGACCTCGACCTGGCACCCGTCGTCGCGGAGCAGCCCCATCCCCTGCTGTTCGCGACCGTCTCCGGGGCGCATCTGTACGGCTTCCCGTCCCGGGACTCCGACGTGGACCTGCGGGGAGCCCATCTGCTGCCCGCGGCCGACCTGGTCGGGCTGCGCGAGCCGGAGGAGACCCGCTCACGGATGTGGGTCCGCGACGGCGTCGAGATGGACCTCGTCACCCACGACCTGCGCAAGTTCGTCCGGCTGATGCTGCGCCGCAACGGCTATGTGCTGGAGCAGCTCCTGTCGCCGCTGGTCGCGCACACCAGCGACACCCATCGGGAGCTGGTCGCCCTCGCCCCGGACGTCCTCACCAGCCACCACGCGCACCACTACCGGGGATTCGGCATCACCCAGTGGCGGCTGTTCGAGAAGACCGGGGAACTCAAGCCGCTGCTCTACACGTTCCGGGCGCTGCTGACCGGGATCCATCTGATGCGCAGCGGCGAGGTGCAGGCCCATCTGCCCACGCTCCTGGACGAGGTGACCGCGGCCCCCGCCTACCTGCCCGAGCTGATCGCCGCCAAGGCCGCGCACGAGCACGGCGGCGCCGATGTCGAGCACGCGCGCGTGCAGGCCGACGTGGAGCGGCTGCACGAGCTGCTCGACGCGGCGCAGAACGCGTCAGCGCTGCCCGACGCGCCCTGGGCCCACGACGCCCTGCACGACCTCCTGGTCCGGGTACGGCTGCAGGGCTGAGGCGCGGCGGACCCGGAGCAGGAAGTCCGCCACGCGCGCGTGGCCCGGCTCCGCCGGGAGCGGGGTGCCGGGCAGCGCCCGCTCGGTCTCCTCGGCGAGCCGGGCCATCCGGGACTCGACCTCCGCCCAGGGGAGCTCGCCCCGCTTCACCGCCAGGAGCGATTCGCGCGCGTCACCGACGTCGATCGTCAGCTCACCCGTGCGCAGCAGGTCGCGGGCGCTCGTCAGCAGCCGCAGCAAATGCATCGCGTGCTTCCAGCGCGGGGCGCCGTGGGTGCGGACGTCGGCGTCTAGCTTGCGGCGCTGGCCGAGGGCGTAGCGGGTGAAGGTGCCGTACGCCTGCCGGGAGAGGAAGGCGCCCCGCAGGTCGCGCAGCTCGCGGCCCGTGTCGTCGATGTGCTCGACCAGGGGCGAGTGCAGGCACTCCAGGATGTTCGGGTTGGCCCGCAGCGCCAGCTCGCAGAACCGCTCCAGCTCCCAGGAGAACCGTTCCTCTCCGGGGCCCTCCACATGTGTCGGCGGCTTTTCGAAGCGCCAGAAGAGGGGCGTGGGGGCGAGGAACACGCCCCGGCGGTCGGTGTCGCTGTCCCGCGTGGCCAGACCGAAGGCCCTCGACCCCATGACACAGGCATAGATCGTGTGGTCGCGTACCAGGTCCTCGGGCTGCATGCCCAGGAGCGTACGCGGCCGGTCACGTCAGGGTGATCGAGTTTCCGTTCACCGTGATGGACTCGGCCGGCAGCGGCCTCGTCGCCGGGCCGTGGGCGACCGAGCCGTCGGCGATGTGGTACTTGCTGCCGTGGCAGGGGCAGTCGATGGTGCCGTCCGCCACCTGGTTCACCGTGCAGCCCTGGTGGGTGCAGATCGCCGAGAAGGCCTTGAACTCGCCCTTCTTCGGCTGGGTCACCACGATCTTCTGGTCCTTGAAGACCATGCCGCCGCCCTCCGGGATGTCACTGGTCTGGGCCAGTGCCTTCCCTGCGGACGCGCTCGCCGATCCGGAGGAGGACGCTCCGGCGGAAGCCGACGCTGAGGCGGGTGTGGAGGCGGTTGCCGAGCCCGACGCCGAGGCGGCGGGTGACTCGGAGGAGCTGGAGGAGCTGCTTCCGTTTTTGTTGCTGCATCCCGCACAGCACACGGCGAGCGCCGACGCGCCCGTCGTGAGCACTGTGCGCCGGGTGGATCCGTCGGTCATGTCGTCACTCCGAACGTGCGGAAGAACCAGAAGGCGGACGCCAGGGATTCGCTCCGAGCGGAGCAGCAGCATCTTGGCACTGAAAACGCCGAAGAAGAAGCAACTCGGGATAGAGCGCCACAAAAGCCTTGTTTCGTAAGTCCGATAGCTCAACACGACGTCTGGACGACGCGGCACCGGCGTTTCATGACGGGCCGCCCCCGAGTAGCGGGACGCGGTGATTCGGACGACATTGACCAGGGGTCCGCGGGCGTCCGCTGACGCCCCCTCGAAGCCTTTGAAAGGCACGACCATGGCAGGCAACGATCTCGACAGCATGCTCGGCAGCCTGCTCGGCGGCGACGGGAAGGATGCCGGACTGCTGTTCGCGCTGATCGGCGCGCTCAGCCAGGGCCAGGGCGGCGGTTCGCTGGACGGCCTCCTGGACACCCTGGCCAGGTCCGGTCTCACCACACAGAAGGACTCCCGGGTCGGCACCGGCACCAACCAGCCCGTCACCGGCGACCAGATCCAGCAGGCCCCGCCCGACGACACCCTCCAGCAGGCCCCGCCCGACGACACCCTCCAGCAGGTCGCCGAGCAGGCCGGCGTGAGCCCGCGGAAGGCGGCGGACCGGATCGCCCGGGAACTGCCCGAGGCCGTCGACGGTCTCACCGCCGAGGGCGAGGTGCCGCGGGCCTCGACCGAGGACCTGGTCCGGCAGGAGTCCCGGTGAGCCGCGTCTCAGCGGGCGGGCACCGCAAACGGGCCCCGCGGCGGTCTGACTAGGCTGGACGGACCAAGACGCCGACGTCAGAACAGGAGCAGCGCCGTGGCGGTACGAGCGGTCCGGGGGGCGGTCCAACTGGAGCGGGACGAGGCCGGGCACATGGACGAGCAGGTCGGAGCGCTGCTCACCGCCGTCCTGGAGCGGAACGGGCTGACCGCCGACGACCTGATCAGCATCTGGTTCACTGCCACACCCGACCTGCGCAGCGACTTCCCGGCAGCCGCGGCGCGCAAGCTCGGCATCGTCGACGTACCCCTGATCTGCGCCCAGGAGCTGAACATCGAGGGCGCCATGCCCCGGGTCGTACGGATACTGGCGCACATCGAGTCCGACCGGTCCCGCACCGAGATCAACCATGTCTACCTCGGCGCCGCGGCCGCCCTGCGCAAGGACATCGCCCAGTGAGAACCGCGCTCGTCATCGGTACCGGTCTCATCGGTACGTCCGCCGCGCTCGCCCTCTCCCGGCGGGGCGTCGTCGTCCACCTCGCCGACCACGACCCCGAGCAGGCCCGTACGGCGGCCGCGCTCGGCGCCGGCACCGACGAGACCCCGGACGGTCCCGTCGACCTGGCGATCGTCGCCGCCCCGCCCGCGCATGTGGCCGCGGTCCTCGCCGACGCGATGAGCAGGGGCGTGGCCCGCGGCTACGCCGACGTGGCCAGCGTCAAGGGCGGCCCGCGCCGTGAGCTGGAGGCGCGGGGCCTGGACCTGACGTCGTACATCGGGACGCACCCCATGTCCGGCCGGGAGAAGTCCGGGCCGCTGGCGGCCACCGCCGATCTCTTCGAGGGCCGCCCCTGGGTGCTCACCCCCACCCGGGACACCGACACCGAGGTTCTGAACCTCGTCCTGGAGCTGGTCTCGCACTGCCGTGCCGTCCCGGTCGTCATGGACGCCGACGCCCACGACCGCGCGGTCGCCCTGGTCTCCCACATGCCCCACCTGGTCTCCAGCATGGTCGCGGCCCGTCTGGAGCATGCCGAGGAGGCGGCCGTACGACTGTGCGGGCAGGGCATCCGGGACGTGACCCGGATCGCCGCCTCCGACCCCCGGATGTGGATCGACATCCTCTCCGCGAACCCCGGCCCGGTCGCCGACCTGCTCGCGGACGTCTCCGCCGACCTCGACGAGACCGTGCGCGCGCTGCGGGCCCTTCAGTCCTCCGACGACGCCAAGCGGCTCGAGGGCGGCTCCGGCATCGAGGACCTGCTGAGGCGCGGCAACGCGGGACAGGTCCGGGTACCCGGCAAGCACGGGTCCGCGCCCCGCGCCTACGAGGTCGTGGCGGTGCTCATCGACGACCAGCCCGGCCAGCTGGCCCGGATCTTCGCGGATGCCGGCGCGGCCGGGGTCAACATCGAGGACGTCCGCATCGAGCACGCCACCGGACAGCAGGCCGGTCACGTGCAGATCTGGGTGGAGCCGAAGGCGGTGCCGGTGCTGACGTCCGCGCTGCGGGACCGCGGCTGGGCACTGCGGCAATAGGCTGAATCCGGCGGTCGCGGGGGCCGGTAACCTTGTGCGGGGCGCGATGGCCCCGCACACCACCCACCACCCTGCACCCGGAAGGTGTCCCCCCGTGGAAAACGGCGCCGTAAAGCCCGTGATTGTCGCGATCGACGGCCCCTCGGGCACCGGCAAGTCGAGCACGTCCAAGGCCGTGGCCGCCAAGCTCGGCCTGAGCTACCTGGACACCGGCGCCCAGTACCGGGCGATCACCTGGTGGATGGTGAACAACGGCATCGACCTCACCGACCCGACCGCCATCGCCGCGGTCGCCGGCAAGCCGGAGATCGTCTCCGGGACCGATCCGGCCCACCCGACGATCACCGTCGACGGCGTGGACGTCGCCGGCCCGATCCGCACCGAGGAGGTCACCTCCAAGGTCAGCGCGGTCAGCGCCGTACCGGAGGTCCGGACGCGGATCAGCGAGCTGCAGCGGTCGCTGGCCCACGGCACCGAGGCGGGCATCGTCGTCGAGGGCCGGGACATCGGCACGACCGTACTGCCCGACGCCGACCTGAAGATCTTCCTCACCGCCTCCGCCGAGGCCCGCGCGGCCCGGCGCAGCGGTGAACTCAAGGGCGTCGACGTCAACGCCACCCGCGAGGCCCTGATCAAGCGGGACGCGGCCGACTCCACCCGCAAGACCTCGCCGCTCGCCAAGGCGGACGACGCGGTCGAGGTGGACACCACCGAGCTGACGCTGACCCAGGTCATCGAGTGTGTGGTCACCCTCGTCGAGCAGAAGCGGGCGGGCAAGTGAGCCTTCCGTCGATTCCGTCGCAGCGGAGCGCCGAGGTGGGGCGGCGCATCGGTGTCGGCCTCATGTACGGGCTGTGGAAGCCGCGCGTGCTCGGTGCCTGGAGGATGCCGGCGCACGGCCCGGCGATCCTCGCCGTGAACCACTCCCACAACATCGACGGCCCGATGGTCATGGGCGTGTCGCCCCGGCCGACGCACTTCCTCATCAAGAAGGAGGCGTTCATCGGGCCGCTGGACCCGTTCCTGACCCGGATCGGCCAGCTGAAGGTGGACCGGCAGTCCACCGACCGCACGGCGGTCACCCGCGCGCTCGGCGTGCTGGCGGCCGGGGGAGTGCTCGGCATATTCCCCGAGGGCAGCCGGGGCGAGGGCGACTTCGCCTCGCTGCGCGCGGGCCTCGCCTACTTCGCGGTGCGCTCCGGGGCGCCGATCGTGCCGGTGGCCGTCCTGGGAAGCTCCGAGCGCCGCGGACGGTTGGTCAAGGGGCTGCCCCCACTGCGCGCCCGCGTCGACGTCGTCTTCGGCGACCCCTTCGAGGCGGCCGACGGCAGCGGCCGACGCACTCGAAGCGCCCTGGACCAGGCCACCGAGCGCATCCAGAAGCAGCTCACCAGCCACCTGGAAAACGCCAGGCGTCTGACCGGACGCTAGGCGACACTAAGTAGTGGATCAGCCCATAACGGATACTGGTCCACCGACCACCACGATGAACGACGAGGTACGGACTTCATGAGCGACCACATCCAGCCCGGCGACTCGGCTGAGCACGAGTACGACCACGGGGCGCTCGGCGACGCCGAGTACGCGGAGTTCATGGAGCTCGCCGCCGAAGAGGGCTTCGAGATCGAGGACGTCGAGGGTGCCATCGAGGCGGCGGGCCACGGCCCGCTGCCCGTGCTCGCCGTGGTCGGCCGCCCGAATGTCGGTAAGTCGACGCTGGTGAACCGCATCATCGGCCGCCGCGAGGCCGTCGTCGAGGACAAGCCCGGCGTCACCCGCGACCGTGTGACCTACGAGGCCGAGTGGGCCGGCCGCCGCTTCAAGGTCGTCGACACCGGCGGCTGGGAGCAGGACGTCCTCGGCATCGACGCCTCCGTCGCCGCGCAGGCCGAGTACGCGATCGAGGCGGCCGACGCGGTCGTCTTCGTCGTCGACGCGAAGGTCGGCGCGACCGACACCGACGAGGCGGTCGTACGACTGCTGCGCAAGGCCGGCAAGCCCGTCGTGCTGGCCGCCAACAAGGTCGACGGCCCCAGCGGCGAGGCCGACGCGGCCTACCTCTGGTCCCTCGGCCTCGGCGAGCCGCACCCGGTCTCGGCCCTGCACGGCCGCGGCACCGGCGACATGCTCGACGCCGTCCTGGAGGCGCTGCCGGAGGCGCCCGTGCAGACCTTCGGCACGGCGGTCGGCGGCCCGCGCCGGATCGCTCTCATCGGCCGCCCGAACGTCGGCAAGTCCTCGCTGCTGAACAAGGTGGCCGGGGAAGAGCGCGTGGTCGTCAACGAGATCGCCGGCACCACCCGCGACCCGGTCGACGAGCTGATCGAACTCGGCGGTATCACCTGGAAGTTCGTCGACACCGCCGGTATCCGCAAGCGTGTCCACCTCCAGCAGGGCGCCGACTACTACGCCTCGCTGCGCACCGCGGCCGCCGTCGAGAAGGCCGAGGTGGCGGTCATCCTGATCGACGCCTCCGAGTCCATCTCCGTGCAGGACCAGCGGATCGTCACCATGGCCGTCGAGGCGGGCCGGGCGATGGTCATCGCCTACAACAAGTGGGACACCCTCGACGAGGAGCGCCGCTACTACCTGGAGCGGGAGATCGAGACCGAGTTCGCCCAGGTCGCCTGGGCGCCCCGGGTCAATGTCTCCGCGCAGACCGGCCGGCACATGGAGAAGCTGGTCCCCGCCATCGAGACCGCCCTCGCCGGCTGGGAGACCCGCGTCCCCACCGGCCGCCTCAACGCCTTCCTCGGCGAGCTGGTCTCGGCCCACCCGCACCCGGTCCGGGGCGGCAAGCAGCCGCGCATCCTGTTCGGCACCCAGGCCGGCACCAAGCCCCCGCGGTTCGTCCTCTTCGCCTCCGGCTTCATCGAGGCGGGCTACCGGCGCTTCATCGAACGCCGGCTGCGCGAGGAGTTCGGCTTCGAGGGCACCCCGATCCATATCTCCGTACGGGTGCGCGAGAAGCGCGGCAAGAAGAAGTAGACGCACGCGGAGGGGCGGCCACCGTCATCGGTGGCCGCCCCTCCCGCATAGGTCACTGACCCCGGCGCGGCCCCGGCGGAAGCGCCGCCGGTACGGGGATCATCCCGGTGTCGGGGGAGCGCCCGAGCGTCCCGATCCGCTGCCACTGCGGCGGCTGCGGCGGTTCGCTGCCGTGCCGGGCGCTGTAGGCGCCCGCACTGTACGCGCTGTACGAGTTCCCCCCGTACGACCCCAGCCCGTAGGTGCCGGTGCTGAACGGGGTCGTCCCGAAGGCGACGAACCCCATCGACTCCTCCCCGCTGCGGTCGCCCGGCAGCGTACGGAAGCTCTTGACCCACTCCGCGTAGAGCGAGTCGTAGATCGGCGTGGCCGAGTGCCCGCCTGGGGCTTCCTGTCCCACCCGAGCGGACGGAACGGTGGCAAAGGACGGGCGCCGGGGCGAAAAGTCGTATGCGTGCACGTATGTCCAAACGACCGGACAGTTCAAGAGATGCGGCTCACCGACTTGCTTTAACAACGCGCACCCGCCGGCTCAGCGGAGCTCCCCGCTCCTTGGGCGCCCCTCAGACACCCGCAAGTGGAAGCGCTGCCGTCACCAGCTTCCCGTTCGCGGCGGCCTTGTCGAGCGCATCGCGCAGCAGATCCTCGCGAGGCTGCCGCCCGATCGACCCCACCGGCGCCGCGAACATCAGCACCTGCTGGTGCTTGTTGGCGGCCGCCCGCCATCCGTCGGTCACCTGCAGCGGCTGGTGCGCCTGCCACCAGGCCATCGGCTGCCCGCCGTTGCTTCCCGGCTGCAGCACCGCGTGCAACTGGCCCACCGCCAGCAGCACCGACCACCCGTGCAGCACCGGCGGTACCGCGGCCAGCTCCGTCACCGGCATGAAGCCCTGCTCGATGAGGAGCGGCAGGAAGTCGTCACCCACCCCGTCCGTGCCCGGCCGCACGATCGGCGAGGTCGGCTCGACGACGAGCGCGGGGTGAAGCTCCCCGGCGATCAGCACGAGTCCGCTGGTCACCCCGAGCACCGCCTGCTGGGGCAGGGACTTCTGCGGGCCGCCGCCGGGCGCGCTCTCACCGCTGATGGAGCGGACCGCGCCCTGCAACTGCTCCTCGGTGACCTGGACGACCTGCGAGGGCAGGCAGCCGGCGTGAGCGAAGGCGAGGACGGCGGTCTCGTCCCCGATGAACAGGACGGTGCTGGTGCGCTCCTGTTCGGAGTCGCCCGGGGTGCGGCAGGAGGTGCAGTCGTAACTGCCGGGGGCGTTGTCTCCGGCGAGCAGCCGGTCGGCTTCTTCGTCGCCGATCTCGGCGCGTACCTCGTCGCTGACGTCGAGCATGCGCGGCACGGTGGCTCCCTCGGGATGCGTGCGTGAAGGCCCGGGTGGATCCCGGTCCATGAGCCCCAGGGGGTTGCGGGCTCATGAAGAAGACAACGGGCGATCTGTGGTGGTGGTCACGCATCGGGGGGATCGGAATCCAACCATCCACTGCGCAGGGTCACTCGTGGTGCGGAATTCGGCACTCACCGTCAACTCTTCGCCAGCCAAAGGAATTTGACGCGGTGAAGTGAATCACAGATCCACCGATCACATGGTAGATAAATCATGAAATCAATGGATGTAGTGGGTGGCCTGAAATCGCCGCTACCTCCGGTAACGCCCAACTGGCCTGGTCCGACGCCTAGTTGGTTGATTTCGGGCGTTCCCGATCCCTAGATTCCTCCGCCGTGTGCAACGAGCACCGCTCGGGTACGTCCGCCGACCGGCACCAGGCAGAGCACCATCGCAGTACCGGCCGCGGCGGACGGGCGAGCGCGACGAACCGCGTCCATCGCGCGGGGACCGCGTCCCGCTTGGGGGAGCCCGGGTATGTGGAGAGGGAAATACATGTCCGAGTGTGCCGATACCACCCGTGAGACCGTCGCCAAGAACGGCTCCCGCAAGGGCCGTACGACGGCGGCCCTGGCCGGAGTGGCCCTGCTCGCCCCGCTGGGCCTGCTGGCCGCGACCGGCAACGCCGAGGCGGCGGACAACGGAGTGTGGGACCGTATCGCCCAGTGCGAGAGCGGCGGCAACTGGCACATCAACACCGGCAACGGCTACTACGGCGGACTCCAGTTCTCCGCCTCCACCTGGCGCGCGTACGGCGGCACCGCCTACGCGTCGACGGCCGACCAGGCCTCCAGGGAAGCTCAGATAGCCGTCGCCACCAAGGTTCAGAACGCCCAGGGCTGGGGCGCGTGGCCGGTCTGCTCCGGGCGGGCCGGCGCGACCGGTTCGGCGCCCGAGGGCGCCTCGGCGACCACGAAGAGCAGCACCGAGTCGGCCACCAGGTCGACCGGTGAGTCGGTCACCAGCTCGACCACCACCAAGTCGGCCCCCGCGGCGAAGAAGCCGCAGCGCCCGACGGCCCACACCGGCCGTGACTCCGCCCGGGGCGACTACACCGTCCGCGAGGGCGACACCCTGAGCGAGATCGCCGAGCGCCACGGCACCACCTGGCAGCGCCTGTACGCCGCCAACGAGGACGTCATCGGCGCCGACCCGAACCTCATCGTGCCCGGGCAGCGCCTCGCGCTCTGACGCGCGCCCCTGCCCCACCACCGTCACGCCCCGCCCGGTCCCGACCGGGTGGGGCCCGGTGCATTCTGAGGCTGATTCAGGCGGGTGTGCGGGGCTTCCGGTTCGCGCCGCATCACACTGCCGCAGGCCGGCCCCGGCCCGGGGTGTACGGGGGTTCTGTGTCGAAGCGGTGAATCTCTTATGCGGTGTCAGGTTCCCCGGCGGCCCGTGGATTCGGAATGGAATGGGCTCCCGTGCGCGTCCCTGGTCCTTACTTCCGATTCTTTCCGGCTGGCTTTTCGGAAGACCCTACCGGCATCAGAGAATTGCACTGGAATGCGCCAGGAAGGCGTACTGAACCGCTCGTACGTGTGACAGAGTTCGACCGAAACGCGTGTCGTGATTCTGTGACAGAAGCGTGACCGGAGACGGAAGGGGACTTCGCCGGCCGTTCTCGACTTCCGTCCCCGCCGGAAGCGGCCTAGCGTGGCCGCATGGCACCGAATCCGGCTCCGCCGAAGGAGCCCCAGGACAGCCCGCAAGGGTACGTAGGCCTCGACGCGCGCGACGCGGAACGGCTCGCCCGGCAGCGGGGGTGGCCGACGGTGCGGTCGCTGCCGCCGGGCGCGATCATCACCATGGAGTACCGGGTGGGACGGCTCAACTTCGAGGTGAGGGACGGCGTCGTGGCACGCGCCTGGAAGGGCTGACCGTACGACGGCGAAGGCCCCGGGTTCCCGCAGTGGGGAACCCGGGGCCTTCGGCGCGGGGGCCGGCTGTGCGTACCGGGCTCCTGCGCTGCCGCGTCCGTACGGCCGTCAGCCGCCCGTCAGCGGGCGGGCGGGCTGGGGGGCGCCGCCGCCGCGCGGCTGACGCTCGGGGTGCTGCGGGCGACGGCTGCCTGCCGGGGTCACCGGCGTGCGCTCCGAGCGGGCCGTGTGCGGGCCGGGTGCCAGATGGATCGGGGCCCGGGGCGAGCGGCCCGAGGAGACCGGCTCGCGCTCCGGTGCCGGGGCGTCGTCGGCGGGCGCCGTACGCGGCTTGAGCACCACCGGCGCGACCGGGACGGGCGTGGGAAGAGGGACCGTACCGCTGCGGCGGGCGCGCCAGCGGTCGCGCAGGTCGAAGAGCCAGGTCTCGGCACGGGCTATGAACGGCTCGCACCACGGCAGCGCCAGCAGGATCAGCAGCCCCGCGGCCCAGCCCAGCAACACGTCGCTCAGCCAGTGCGTACCGAGGTAGACGGTGGACATGCCGACGCCGAGCGAGGTGACCGCGGAGGCCGCGGAAAGCCAGCGGCGGGCTCTGGGAGTGGAGGCCAGATATGCCAGAATTCCCCAGGTCACCACCGCGTTGGCGGTGTGGCCGCTGGGGAATATATCGCCGCCGAGGCCCATCTCGTTGGAGCCGATCACGGTCGCGTAGTGCGGTCCGAGGCGCCCCATGCCGAGCTTGGCGGCGCCGACCGTGATGTTGAGCAGCAGCAGGGAGGCGCCGAGCGTCAGCAGCGGGCGCAGGGTGTGCTGCCGCCAGGAGCGCCAGCCCAGCCAGGCCGCGACCATCACGGCGGTCGGGCCGCGCTGTCCGAGGACCACGTAGTAATCGACGAACCAGTGGATTCCCGACCACTGCTGGTACGGCCGGAAGAACATGACCTGCCAGTCGAGCCGGACCAGCCAGGACGTGATCACGACGGCCCACACGATCGCCAGGTAGAAGGCGAGGGTCGCGGTGAACAACACGACCCGGTGCCGGCTCATCTTCGGCACATCAATGTGGGCCGGCCGTTCCGGCTCACGGTCCAGCCTGGCGAACACCCGGTCCAGACGGGTGAGGTTTCGTTCGGTACGCACCCAATCGACGTTACAGCGAGTGAGCTCTGTTCCCGGTCGAAACTGCGGCTTTGTGATGACGATGTGATGTGGGAAACCTCTCAGGAGGTTCCTGAATTCTAAGGATTCGGTAATAGGTGGCGCGCCTGCCCTTCAATTCCTTTGATCATGCCGGGCGACCGTTTTATGGCACTTATGAATTCGTTAACCAAGGCGTGGGGTGGAATTCTCCGACTGCTCACCCTGCCGACGGTGATGATCATGGTGGTCCGGAGCCGTTCAGCCAGAACGCGCCATACACCGCCGAGGCCACCGCCACCACTGCCGTGACCAGCACCGATCTGCTGGTGCGCGGCCGGGCGAGAGCCCGGGCGAGGGGCAGCAGCACCGGGAAGGCCGGCATCAGCAGGCGCGGCTTGGAGCCGAAGTAGCTCGACGCGCACAGCGCGAGCACGACGACGACACCCGTGTAGACCAGCAGGGGAAGCGGCTGCCGCTGGCGGATCCCGACCACGTAGAGCCACAACAGCAGGCCGACGCCGGCGATCAAACCCACTCCGGCCAGAGCGGACGGAAATGACGTGAACTTGTCGGCGACGAAGTGTGCGAACGCATAGCCGCCGTCGAAGCCGTTGCGCCAGCCCGCCTGGACGTCCAGATAGCCGAGCGGGCCCTTGCCGGTTCGGTGGCCGACCCACAGGACGTACGCGGCGGCCCCGGCGGGGGCGAGGAGCATACCGAGGACGCGGCGCCAGGGAGGTGCACCGGAGGCTGGTGCGCTGCTTGTGGTGCCAGTGGTGCGTGTCGTATGAGGGGCGCCTGTTGTGTGGGGTGCGCCGGTTGTTCGCGGAACGCGCCGGGTGCGAGCGGCGGTGGACGGCTCGGGGGCGCGTCCGTCGTCCCACGCGCCGTGTGCATGGTTCTCGCTACGGTCCCGCACGCCCCCGCTCCGATCCCGCACGAACGAGACCACCCCCGCCGTCCACACCGCCACCACCACGGCGAGCCCCACCGGCCGGGTCAGCCCCGCCAGCGCGGCCAGTACGCCCGCGGTCACCCAGCGACCGGTCAGCACGGCGTACAGCGACCATGCGGCCAGCGCCGTGAACAGCGACTCGCTGTACGCCATCGACTGCACGATCCCGACCGGCAGGACGGCCCACAGAAGCACCGCGCAGATGCCCACCCGGGGGCCGTACACCAAGTCGGCGACCGCGAAGATCCCCCAGGCCGCGGCGAGCGAGGCGAGCAGGCCGACTGTGAAGCCCGCACCGGCGTACGACAGGGGCGTGAGCGCGTGCAGCAGGCGCTCCAGCCAGGGCAGCAGCGGGAAGAAGGCCAGGTTGGAGTGGACGTCGCCGTTCGGCAGCCGCACCTCGTAGCCGTACCCCAGCTCGGCGACCCGCGTGTACCACAGCGAGTCCCAGCGCGCCGTCAACAAGGTGTACGCGCTCTTGCCGCGCGCCCCGCTCCACACGGCCAGCGCGAGCAGGCCGAGGGCGCGCACGCCCACGTACCCGAGCAGGGCCGGCGCCGCTCGGCGCAGGGCCGGGCCACCCGGTGCCGTCACGGGCGCTTCAAGATCGGTCACGGGCTCGATTATCGACGGGACGCGGAACGTCCGGGCGCGCCCGGACGTGGTGCACAGCGGGGTCAGTGGCGTACGCCACATGAGTTCTGTCGAGCGTGTGAGAGGTCCGCCACGTGCCCCCGGAACGAACTCGCGTACGCTGACGTGTCACTCGCGTTCGTATGCGCGGGCCGGGAGACCCCGCTCCTCTCCGGCCGTACGACGGGGAGTCCCCGCCCCGCCGATCCGCCGCGCGCGAGGGATCATCTGGGAGGTACGTACATGTCCGGGACGACCACGGCAGCCGTACGGCCGCGCCGTCGGGCGACCGGGGCCGGTGCCGGTGCCAACCGCTGGGTCGTCCTCGTCGTCCTCTGCGTCAGCCTGCTGCTGGTCGCCCTCGACGCGACCGTGCTGCATGTCGCGGTGCCGGCCGTCACCGAGGACCTCAAGCCCGGCGCCATGCAACTGCTCTGGATCGTCGACGTCTATCCGCTGGTCTGCGCCTCGCTGCTGATCCTCTTCGGCACGCTCGGCGACCGCGTGGGCCGGCGGCGCGTCCTGCTGCTCGGGTACGCCCTGTTCGGGGTCGCCTCCGCGGTGGCGGCCGTCGCACCCAGTGCCGAGGCATTGATCGGGGCCAGGGCGCTGCTCGGCGTCGGCGGAGCGATGATCATGCCGGCGACGCTTTCGATCCTCCGGCAGGTCTTCCCCGACCGCCGCGAACGGGCCCTCGCCATCGGCATCTGGAGCGCGGTGGCGGCGGTCGGCGCGGCCGTCGGGCCGCTGTTGGGCGGCTTCCTGCTCGAACGCTTCTGGTGGGGCTCGGTCTTCCTGGTCAACATCCCGCTGATGCTCGTCAGTCTGCCGGTGGGGCGGCTTCTCCTCCCCGAGTCCCGCGGCGACCGCAACGGCCCCTGGGACGTCGTGGGCGCCCTGATGGCGGCGGCCGGTCTGTTCGGCGTGGTGTTCGCCGTGAAGCGGCTGGGCGGCGGCGAGCCGGCGGCCAGTGTGCTCACGGTGGCCCCGCTTCTGCTGGGCGCACTGCTGCTGTTCCTCTTCGTGCGAAGGCAACGGCGGCGTGCGTTCCCGCTGGTGGACCTGAAGATGTTCGCTCGGCCGGCCTTCAGTACGGCGGTGGGCTGCATCGTTCTGGCGATGCTCGCGCTGGTGGGTCTCGAACTGATCGCCGCGCAGTATCTGCAACTGGTGCTGGGCCTCTCCCCTTTGCAGACGGGGCTACGACTGCTGCCGCTGACGCTCGCCGCGATGGCGGCCGGGCTGGCCGGGGCGCGGCTGCTGCGGCGCTTCGGGCCGCGCCGGATGGTGTGCTTCGGTTTCTGCCTGACCGCGGCGGCCGTGCTGACGCTGACGGCGATGGGCGGGGTGGACAACGCGGGTCTGCTGCTGTTCGGCTTCGTCCTGCTCGGCTTCGGCCTGGAGATCACGCTCTTCGGGGCGTACGAGTCGATGCTGAGCGAGGCGCCTGCGGCGCAGGCCGGCGGGGCGGCGGCGATCGGCGAGACCTCCTACCAGCTGGGGGCGGGCATCGGGATCGCGCTCCTCGGCAGTGTGATGAACGCGGCGTACGCGCCGGGGCTGTCCCGGGTGTCCGGCGTGCCGGAGTCGGCGTCCGCCGCGGCGGGGCATTCACTGGGCGAGGCCTACGAGGTCGCCGGACGGCTCGGCGGGCCGACGGGCGCGGCGTTGCGCCGGGCGGCGCGGGATTCCTTCGTGCACGGTTTGCATGTGACGTTGCTGGTGAGTGCGGGGCTGCTGTTGCTGGGGGCGGTGATGGCGCTGCGGTTGCCGCGGGCGATGCAGTGCGAGGAGGCACCGGTGGAGGTCCCGGCCCCGAGGGGCCCCCAGAGGTCCCGCGTCTCAGCGTGACCCGCCCGCCCTCCCACCCGTGCACCGCCCGTGTGGGCAGGTGGTGGGGGGCGTCGCTCGTGGGGTGGTGCCTAGGGCCTGTCTGACAATTCCCTTCTGCCTCGCGACGCCATGCACGCTCCCCCAGCCTTCGGCCGGGGGGACCCCCACTCGCCGCACCGGGCGCAGACCCAAGTACGTCCAGTACGAGGGCCTACGCCCGGCACGCCGAGAGCACGCACCTGACGCCGCGAGGCCGCCCTCCGGGCGACGACGGGAATTGTCAGACAGCCCCTAGGCGGGAGAGCAGGGAGACTGCGCGTAGTCTGGTGTAACTAGCGGTGCTAGTTTTGGGAGGGTTTTCATGTCCGCGTCCGTGACGTTGCCTCCGTTCGATGCCGGTGACCCCCTCGGTATCGACGATCTTCTGGAGCCGGAGGATCTCGCCGTACGGGAGACCGTGCGGAGCTGGGCGGCGGACCGGGTGCTGCCGCATGTCGCCGAGTGGTACGAGAGCGGGGAGCTGCCGGGCATCAAGGAGCTCGCCAAGGAGCTCGGCGGGATCGGGGCCCTCGGGATGTCGCTGACCGGGTACGGCTGCGCCGGTGCGTCCGCCGTGCAGTACGGGCTCGCCTGTCTGGAACTGGAGGCCGCCGACTCGGGCATCCGCTCGCTCGTGTCCGTGCAGGGATCACTGGCCATGTACGCGATTCACCGGTTCGGCAGCGAGGCGCAGAAGCAGCGCTGGCTGCCGTCCATGGCCGCCGGTGACGTCATCGGGTGCTTCGGCCTCACCGAACCCGACCACGGCTCCGACCCGGCCGCCATGCGCACCCACGCCAAGCGCGACGCCGGCGGCGACTGGGTGCTCAACGGGCGGAAGATGTGGATCACCAACGGGTCGGTGGCCGGGGTGGCCGTCGTATGGGCGCAGAGCGAGAACGGCATCCGGGGGTTCGTCGTGCCCACCGGCACGCCCGGGTTCTCCGCGCCGGAGATCAAGCACAAGTGGTCGCTGCGGGCGAGTGTCACCAGCGAGCTGGTCCTGGACGACGTGCGGCTCCCAGCCGATGCCGTACTGCCCGAGGTGACCGGCCTCAAGGGCCCGCTCAGCTGTCTGTCGCACGCCCGCTACGGCATCGTCTGGGGCGCCATGGGCGCGGCACGCAGCTGCTTCGAGACGGCCGTCGACTACGCGAAGTCGCGGGAGCAGTTCGGCAGGCCCATCGGCGGCTTCCAGCTCACCCAGGCCAAACTCGCCGACATGGCGGTCGAACTGCACAAGGGGATCCTGCTCGCCCATCATCTGGGGCGGCGGATGGATGCCGGACGCCTGCGTCCCGAGCAGGTCAGCTTCGGCAAGCTCAACAACGTACGAGAGGCGATCGAGATCTGCCGTACGGCCCGGACGATCCTGGGGGCGAACGGGATTTCGCTGGAGTACCCCGTGATGCGGCACGCGACCAACCTCGAGTCGGTGCTCACCTACGAGGGCACCGTCGAGATGCATCAGCTCGTGCTGGGCAAGGCGCTCACCGGGCTCGACGCCTTCCGGTGAACCCTACGCGGGGGCAGGGCCGGTGAGCGGCCCTGCCTCAGCTCTGGTTGAAGAAGCCGTCCTCCCGGCGCGAGGCCGGCTCACCGTTGACGATCTCCGTGTTCGCGGGGGACAGCAGGAAGACCCGGTTGGACACCCGGTCGATCGAGCCCCGCAGACCGAAGATCAGCCCGGCCGCGAAGTCGACGACCCGCTTGGCGTCGCCGGCCTCCATGGCCGTGAGGTTCACGATGACCGGCACGCCCTCGCGGAACAGCTCGCCGATCGCGCGGGCGTCCCGGAAGCTGTCCGGGGTGACCGTGCCGATCCGGCGGCCCTTCTCCTCGGCGGTGTCCGAGGCCACCTTGACCCGGGGGTCGGTGACCCAGGCATCCCCGGGCTGCTCGGTCCCTTCGGAGTAGTCGTCGTCGTAGTAGCGCTCGTCATCGTTGTCGTCGACGAGGCCAAGCCAGGCACTCGCCTTGCGTACCGATCCCATGGACGCCTCCTCTCACAGCGGTCTTTCATGCTTCCGCATCCCTATGGTCGTCCATGATGCGGATGGCGCGCCAAGTGGATAGACGCCGCGCGGGGGGTTTGTGACGGTACTGGTGCAGAGCGAATACGTCGAGAGCCCAGGTGTACCAAGGGCCGTTGCACGCACGGCTGCTGACTGTGAGTGAAATATGATTGTTCCGGGCGTATGGGTGATGAGCGGTGCGTCCGGGTGAACGGGCGGCGGGTGACGAACCGACAGTCAGTCGATACGACAGCCCAGCTCAGCGTCGTATCGCCCTGACGTACTGTCAGTTCTTCAGCTCGGGCGGGGAGATCCGCGACGCGTCGATCGCCGACGCGGTCGTCCCCCACTTCTTCAGGATCCGGTCGTATGTACCGTCGGTGATGAGTTTGTTCACGGCCGCCTGGAACGCGGGCGCCAGTTTCGTGCCCTTCTTGAAGGCGAAGCCGACATCGAGACGGTGGTACTCGTTGAGGAACTTCAGGCCCGGCTGGTGGGCGACGGCATAGCGCAGGCCGTTGATCGTGGACATCACGACATCGCTTCGGCCCTGCTGGACGGACGACCAGATGGCGCTCTGCTCGCCGTAGGTCTGCACGCCGTACGCCTTCTTGCCGGCGTCTGTGCAGACCTTCTTGTTCTCCTCCAGGGTCGCCTCGAAGGTGGTGCCCGCGCCGGTGGCGACGTTCAGGCCGCACAGCTGCCGTAGGTCGGTGATCTTCGACAGCGTGCTGTCCGCACGGGTGGCGAAGCCCTGGCCGTCGTTGATGTAGGTGACGAAGTCGATGGCCTTGCGGCGCTCGTCGGTCACCCCGAAGTTGGCGGCGCCGAAGTCGTACTTGCCGCTGTCCAGGGCGGGCAGGATCGCCTCGAAACTGGCCTGCTCGATCTTGAGCTTGATACCCAGTACCTTCGCCACGGCCTTGGTGAAGTCGACGTCCTGGCCGGTCAGGGTCTTGCCGTCGGGCAGATAGGCGGTGCCGGGCGGGGTGCCGCCGACCGTGACCGCGACGGTGAGGCCGGTGACGCCCGAGGGCAGCAGCCCGGCGGCCTTGTCGTCCTTGCGAATCGCGGAGACCACGTCCGTGGTGGGGATCGCGTTGCTCTCGGCGGCCACCCCCTGGGTGCCGCCGGTCCCCGAGGAACCGCCGGAGCCCGAACCGCAGGCGGTGAGGAGCAGGGCCGCGGCCGAGGTGATCATAATAAAGGGAGCGAATTTCCTGTAACGGGCATGTGTGGGCGTACGCATCGTCGAGCGGTCTCCTGGGATCAGCAGGCGTGCGGAGCGCGGGGGGTGGCGCGAGGGGAGGGGTGCGCGTGTGAAGGCGAAGCGAGGAGCGCGAGGGAGAACGCGGAGAGCCCCCGCCGAAGGCGGGGCGTGCAGTGGGTCAGCTCAACAGGAACAGGACCACACGCGACCGAAGTCGATGTGGGAGCGGGTGACCAGCCACTGCTGCGGATGCATGGGCCAAGTGGAACAGGTCTCCGATTCCCCGTCAACTGACTTGAGACGCGCTGCTCACACTCCGGACACCCTTGACAGAGAGGGGAAACGGCCCCGTACAGTCGACGGACGGCCCTGCTGAGGGGCTCGGCCGTAAGAGCGCCGCCCGGCGGCGCTCCGTGTGAAGGCACCCGCCGCACCACCGTGTGCGCGTCCACCGTGCTCGACTGATCCGTCACGGAGTCTTCGCATGTCATCCGACACCCTCGCCAAAGCCCCCGCCGCCCCCGACATACCCGAGCGCGCGGACGACCTGAGAATCGTCCCGCAGCGCCGGTACGGGCAGTGGGCGGCCGCCGTCGCCGTTCTCGTCCTGCTCGGGCTCGCGATCGACTCGGTCGTGCGCAACAAGGCGTTCCAGTGGGACGTCGTAGCCGACTACTTCACCTCGGACTCCGTGCTTCGCGGACTGTGGCTCACCCTGTGGCTGACCGCCGTCGTGATGGTCCTCGGCTTCGCGCTCGGCACCCTGCTCGCCGCGTTCCGGCTCTCCGCCAACCCCGTGCTGCGGACGGTCAGCTGGGGATACGTCTGGCTGTTCCGGTCGATCCCGATCCTGGTCCAGCTGCTGCTCTGGTTCAACATCGGCGCCCTGTACCCGCAGGTACTGGGCGTCCGGACGGTCGACCTGCTCAGCCCGGTCGCCGTCGCGATCGTCGGCCTCACCCTGCACGAGGCCGCCTACGCCGCCGAGGTGGTGCGCGGAGGCATCCTCTCCGTGGACCGCGGCCAGATCGAGGCCGCGAACGCGCTCGGCCTGAGCCGGTGGCGTCGCTGGCGGCGCATCGTGCTGCCGCAGGCGATGCGCGCGATCGTGCCGCCGGCCGGCAACATGCTGATCGGCACCCTCAAGGGCACCTCGATCGTCAGCGTCATCGCCGTCAACGACCTGCTGTTCTCAGCACAGTTGATCTACCACCAGACCTATCAGGTCATCCCGCTGCTGATGGTCGCCACCCTCTGGTACACGGTCGTCACCTCCGTGCTCGGCATCGGCCAGTACTACGTCGAGAAGCACTACGCGCGCGGCACGGAGACGGGCCGATGAGGCCCCAGCTGGTGATCGTGGGGGCCGGGCCGCGGGGGACCGGTCTCCTCGAACGCATCGCCGCCAACGCGCCCGAGATGTACGCAGGGTCGGGCCTCGACATCCATCTGGTCGACCCGCATCCGCCGGGCGCCGGCCGCATCTGGCGGGCCGCCCAGTCGCCGCTGCTGTGGATGAACTCGCACGCCGAGGACGTCACCATGTTCACGGACGAGACGGTGCGGATGACCGGCCCGGTACGGGAGGGGCCGACCCTGCACGAGTGGGCGGGCCTGGACGGCCGCACCTTCGCCGACCGGCAGATCCAGGGCCGGTACCTGCGGCACGTCTACGACCGAGCCGTGGCCGACCTTCCCGAGGGCGTCACGGTGCACCACCACCCCCGCCGTGCCCTGCGGGTGAGTGGGCCCCGCGAGGGGCGCCAGCAGGTCTGGCTGGAGGGCCGCCCGCGTCCGCTCCTCGCCGACCTCGTCGTTCTCGCCCTCGGTCATCTGGACGCCGACCTCGACCCCGAGCAGGCCGCCCTGGCCGCGTACGCCGGCACGCACGGCCTGGTCCACCTGCCGCCGGACTTCACCGCCGACAGCGACCTGTCCGCACTGCGGCCCGGCGAGCCGGTGCTGGTACGCGGCTTCGGGCTGGCCTTCGTCGACCTGATGGTGCTGCTCACGGAGGGGCGGGGCGGCCGGTACGACGGTGACACCTATGTGCCGTCCGGGCGGGAGCCGGTGCTGTACGTCGGGTCGCGGCGCGGAGTGCCGTACCACTCGAAGATCGGATACGACTGGACCGGCGAACGGCCGCCGCTGCCCCGCTTCTTCGGCCCCGGCGAGGTCCAGGAACTGCTCGCCCGGCCGGGCGGGTTCGACTTCCGGCGGGACGTGTGGCCGCTGGTCACCAAGGAGCTGGGCTTCGCCCACTACCACCGGCTGTTCACCGTCCACCCCGAGCGGACGGCCGTCGCCTGGCCGGACTTCGAGGAGAAGTACGCCGCCGCCGAGGACGACGCCGAAGCGCGGGCGCTGGTGGCGGCCGCCGTACCGGACCCGGCCGACCGGCTCGATCTCGCTGCGCTGGACCGACCGCTGGACGGGGTGCGGTACGGATCGCACGAGGACTTCCAGAAGGGGCTGCGGGAGTACATCGAGGGGGACTTGAGCCGCCGCCATGACCCGTCGTACAGCCCCGATCTGGCGGTATTCCTCGGACTGCTCTCCGTCTACGGGCAGTTGGTGCGGCTCGGTGACATCGGGTCCTGGTGGCACGGGTTCTTCAGCTATCTCGCCTCGGGGCCGCCCGGGCCCCGGCTGCGGCAACTGCTCGCGCTGTCCCGGGCGGGGGTGGTCAGGTTCGTCGGCGCCGGGATGACGGTGGAGGCGCGGGACGGGGTATTCCGGGCGTCCGCGGACACCGTGCCCGGATCCTTTGTCGAGGCGCGGGCGCTGGTCGAGGCGCGGCTGCCCGAACCGACCGTGCGGCGGGCCCGGGACACGCTGCTGCGCGAACTCCGGACCGACGGGGCCGCCGAGACGCCCGACGGGCTGCTCAGGGTGGACCCCGTGGACGGGCGGATCCTCGACGAGGACGGGCGGCCGCATCCCCGGCGGTTCGCGCTCGGGCCGTTCACTGACGGCCGTACGCCCGGTGCGTTCACCCGGCCGCGCACCGGAGGGCCCGCGTTCCGGCAGAACGACGCCACGGCGCGGGCGGCGCTGGCATTCCTGGCGGACGTGACGGGCCGGGTCGCCGCCTAGTCCGCCTCCAACGACTCAGATCTGCGAGGGATCCACTCCATGACCGTCATGGTCGACATCAGGTCCGTGCACAAGAGATTCGGCACGCTGGAGGTGCTCAAGGGCATCGACCTCCAGGTGCGGGCCGGTGAGGTCACCGTCGTCCTCGGGCCCTCCGGATCCGGCAAGTCGACGCTGCTGCGCACCATCAACCACCTGGAGAAGGTCGACCAGGGGGTGATCAGCGTGGACGGCACGCTGATCGGCTACCGGCGCTCCGGGGACAGGCTGTACGAGCTGCCCGAGCGGGAGGTGCTGAAGCAGCGGACCCGGATCGGGTTCGTCTTCCAGAACTTCCATCTCTTTCCGCACCTGACCGTGGTGGAGAACGTCATCGAGGCGCCGGTCGCCGCGCTGAAACGCCCGCGTGCCGAGGCCGTGGCGAGCGCCCGGAGGCTGCTGGAGCGGGTGGGGCTCGCCGACAAGGCCGACGCCTATCCGCGGCAGCTCTCCGGTGGTCAGCAGCAGCGGGTGGCGATCGCGCGGGCGCTGGCGCTGGAGCCGAAACTGCTGCTGTTCGACGAGCCGACGTCCGCGCTCGACCCCGAGCTGGTGGGTGAAGTCCTCGACGTCATAAGGGACTTGGCCCGGCAGGGGACCACGATGATCGTCGTCACCCATGAGATCGGGTTCGCCCGGGAGGTCGCCGACACGGTCGTCTTCATGGCCGACGGACGGGTCGTGGAGGCGGGACCGCCGACGGAGGTGCTGGACGCTCCGCGGGAGGAGCGGACGCGGGCGTTTCTTTCCAAGGTGCTGTGATGTGCGGAGAGGATGGTCTGTCATGACCGGCTCGTACGGCCGGGGGCTGCTGCATCTGGCCGCCGCCGTGGACCAGGTCGGTGTGTTCGAGGCGGAGAGTTACGTCGAGCTGGTGCGGCTCGCCGAGAGCGGGGGCCTGGACTTCGTCACGCTCGACGGCCGTTTCGGGTGGACCGAGACCGACGCGCTCGCCGTGCTGTCGCAGGTGGCCCCGGCCACCCGGCGGATCGGGCTGGTGCCGCTGGTGACCGCCCCGCAGACCGCCCTCGCCCACCTCGACCAGATCAGCCGGGGCCGGGCCGGCTGGTGGAGCGACGCGCCCGGGCCCTCGCCGGGGCATCCGGTCCGGGTGGCCCACGCCGCCGAGGGGGCCGCCCGGCGGACCGCCGCCCGGTACGCCGATGTCGTCCTGGTGCGGGCCGCGAGCTCCGCGCAGGCCGCCACCGCACGCGAGGAACTGAGGGAACAGGCGCGGGAGTTCGGGCGGGAGCCGGACGCGCTGCGGGTGCTGGTGAGTCTGCTGGTGGATCTGGGGGACGGGGAGCGCGCGGCCGAGCCGGGGCACGGTGGCGGCGGCCCCCGGCAGACCGTGCAGGGCCCGCTGTACCGGGGCGGCCCGGTGGACCTCGCGGAGCTGATCGCCGGCTGGCACGGCGAGGGCGCCACCGACGGCTTCCACCTCGTCCCCGCCGAACCGCGCCGCGATCTGGAGCGGCTGGTCAACGGCACCGTGGCGCTCCTCCAGCACCGCGGGCTCTTCCGCACCTTCTACCCGGGCAGCACCCTGCGCGAGCACCTCGGCCTCGCCCGGGCCGCCGGCCAGCTGGCGGCGCCCTGAAAAACGGGGCTCCCGGCCGATATGGACTGTTTGAGCGCATATGAAACAGATGATAGAGATCATGCTAAGAGCTGTGGAAGGGCTGATCGTATGACCGCGGACGCAGCCGGCGACTGGAAGCGCTGGCACGAGCACCGGGTGGAGACCGTGTCGGCTCCCTACGGGCCGCTCGCGCTGACCGGCACCCTCCCCCAGTGCCTGAACGGCCTGGGGGGACCCCCATGATCGAGGACCATCCGGAAGGGCGCCTTCCCGGTGTCCCCGGCGTCTGGGCGGTGGACGGCGACACCGTGCTGCTCACCGCCACGGAGGCCGACGGCCTGACCGTGGACGGCGAACCCTTCGCCGGTGAGGTCCGGCTCGCCGCCGACCGAGAACCGTCGGCCCGGGTCACGCTGGGCGAGCGCCGCCTGGTCGTGCTGATCCGCGAAGGCACTTGGGGCGTACGGGACTACGACCCGGCCGCCGAGACCCGCCGCACCTTCCTGGGCATCGAAGCCGCCCCCTACGACCCGCGCTGGTCGGTGCCGGGCCGCTTCACCCCGTACGACGACGACCGGCGCACCGTCCGCGTCGACACCGCGGACGGAGTGGAGCGCGCGCTCGTGCTCGCCGGGGAACTCGCCTACACCCTGGCGGGCGAGGACCTGACGCTCCAGGTCGCCGAGCAGGCCGACGGCCGGCTGTGGGCGGTGTTCGCCGACGCCACCAGCGGGGTCAGCAGCTACCGGTTCAGGTTCCTCTATTCGGCCGCCCCGGCCGCCGACGGCTCCACCACCGTCGACTTCAACCGGGCGCAGCTGCCGCCGTGCGCCTTCGCGGATCACTTCATCTGCCCCTTCCCGCCGTCCGGGAACAGGCTGGGCCTCAGGGTCGACGCGGGGGAGCGCATAGTGGCCTGACGCTTTGGCAGGAATTATGACCGGCGTCAACTCGCCCGGATCACAACGAGATCACACAAAGTCGACATGGTTCGAACACAGTCGCGCGGCCGAAAGGCACTCTTGCGGATACCGGTCGTTCGGCCGAATACTCCCCCTCAGCGCTTGTCAGGAGCATTACGTGTCCGGAACCCGGGCGCCCGCCCCTGGCTGCGCCTCACGGGCCCCGACCCCACGCGGGCCCCCTGACTTCCCCTGGGAGGGAACGACAAGTGAGGATCAAGCGCACCACCCCCCGCAGCGGTATCTCGAGACGGACCCGGCTGATCGCCGTGGGCACCGGTTTCCTGGCCGCGGCAGCGTTCGCCGTCCCCACCGCGAGCGCGAGTGATGCTCACACCTTCAGCGCAAGCGAACTGAAGGCCGTGAACAGCTCCGTTCTGAAAGCGAACGTCCCCGGCACCGCCTGGGCCGTCGACAGCAAGACCCACCGTGTCGTCGTCACCGTCGACAACACGGTCTCCAAGGCCGAGATCGCCAAGATCAAGCGGCAGGCGGGCGCAAACTCCGGCGCGCTCACCATCAAGCACACCAACGGCACCTTCAAGAAGCTGATCACCGGCGGCGACGCCATCTACGGCGGCGCCTACCGCTGCTCGCTCGGCTTCAACGTGCACAGCGGCAGCACGTACTACTTCCTGACCGCCGGGCACTGCGGTCAGGTGGCCTCGACCTGGTACAGCAACTCCGGCCACACCACGGTCCTGGGCACCAACGTCAGCTACAGCTTCCCGACGAACGACTTCGCGCTGGTGAAGTACACCAACAGCTCGATCGCGCACCCGAGCGCGGTCGGCAGCCAGACCATCTCCAGCGCGGCCACCCCGGCCGTCGGTACGACGGTGTACCGCCGCGGTTCGACCACCGGCACGCACAGCGGCCGGGTCACCGCCCTCAACGCCACCGTCAACTACGGCAGCGGTGACGTCGTCTACGGCATGATCCAGACCACGGTCTGCGCCGAGGGCGGCGACAGCGGCGGCCCGCTCTACGGCGGTTCCGTGGCCTACGGTCTGACCTCCGGCGGCAGCGGCGACTGCACCTCCGGCGGTACGACCTTCTTCCAGCCGGTCACCGAGGCGCTGAGCTACTACGGCGTGAGCGTCGGCTGACGATCCTCCCGGATCCGCTCCCAGCCCAGTGGTCCCCCGTACGCAACCGGCGTGCGGGGGCTCCCTTTTGGGCGGGTGCCGGGGTTACCGTCGAAGGACCATTGGAGTCACCCCCTGGGGGCCGGCATGGTCGAGGCGCTGGTGGCGGCCGGAGCCGCTCTCGTGTCCGTCGGCGCGGTCTACGCGCTGGCCGCGGCGCGGGTCGTCAGACAGTACGAGCGAGGCGTGGTGTTCCGCCTCGGCCGGCTCCGACCGGAGGTGCGCGAGCCCGGGTTCACCATGATCGTCCCGTTCGTGGACCGGCTCCAGAAGGTCAACATGCAGATCGTCACCATGCCGGTGCCCGCGCAGGAGGGCATCACCCGCGACAATGTGACCGTCCGCGTCGACGCCGTCGTCTACTTCAAGGTGACCGCGCCCGCCGAGGCGATCGTCCGGGTCGAGGACTACCGGTTCGCGGTCTCGCAGATGGC
This sequence comes from Streptomyces sp. NPDC111744, assembly GCF_055634995.1. Taxonomy (NCBI): domain Bacteria; kingdom Bacillati; phylum Actinomycetota; class Actinomycetes; order Kitasatosporales; family Streptomycetaceae; genus Streptomyces; species Streptomyces sp. NPDC111744. The sequence goes on from NZ_JBVKCG010000006.1 coordinate 57,526, forward strand.
ACAGACCTCACTGCGGTCCATCATCGGCAAGAGCGAGCTGGACGACCTGCTGTCGAACCGCGAAAAGCTCAACCAGGGCCTTGAGTTGATGATCGACAGCCCGGCCGTGGAGTGGGGTGTCACCATCGACCGTGTCGAGATCAAGGACGTCTCGCTGCCCGAGACCATGAAGCGGTCCATGGCCCGGCAGGCCGAGGCCGACCGGGAGCGCCGGGCCCGGGTCATCAACGCCGACGCCGAACTCCAGGCCTCCAAGAAGCTCGCCGAGGCGGCCAAGGAGATGTCGGAGCAGCCCGCCGCGCTCCAGCTGCGCCTGCTGCAGACGGTGGTGGCGGTCGCCGCCGAGAAGAACTCGACCCTGGTGCTGCCGTTCCCGGTGGAACTGCTGCGGTTCCTGGAGCGGGCTCAGCAGCAACTGCCGCCCGGGGCGGACGGGGCCGGGGGGAACGGGGCGAAGGGCGCTCCTGGAGAGGCGAATTCCGGACAGGGGTAAAGGCCACTCTCCGTCAACGGTTACTCGCCCTAGTGTTTGCAGTGCGAATCCTCCTGGGCCCTCCGTGGGTGACTGTGAACGGCTCGGGCACAGGGGGCGCACAACATCCGCGCACGCGCGTACTGAACTCGACCTTGTGTGCTCCCCGTGGGTCTCGGAATAGTGGGCGCCCGTCAACCAGCCTTCCGGCTCCGAGGTCCCCACAACCTTACGGGCCGACCCCCCACAGGAGGACATGAGTTGAAGCACCGACGCATACCCAGGCGCCGGGCGGCCCTCGCCGGCGCGGGCATAGCCGCGCTCGTCGCCGCAGGAGTGACCTTCCAGAGTGCGAACGCCAGCGAGCCCGCCAAGGCCGCCGCACCGCAGATCCTGTCCGTGCCGGCGGCCGGAAAGCTCGGCTCGGCGCTCGCCGCCGACCTCGGTACCGACGCGGCGGGTACGTACTACGACGCCAAGACCAAGAACCTCGTCGTCAACGTGCTCGACGACACCGCCGCGCAGACCGTCGAGGCGGCCGGGGCCAAGGCGAGACTCGTCGCCAACTCCCTCGCCGAACTCGACAGCGCGCGGACCACGCTCAAGCAGGACGCCACCATCCCAGGCACCTCGTGGGCGACCGACCCGGTCACCAACAAGGTCGTCGTCACCGCCGACAAGACGGTCGCCGGGGCCGCGCTGACCAAGCTCACCAAGGTCGTCGACGGGCTCGGCGAGAAGGTGGAACTCCGCCACTCGAAGGGGGAGTTCAAGCCCTTCATCGCCGGCGGTGACGCGATCAGCGGGTCGGGCGGGCGCTGCTCGCTCGGCTTCAACGTGGTCAAGGGCGGCGAGCCGTACTTCCTGACCGCCGGGCACTGCACCGACGCCATCTCCACCTGGTCGGACTCCTCCGGCAACGTGATCGGCCAGAACGCCCAGTCCAGCTTCCCGGGCAACGACTTCGGTCTGGTCAAGTACACCTCCGCGGTGGACCACCCGAGCGAGGTCGACCTCTACAACGGCTCCACCCAGAAGATCACGGGCGCGTCCGAGGCGACCGTGGGCATGAAGGTGTCCCGCAGCGGCTCCACCACCCAGGTCCACGACGGCACGGTCACCGGTCTCAACGCCACCGTGAACTACTCGGAGGGCACGGTGAGCGGGCTCATCCAGACCGACGTGTGCGCCGAGCCGGGCGACAGCGGCGGCTCGCTCTTCTCCGGCGGCAACGCGATCGGCCTGACCTCGGGCGGCAGCGGCGACTGCACCTCCGGCGGGGAGACGTTCTTCCAGCCGGTGACGGAGGCACTGTCGGCCACCGGCACCCAGATCGGCTGACCCGCGCCGAACCCCCCCCGAGATGCCCCGCCCCCCTGGAATCCGCCGTCCAAGGGGTGGGGCATCTCCATGCGGTGCGCCGGGCGGCGTCAGGCGGACCGGCCGTGCTTGTGCAGGGAGGCGCTCGCCCGGACCCGGAGACGGCCGCACCGGTCCCGTACTTCCTGCGAGGCGTCCTTGGAGCAGCAGCAGTGCTGTGCCGGCCACCGAAGGTCCCCGGCGCCGGCCAGATGGCCACCCGGCCCTGGGCGGCCTCTTGCCGTGGATCCGTGGGGACGACATCGACCATGCGCGCCGGCCTACCCAGCCCTGCCGTGCTCACGACACGGCAACCGGTCGAAGGAGCGGCGCATCGGGGCTCGGTGCAGGCTGGACTAGGGAGGTGGGTTGCCGTGGCGCACAACGAAGCCGTCTCGCCGGGCAAGGGTGCCGCAGTGCTGGAAGCCCTGTTCCACCAGTCGCCCAACGGCCTGCTGATCCTGGACACGGAGCTGCGCATCCTGCGGATCAACCTCACCAGGCCGATTCTGCACGGAGCGCCCGACGAACAGATCGTGGGCCGGCCCGTCACCGACGTGTACGACCTTTCCGCACCCGGTGAGGTGGAGGCCATGCTGCGCGGCGTGCTGGAGAACGGCGCGCCGGTGCGGGGGCGACTCGTCGGGGTGCGTCCGAAGGGCGCACCGGGGCCGGAGTACCTGTTCTCCGTCTCGGTGTCCCGTCTGGAGGACGCGCAGGGGAGGGTGTGGGGCGTGCTCACGGAGATGCTCGATGTCACCGAGCGCGAAAGGGCGGGCGCCCGTATGCGGGTCCTCGGTGCCGTGCGCGAGCACGTGGGACGGACCCTCGACGTGGTGGCCACCTGCGAGGAACTGGCGCAGGCCGTGGTGCCGGACCTCGCCGACATCGTCGTGGTGGAAGTGGTGGACGCCGTGATACGCGGCGAGGAACCTCCCCCGAGCCCGCTGGGGCCGGAGGTGCCGCTACGCCGTGCCGCCTACCGTCACAGCGGCGGCGAGGAGCAGATCCAGGCACATCCGGTGGGCGACGTACGCGCTCTGCCGTTCCCCACGCCCTACGCCCAGACGCTGACCGACCTCAAGCCCCGCCTCGTCGCCCTGGCACCTGACACCCCCTGGCTGGCGGCCGACCCGCCCCGCGCCGAGGCGATCCGTGTTTCCGGCGCCCGCTTTCTCATCACGGCACCCCTGACACTGCGCGGAACCGTGCTGGGACTGCTGAGCCTGTACCGCACCGACCAGGCCGACGTCTATGACGAGGGCGATATCGCCCTCGCCCTGGAAGTGGCCGCTCACGCCACGCTGTGCATCGACAACGCCCGTCGCTACACCCGTGAACACACCATCGCCCTGACAGTCCAGCGTCACCTGCTGCCGCCCCACCTCTCGACATGGGCGACCGTCGAAAGCGCGCACATGCACGTGCCCTCCGCGGTGGGCGGAGGCGGCGGGTTCGACACCTTCGCCCTGTCCGGCGCTCGCACCGCCCTGGTGGTCGGCGAAGCCGCCGGCCAAGGCATCCACGCGGCCATCACGATGGGACAGATGCGGACCGCCATCCACTCCCTGGCCGCACTCGACCTGGGGCCCGACGAGCTCCTCGCCCGCCTCAACGACACCGCCACCAGCCTCGCCGAGGAGCGCGCGGCTCTGCCGCCCGGCGATCCCATGCCCCTCACGGGAAGCTGCGTGTACGCCGTCCACGACCCGTTCGCCCAGACCTGCACCATCGCCCTGGCCGGCCATCCCCCACCCGTCATCGCCCACCCCGACGGGACCACCGAGATACCCGACCTGCCGAGCGGGCCTTCCCTGGGCTGCGCCACGGGACCTCCCTTCGCCGCCACCACGGTCTCCGTCGCCGACGGCAGCGTCCTCGCCTTCTACACCTCGTCCCTGCTGCACACCTCACCGTCCCCGGACACCCTCCGGCAGGTGCTGGCCCACCCGGAGCGGCCACTGCAGGACCTGTGCGACGACGTGCTCTACCGGCTGCGCAACGACACCCGCCACGGCGACGTCATCCTCCTTCTCGCCCGCACCAACCCGTTCCCCGCCGACCAGGTCGCCACCTGGCATCTCGACCACCACCCCAAGGCTGTCGCCACGGCGCGCGCCCACGCCCGCCACCAGCTCCTCCGGTGGAGCGTCGATGAGGAAACCGCCTACACCGCCGAAACGATCGTCAGCGAACTGGTCACCAACGCCGTCCGCTACGGCGCCCCGCCTGTCCGGTTGCAGCTCATCAAGGACCGCACACTCACCTGCGAAGTCCACGACGGAGACTTCCTCGCGCCACGGCTGCGCCACGCGAACACTGTCGACGAAGGCGGGCGCGGCCTGTTCATCGTCGCCCAACTCGCACAGAACTGGGGCGTCCGCCATACGCCCGACGGCAAGACCGTCTGGGCCGAACAGCCTCTCCCGCGTTCAGCCACGTCCGGCCACCGACAGCGGCCATAGGCTGTGCTTCGGCCTCTGCCTGCCGAGGTCAGTGGTTCCGGCATGGGGTCACTTCATGGCCCGGCTCCGGCGTCCCTGGCGGCCGCCGGCGAGAGCGGCGGGCCCTACGGCTTCCGGCCCGAAGCGGCGGCGGGCTCTGTCCGCGGCGGCTTCGGCGGTGCGGGCGTGATCGTCGCCGGGGTCCATGGAGAGCTGGCGGTGGGCGGCGGCCGCAGGTAGCAGGTCGTCGGCGCGGATGGTGAAGGCACGCACTCGTGCGCGTTGCAGCCCGAGGCCGGCCAGCAGGCCGAGAGCGGCCGTGGCGAGGGCGGGTGAGTGGTCGGTGGGCTCTTCGAGCTTGCGGGTGCGTGTGGTGGTGCTGCGGTCGGCGTACCGCACCGTGAGGGTGATGCGGCCCGTGACCTGTTTTTCGCCACGCAGGCGCTGTCCGATCTGGTCGGCGAGTCTCAGGACGGATCGGTGGTGTTGCGCCGGGTCGAGACAGTCCCGCTCCAGCACGAGGTCGGTGCTCAGGTGTGTCGCCGGTTCCGTGGGGGTGACCGGGCGGGGGTCGTGGCCGCGGGCGCGTTCGGACAGCAGCCGGGCCTGGCCGACGCCGAGAAGGCGTTGCAGGGTCGCCGCGGGCAGGTCGGCGATCTGGCCGATGGTGTGCAGGCCGTACCGGTTGAGGGTGGTCGCCGTGGCGCGGCCGATGCCCGGCAGTGCGACGACCGGGCGGGGGTACAGCCAGTCGGCGGCCTGCTCGGCGGGGACCCAGGTGGTCTCTCCCGGTGCGGAGGCGTCGGCGGCCATGGCGGCGAGCATGCGGTTGCTCGCGAGTCCGGCGCTGCAGTCGATGCCGTAGAGAAGCTTCAGCCTCATCATCGTCGTCTGGACCATGTCGTAGGGGGAGAGGTCGAAGTATCGGAGTGCCGAGGTCAGGTCGAGCTGGACGGCGTCGGGTGGGACGGCGTGGACGTGGGGCGTGATGCCGCACAGGTATTCGATCACGTCGGCGTACTGTTCCTCGGTCAGTGCGGCGTGCAGGTGGAGGTGGGCGATGTGCCGCTGCCGTCTGCTCATCCCGCGCTCCCTGGGCTTCGGTGGCCGAACTTCTTCAGGTCGGCGGAGCGGGTGCCGGCGGGCTGGAGGTCGGCGTACGGGTGCAGACGGGCGCCGGTGGTGCCGTTGGCCAGGGTGCGCTGTGGCTGGGCGGGCGTCGGGTGCGGGCGGCTGGCGCCGAGGAGGGCGAGCGCGGCCTCGGGGCCGTTGTCGCGGCGGGCGGCGGCGATCTCGTCCAGGTCCCAGGCCATGGTGCCGACGACGGTACGACGGCTGCCGCGCACCTGCACCGTGCCGCGCACCAGCAGCAGCCCGCTGTGGAAGACGGTGTGCGCGCAGGCCGGGTGGGAGTCCTCGAAGAACGCCAGGTCGACCAGGCCGGAGCCGTCCTCCAGGGTGACGAAGATGATCCGCCTGCCGCTCGCGATCGGCGGGGTCTGGGTGGAGGCCCGCACACCCGCGACGAGGACCTGCTGACCGGCGCGCAGTCCGGCCAGGTGGGCCGCGTCGGTCGCGCCGATCTCGCGCAGCAGCCGGTGGTGGTGCTCCATGAGGTGCCTGGAGACGTCGATGCCGAGGGTGCTCAGCTCGGCGCTCAGGGCCTCGCGTCCGGTCATCTCCGGCAGGCCACTCGGCTCCGCCCCGCCGACGGCGTCCGCGGCGATGGGCAGTTGTCCCTCGTGCGCGGACCGGGTGCGGGACTGGCGATGGAGTTCGGCGATCTGCAGCAGCAGGTCGCGGCGGGTGAGGCGGCCGTCGTGCAGGCAGGTGAGCGCACCGATCTGCGCGAGCCGCTCGGCGACCGGTCTGCTGGGATGGGCCCGCTGCCAGAAGTCCGACAGCGATCCGTACGGCTGACCCTCCTCGATCCGGGCACACTCGTCCTCGCTGATGCCGTGCACCGCGGACAGGGCAAGCCGTACGCCCCACTGGTCTGCGTCGGTCTTCTCCACCGTGTGTCCCACCCGGGAGCGGTTGATGTCGACAGGCAGGACGGGGACACCGCGCCGACGAGCGTCGGAGACGAGGACGCGCTTGGGCCACATCCCGGGGTCGTGTTCGAGAAGGCCGGCCAGCAGGAACGCCGGGTAGTGCGCCTTCAGCCAGGCACTCTGCAGGGCTGGTACGGCGAAGGCGACCGCGTGGGCGCGGCAGAAGCCGTACGCGCCGAAAGCCTCGACGGTCCTCCAGACCTCGTCCCGGACAGCCGCACTGTAGCCACGCGCGCGTGCCAGGCCATGGAACCAGTCCCTGATCCCAGGCAGTTCGTTCTTGTCGCCGAGCGCCCGCCGGGTGAACTCCGCGTAGGCCCGGTCGCAGCCGGTCATCACCGACAGCGTCTCGATGATCTGCTCGTGCCAGATGGTCACGCCGTAGGTGTCGGACAGCACTGGTTCGAGGTCCGGGTGGGCGTAGTCGGGCGTGCCGCCGTGGCGGGCGGCGATGTAGCGCTCGGGCATGCCGCCGGCGACCGGTCCGGGACGGAAGAGGCTGATGTCGGCGATGACGTCCTGCACGTCGCGCGGCTGCAGCCGGGAGAGGAGGTCCTGCTGGCCGGGGGACTCCAGCTGGAACAGACCCAGGGTCTGGCTCTCCTGGATGAGCTTGAACGCGAAGACGTCGTCGAGCGGCACCTGCTTGGGGTTGTCGAGGTCGATGCGGTTGCCGGTGGTCCGTTCGATTTCGGTGACGGCGTGGGCCATGGCGGACTGCATGCGCACGCCCAGGACGTCGAGTTTGATGTTGCCCAGTGCCTCGATCTCCTCCTTTGCAGCCATGGCCATGGGGTAGTCGCCCTGCGGCGTGGGCTGCACCGGCAGTCGGTCCAGGAGTGTGGCGTCGCTGATGACCACGCCGCAGGGGTGCATGGCCATGCCGTGGACCAGGGCATCGAGGCCCTCGGCGAGTTCCCACAGCGGGCCGTACCGGGGTGCCTCGGCGGCCAGTTGCCGTAGTTCGGGCAGTTCGGCGAGGGCTCCGGTGATGTCGCAGGCGCGCAGGTGCGGGAAGCTCTTGGCGATCCGGTCGACGTCCGCGGGCGCGATCCCGAGGGCCAGGCCGGTGTCCCGCAGGGCCCGGCGGGCACGGTAGGTCTCGGGCATGGCGGTGACCGCGACCCGCTCCTTGCCGAAGCGTTCGAAGATCGTGTCGTAGCACTCCAGGCGGCGGGCGGATTCCACGTCGATGTCGATGTCGGGCAGCGACTTGCGGCGCGTACTCAGAAAGCGTTCGAACAGCAGACGGTGGTCGAGCGGGTTAGCGGTGGCGATGTCCAGGGTGTGGCAGACCATCGATCCGGCGCTGGAGCCGCGGGCGGCGACCCGGATGCCCTTGGCCCGGATGTCGGCGACGACCTGGCCGACGGCGAGGAAGTACGAGTCGTAGTTCAGCGCGGCAATCACCTTGAGCTCTTCGTCCAGCCGGTCGAGCGCCGTACGGTCGCGGTCGAGGCCACGTCTGGCCAGGCCGGCCTCGCACTGCCCGCGCAGCAGCTGGGCCGCTCCGTCCGCCCGGGGCTCGGCGCCGAAGAGGGACGGTTCGGGGAAGTGCCGGGCGCCGAGTCCGAGGTCCGCTACCGGGTCGACGGTGCACGCGGCCGCCGTGATGGCGGTGTCCGCCATCAGCCGGCGGGCCCGGCGGATGTCTTCTCCGGCGCATTCGGTGATCATGCGGGCGACGGTCTCCATTCCTCGCTCGTCCTTGAGCCAGCGCTGTCCGCTGTCCAGCCGGCGCCGGTCGATGGGGCGCAGCAGGCGTGCGGCGTCCAGTACGTCGGCGAGGCGGTGCTGGTCGGGGTCGGCGTAGCGGACGGCGTTGGAGAGCACGGCGGTGGTGCGGGTGCGGTCGGCCAGGGCGAGGGTGCGGGCGGCGAGGCGCAGGGACCCGGGATTCATGCCGAAACGTTTCTGCGCAACGGCTTCCAACCGGACCTCTCTCCCGAAGATCTCCGTCCAGGGCGCCAGCAGCTTCATCGCGACGTCCTCCCGGCCCACCGACAGCGCCCGCACCGGCTCCGAGAGCGGACCGAGCAGGACGGCCAGGCCGGGGCCGCCGTACTCGCGCAGTGCCTGCCACGGCACCACCGGGGGTGTACCGGACACGGCACCGACGTGAGCCGCCGACGTGATGCGGCACAGCCGAGCCCATCCCTCCCGGTTCTGTGCGAGCAGGACGAACCGCAGCGGCGGCTCCACGACGTGTGCGCCACCGCGCGCCGGGGTGCGACGGCGCTGGGTGGGCGGCGGGGGCGCCAGGGCCTCCACCGCGAGGTCGATACCGAAGACCGGCCGGACCCCCTCCTTCATGCAGGCCTGTGCGAATCGAACAGCCCCGGTGACCGTGTCCCGGTCGGTGAGCGCGAGCGCGGACATGCCCCGCTCGGCCGCCCGCCGGACGAGCTGCTCGGGATGGGAGGCGCCGTAGCGGGCGGAGTAACCGGACGCGACGTGCAGATGGGCGAAGCCCGTCATGCCGCACCTCCATCACTCCACCCCTTTTCGGCCATGCGTCCGATATGTTCATCGTACGCTCGTTCGATTACTCTAACCCTATCGGCCCCGGTCAGCGACCCGCATTCGAACGCATCGGCGATTCTTGAAGGAGTGGGAAGTTGCCCAAAACGGGCACCATGCCGTCAGTTCCCCAGCCGGGCAGGGCTGCCGCAGCTCCGGCATGACCGTTCACGCCGAACCGCCTGAAGATCGAGACAACAGGCGGGAAGGTAGTGTCCGAGCGCGAGAACCCGCGTGAGTCCTTCGCCGGTCACGTGCTCGAAACTCCAGTGATCCCGGATGCGCCGACCCGCAACGCTCTTTTCCTGTACGTCAGTTGGCCCACGGCGGTGCGATCCGCGTGCCGTCGGTCATCTCTGCCTCCAGGCCGACGGACGTGGTGACCCAGGAGAGTGCGGTGTGGTCGGTCGGGTTCTCGACGGCGAAGGTGGCACCGGCGTTGACGATGACGGTGTCGCCGGCCCGGATGCGGTCGGTGTGGCCGTCGAGGGAGACCAGGAGCTCACCGACGAGCAGATGGAAGATCTCCTCCCGGGTGACGGTGTGGGCGGGCGCCTTGGTCCCGGCCGGGATCTCACCGCGCCACGCGCACAGCTCCTCGCTGCCGGTGCGGGGCGTGGCGTACGAGACGAAACGGGCGCCGTGGATCTCGTGGGTGACGGACTCGGCGGAACGGACGACGGGCATGGCTGCCTCCGGTCGATTTGGTCAAGTAACTTGACTACTTGCCTCTATGGTCAAGCTGCTTGACCATTCCGTCAAGGGTGTTTCAATGCCTCCGTGCAGAACTCCGAGGCCATGGCCCTGTCCGCAGCCCTGCTCGCCGCCGCCGGTGAGCTGACCCAGCGCATCAACGAGGGGGTCGTCGCCCGCGGCTTCGAGGGGATCAGGCCCGCCCATGGCTTCGCCTTCGCGCGACTCGCCCCGGACGGGGCGACCGTCACCGAGCTCGCCGCGCACCTCGGGGTGACCAAGCAGGCGGCAAGTCAGCTTGTCGACGAAGTCGTGCGCAAGGGGTATGCCGAGCGGCGGCCGCATCCCGAGGACGCGCGGGCTCGGCTGGTCGTGCTCACCGAGCGGGGGTGGGCGTGCGCGCGGGCGGCGGAGGAGGCAGCCGCGGAGGTCGTGCGGGGCTGGGGTGATGTGCTGGGGGAGGGTGAAGTGCGTGTGTTGCGGGACAGTTTGGCGCGCATCGCCCCCTATGGTCCCCTCAGGCCCAGCTGGTGACATCCCGTCAGGTGGGTAGTGCGCGACCGGTTACCCGGAAGTTTTACCGACGCGTAACTTCACGGTTGCACTACTCGTCCGTAACTTGATGGGTGAACAGCATCCTCGTGATCCGGATCACAGGGCGTAAGGCCGTCGCAACTCCCTTGAGCCGCAAGGAGATCACACGATGCTGCCCTGGAAACGAGTGCTCAGACCCCTGACCGCACTGCTCTTCGCCGTCGCCGTCGCCACCGTCCCCGCCGCCACCGCCCACGCGTCGAGCGCCCCCAGCACCGGCTGGAACGACTACTCCTGCCGCCCCTCCGCAGCCCACCCCCGCCCCGTGATCCTGGTCCACGGAACACTGGGCAACTCCGTCGACAACTGGCTCTCCCTGGCCCCGTATCTGGAGGACCGCGGCTACTGCGTCTTCTCCCTCGACTACGGCCAGCTGAACGGCGTCCCGGTCTTCTACGGTCTAGGACCCATCGACAAGTCGGCTGAGCAACTCTCCGCCTACGTCGACAAAGTGCTCAGCGCGACCGGCGCCGCCAAGGCCGACCTCGTCGGCCACTCCCAGGGCGGCATGATGCCCCGCTACTACCTCAGGTTCCTCGGCGGTGCCGCCAAGGTGAACGCCCTCGTCGGTCTTGCCCCCGACAACCACGGTGCCACCATCAGCGGCCTCACCAACCTGCTGCCCTACTTCCCCGGCGCCGAGGAGCTGATCACGGCCACCACCCCCGGCCTCGCCGACCAGATCCCCGGCTCCGCCTTCCTCACCAAGCTCAACGCGGGCGGCGACACCGTCCCCGGTGTGCACTACACGGTCATCGCCACCAAGTACGACGAGGTGGCCACTCCCTGGCAGAGCCAGTACCTGAGCGGCTCCGACGTCGACAACGTCCTGCTCCAGAACCTGTGCCCGCCAGACCTCTCCGAACACGTGGCGATCGGGCTCTTCGACCGGATCGCCTTCCACGAGGTGGCCAACGCGCTCGACCCGGCACACGCCACCGCCACCAGCTGCGCGTCGGCGTTCAGCTGAGCGGCCCGCCCAACTGAACGCCACCGGGGCCTGTCCGGCCTGAGCCGCCGGTCAGGCCCCGGAGCCATGAGGGATCAGCGCCTGCTGCTGCCCGTTCGCGTCGCCGATGCGGATGCCGTTCCAGTCGTAGAGAGCCTGGGTGCCGCCCGCCGCCACCGCCGCCTTACAGGCGGCCGACTTCGGGCTCTCCGGGTTCTCCGCGTAGCACTGGGCGACCCGGCTGACCGGGTCGCCCATCGTGCCGTGCGCGGACGCGGGCGCGGCGGTGAACGTGACCGCTCCCACACCGAGCGCGACGGCGACGGCGGCCTTACGGCGTGTTGCGAACATGCGGGAACTCCTCGGAACGGTCCTCGGGGCGGGCTCGGTCCCGCCAGGCCGAATCCCGTGGGGGCGATCAGAAAGCTAGCCCCAAGAAACCGTGGAATCGCCTGCTGGGAGCGGGCGAAGGAGATCCTTATGGTCGTCTTAAGGGAGTGCTCAGACTGCGCTGAGGAAGCTAGCGTTCCCGCCATGGCGAACGACGAGATCCGGCCCGCCCGGGCCGCCGACGTACCGGCCGTGAAGGCCGTGACCGACATGGCGTACCACCACTACATCGCGCGCATAGGGGTGGTGCCGCAGCCCATGGAGGCGGACCACATGGCGAACGTGGCCGCGGGCAGGGTGTTTGTCGTCGGGGAGCCGGTCAGCGGGCTCGTCGTCATCGAGGCCCACGACGATCATCTTTTCCTCGACAGCATCGCCGTCCACCCCGACGCGCGTGGGCAGGGGGTGGGACGGCGGCTGCTGGAGTTCGTGGACGCACGCGCGCGTGCGCTCGGCCTGCCCGAGGTCAGGCTCTACACCAACGCGCTGATGTGGGAGAACCAGGAGCTCTACCCGAAGTACGGCTACGAAGTCGTCGGGCGGCGGGTGGACGGGCCGTACGACCGTGTCCACTACCGCAAGCGGCTGGGCTGAAGGACGCGGGGACGGCCGCGGTCAGCCGTCCGGCCACCAGGTGCGTGCGATGTCCTTCCGCACCTCGGGGCGTCCGGCGGGGCAGTCGTCGGCCTCCTCGCGGATCCGGCGGCTGTCCGTCTTCTTCAGGGGCTTCTGCACGGTTGCGCGGCGCATGGCTGCCTCCTTCAGCGCCTACCGAGTTCCGTGTTGTCACGGAGGTAGACGCTTTCGGTGAGAGTTCCTCATCGGTGCCGGTCTGTCAGTGGTCGCTGTCACACGGACCGAGTGTCAGTGGCGGGTGTCACCCTGGGGGCATGACGAACCAGAGTGATCGGACCGTTGCGGTGAGTGTCGACTGGGATGCGCAGGCCGCCACCTTCGACGCCGAGCCGGATCACGGGCTGGGCTCGCCCGAGGTGCGCGCGGCCTGGGCGGAGCGGCTGCGGACATGGCTGCCCGGACGCCCCGCCGACCTCCTCGACCTCGGCTGCGGCACCGGCAGCCTGGCCCTCCTCGCCGCCGAGCAGGGCCACCGGGTCACCGGGGTCGACAGCTCCCCGGCGATGGTGGAGCGGGCCCGCGCCAAGCTCGCCGGCCGGGACGCGGTGTTCCTCCTCGGCGACGCGGCGGCGCCACCGGTGGGGGAGCGGCTCTTCGACACCGTGCTCGTACGGCATGTGCTGTGGGCGCTGCCCGACCCCGCGCGCGTGCTGCGGCACTGGCGCGGTCTGCTGCGGCCCGGGGGACGGTTCGTGCTGGTGGAGGGGGTGTGGGGGACCGTGGCCCCGGTCGGCATACCCGCCGACCGGCTCACCGCCCTGCTGGCCCCGCTCGCCACGGACGTGCGCGTGGAGCGGCTGTCGGAGCAGCCGCTGCTGTGGGGCAAGGAGGTGAGCGACGAGCGGTACGCGGTGGTGGCGACCGTGTGAGCGGCGCGGCTGTGTCGACATGCGGCTCCGCCGCGTGACCGTCAGGACAGCAGGGCCTCGAAACCGCCCTCGCGGGCCAGCGTCTCCAGCGTGTCGAGCGCCGTCACGGCGGCCGCGGCGGCCGCCGGGTCCCGGTCCGCCAGCCCGCTCTCGGCGAACTCGTCCTCGTCCAGCCGGCATACGTCCGTGCCGTCGGCGGACCGCCACAGGTCCAGGTCGAGGTCCTCGACGACCAGCGCGCCGCCGGTGAGCGTCGCGGGGCGGGTGATGTCGCAGTACCAGCCCTTCAGCGTGCCGTCGGCGGCGCGGACCTCCTTGACCGCGTACCAGCGGTCGCGCCAGTAGAACTCGGTGAAGACATCACCCTGTTCGAAACGCACGAAGCCGAAGTCGCGGGGCGTGTCACCGGCCCACGGCGCGCGTACGGCGATCCGGGTGCCGTCGTCGTGCAGCAACCGCGCGGGGTAACGGATCTTCGTGCGGCCCGCCTTGACCAGGACGACGTCCACCGTGGCCGTCGGTTCAGCCGAGTTCGCGGACATACCTGACCTCCGTCGCGCAGATGTCGTACCCGAACCACTTGTTGATCGCCAGCATCGGGCCGTTGCCGCTGTCGTTGCCCGTGAGCGCCTCCGTGCAGCCGGCGGCGCGGGCGCGGTGCAGGGAGGCGTTCTTGGCGAGCTTCGCCAGGCCCCGGCCACGGAAGGCCCGGGCGGTACCGGTCATGACAGTGCCATAGCGGGTGCCGCCGTCGGTCCGCGCCGCGCTGAACGCGGCCGGGTGGCCGTCCACCAGGACGACCGAGGTCAGCTCCCGGCTGAACAGCGGATGCCGCCAGGTCTCGTCCAGCCAGGCCTCGTAGTCGGCGAACTCGGTGTCGATGTCGCTCGGTTCGTCCAGCGTCGTCTCCGCGTCCAGGGTGAAGAGGGGGCGCGGGTCGTCGGCGAGATCGGCGGCGGAGCGAAGTTCGACGCCGGGCGGGGGAGTCCGGAGCGGGGGGAGCGCGCCGTGCGCGAGGTCGAGGCGGAGGAAGTGGGCGGAACGGCTCGCCGTGTAACCGCGGCGCTCGGCGAAGGCCCGGTTGGACGGGGCGTCCAGGACCCAGGCGTAGGACGTGGTCGCGCCGGATTCCGACAGGTGAGCCTCCGCCGTACGGACGAGGAGGGTGCCGGCGCCCCGGCCGGTGCGCTCCGGATGGACGTACACGTTGGCGAAGCCCTGGCCCGGCTCCGTGCTCTCGTGGGCGAGGCCGACCTGGGCCGTGCCGATGATCTCGCCGTCCTCCTCCGCGATCAGCTGACGGAAGCGGGCGTCGGGGTGGGTGTGCGTCAGATCGTGGAGCAGGGACTCCGGAGTGAACAGCATGTAGGGGAGGGCGAGCTGCCGGACCCGGACGAAGCCTTCGGCGTCCCCTCTGGCGTCGGGGCGCAGATCGCGCACGATCACTGTCATGGGCGCACGCTATGCGGGGGCGAGTGCGGGTGCCTCTCATTTTCCGGCGGATACGGGAGAATCGGGCCGTGACCTTGAAGATCCACATCGATGACAGCGCGCCGCCGTACGAGCAGGTGAGGGCGCAGATTTCCGAGCAGGCGCGGGGCGGGGTGCTGCCGGTGGGGTACCGGCTGCCGACGGTGCGGGGGCTGGCCGAGTCGCTGGGGCTGGCGGTGAACACGGTGGCCAAGGCGTACCGGGCGCTGGAGACGGACGGAGTGATCGAGACGCGGGGCCGCAACGGCACGTTCGTCGCCGCCGCCGGGTCGGCCGCCGAGCGCGAGGCGTCGTCGGCCGCACAGGCGTACGCGGAGCGGGTGCGCCGGCTGGGGCTGGGGGAGAAGGAAGCGCTGGCCGCGGTGCGGGATGCCCTGCGGGCGGCTTATGGGGAGTAGGAGGTCCGGGGAGGAAACAGCGGCGGGGAGAAGGTCAGCCGCTGGTGCTCAGTTCCGGTGTTCGGGTCACCGGCAGCCCCGCCCTCTCCGCGATCCTCCTGAACGCCACCGCGTCCCTCACCGCCGCTCCGCCCGGGTCGTTGTTGAAGTACGTGTAGACATCGGCCTTCTTGGGGTACGCCGTGGCGATGCGGTCGACCCAGGTTTCCAGGGAGCGGTGGCCGTAGCGGGGCCAGGGAGTGGCTCGGCCCTGGTGGAAGCGGACGTAGGCCCAGTCGGTGGTGCGCCACAGGGGGGTCATGGGGCGGGCCTGGATGTCGGACCAGCACAGGGCCGCGGCCCGGGACTCCAGGACCTGGCGGGTCTCCCGCGTCCACCAGGAGTCATGGCGGGGTTCCACCGCCACCCTCGTGCCGCGCGGGAAGCACGCAAGGCAGGCGTCCAGCAGGGCCGGGTCGGCCTTGAGGGTCGGTGGGAGCTGGAGGAGGACCGGACCCAGCCGGTCGCCCAGGCCCGCCGCGTGGGTCATCAGGCGGTCGACCGGCTCCCCGGGGTCCTTCAGGCGTTTGATGTGCGTGAGATAGCGGCTCGCCTTGACCGCCATCACGAAGTCCGCGGGGACCCGGTCCCGCCATGACTCGAAGTTCTCGCGGCTCGGCAGGCGGTAGAACGCGTTGTTCAGTTCGACGGTCGTGAAGTGTTCCGCGTACGCCTCCAGCCACGACCGCATGGGCACGTCGGCCGGGTACAGGACGTTCCGCCAGTCCTTGTACTGCCAGCCCGAGGTTCCGATGAACAGGGGCATACACCCCATCAAAGCACTACAGATACAGCCCCGCGTCCGCGCCCTCCCGTGCCCCCGGTACAGATGCCGGTGCCGTGCCCCGGCGCAGTGCGTACAGCTCCGCTAGGGTCGCTCCCTCGCGGCCCACGCCCTCTTCCGTGCCGAGCCAGTTCACCGCCTCGCGGTGGGTCAGGGGGCCCACCTCGATACGGGCGAGGCAGCGGCCGGGGCGGACCACGGCGGGGTGCAGGCGCTCCAGGTCCTCGTTGGTGGTGACGCCGACCAGCACGTTACGGCCCTGGCCGAGCAGCCCGTCGGTGAGGTTCAGCAGCCTCGACAGGGCCTGACCCGCCGTGTGCTTGGCCTCTCCTCGGATCAGCTCGTCGCAGTCCTCCAGCAGGAGCAGCCGCCAGCGGCCCTTGCCGGCGCCGTCCTCCTCGCCGATCGCGATGTCCATCAGATAGCCGACGTCGGAGAAGAGCCGTTCGGGGTCGAGGACGCAGTCCACCTGGCACCAGTCCCGCCAGGAACGGGCGAGCGTGCGCAGGGCGGAGGTCTTCCCGGTGCCGGGCGGCCCGTGCAGCAGCAGGAGACGGCCGGCGATGTCCTCGGGTGTCGTCTTCATCAGACGGTCCATCGCGTCCGCCACCGGTGCCGTGTAGTTGGCGCGGACCTCGTCCCAGGTGCCGGCGGAGATCTGCCGGGTGGTGCGGTGCGGGCCGCGCCTGGGGGAGACGTACCAGAACCCCATCGTGACGTTCTCCGGCTGGGGTTCCGGCTCGTCCGCCGCGCCGTCCGTCGCCTCGTTCAGCACCTGTGCGGCCAGCTCGGCGGTGGTCGCGGTGACGGTGACGTCCGCGCCCCGGTTCCAGCGGGAGACCAGCAGCGTCCAGCCGTCGCCCTCCGCGAGCGTCGCGCTGCGGTCGTCGTCACGGGCCACCCGCAAGACCCGCGCCTCCTTCGGCAGCAGGGTCGCCCCGGTGCGCACCCGGTCGATGTTGGCCGCGTGCGAGTACGGCTGCTCGCCCGTCGCGAAGCGGCCGAGGAACAGCGCGTCGACGACATCGGACGGTGAGTCGGAGTCGTCGACGTTGAGCCGGATCGGCAGCGTCTCGTGCGGCTTTGCAGACATGCCGCCATGATCCGCCACCGGGGGCCGGCGCGCATCCGTTTTCCGAAGTGGGCGGAGAGTGTCGGGTGTGTGCCGAGCTTCCGGAGTATCCGGTGTGCACCCCCGGCCCTGTTACACAGCTGTCGATTCCCGATACCTGCCCCCGGGACGATTTCCGCCCCTACTGTTGTCCTTGATGGGACGTCATGGGTGGAATTCGGGGGCTCGGCGGTGGCGGCTCACCGCCCTGCTCGGTGTGGGCGTGGCCGCTCTCGCCCTGATCGTGACACTGATCAACACGCTGCCCGGGGGCGGCGGCAGCACCGCGGGCACGACCCGCGACGGCGACAGGGTGCACGGCACCCCGGCCACCCCGCCGGACGCGGCCGAGCCGTATGTGGGCTGGGGCTTCACCCACACCCAGTACAGCGCCGACGAGGGCAGTACGACCGCCACCGACCGGGTGGGGAACCTGCTGGCCGGGGACGGCGGGCTGCCCCAGGACCAGGCCGTCATGGGCTGGGGCGCCGACAACCCCGAGCCGGTGAAGGGGCGCTACGACTTCGGCGCCCTCGACCGCCGGGTCGACTTCATGCGCAGGTCCGGCGGCACCCCGGTGATCACCCTGTGCTGCTCGCCGGACTGGATGAAGGGAGGCAAGGCCGGTGTGAACAACACCGACTGGAGCCAGGCCGCCCTGGAGACCGCCCCCACCCCCGAGCACTACCAGGACTACGCGAACCTCGCCGCGACCGTCGCCAGGCGCTATCCGGACGTACGGCACTTCCTCGTCTGGAACGAGTTCAAGGGCTTCTGGAACAACGACAAGGCCCGCTGGGACTACGAGGGCTACACCGAGCTCTACAACCTCGTCTACAAGGCGTTGAAGGCCGTCGACAAGGACGTCATGGTCGGCGGACCGTATCTCGTCATGGACAGCTTCGACCCGCGCCAGACCGAGAACGCCTCGCCCACCCTCAAGGGCGCCTGGGGCGTGATGGACCAGCGGGTCGTCGATGCCTTCGACTACTGGAACACCCACAAGGCCGGCGCCGACTTCGTGGTCGTCGACGGGTCCAGCTACACCAACGACGACGACATGCTGCCCGACGAGTTCGCGGCCACCGACAAGCTGACGTATGTGAGCGAGTGGGTGCGCAGGCAGACGCACGACCTGCCGCTGTGGTGGGCCGAGTACTACGTCGAGCCCGCCGACGGCAGCGACTCACGCGACGGCTGGACCGAACCACACCGGGTCGCCGTCCAGGCCACCGGCATGATCGCCATGGTCAGGGGCGGCGCCGACTCCGGCTTCTACTGGAACCCGGAGGACGAGAAGGGCGGCGACTGCGCCGGCTGTCTGTGGACCACGACCGACAGCGCCGACGGGGGACGGCGACTGCCCATGTACGACCTGGTGTCGAGGTTCGCGAAGGCGTTCCCGCCGGGGACCCGGTACGAGACGGTCTCCGTCGCCAGGGACGACACGCCCAACGTTCGTGTCCTCGCCAGCGACAGGACCGTCCTCGTCGTCAACACCCTCGCCCGGACGATCAGCGCGCAGGTGGACGGGAAGCGGTTCGACATGAAGGGGTACGAGGTGAAGTGGCTCACCAGGTGAACCGGCTGTACCGGGTGAGCCGGGTGAGCCACTCCCTCCCTTCTACTTGAGTGTCAGGAACCGCTGCGCCAGCGACGCCAGCAGCACCGCGAGCAGGGGCAGCGAGAACCAGAAGCCGCCCTGCAGCCACCGCAGCTGACGCACTCCCGGCCGGACCGCGACCCGGACCACCTCCCGTGCCGTCAGCAGCAGGATCAGCGCCACGGCGGCCAGACCGCCGACCACCGACCACGGCGTCCAGGTGATCCGCGGCCCGATCGGCCCCGGACGCGGATCCTCCACCGCCCCCACGGGCTGTGTACGCAGCGTGTACATGGTCACGTCGTCGTTGACCATGACCTTCGTCAGATCCTGCCGGTCGTCCAGGTTCTCGATCAGCCGGCTCTCCCAGGTCGCCGAGTAGCCGGCGTCCATCTGGAGATAGACGACCTGACTCCTGTTGATCATGAGATACGAGTTCGGGCCGGCGTCCTTGAGCGCCTTGACCAGGCTCGACACCAGCACCGGGTCGGTCGGCGCCAGAGTCGGCACATAGTCGACCCGCTCCATGTCCTTCGCGCCCCACGGCATCGCCGGGGTCACGTCGTTGACCGTGTCGTTGCTCAGCCACAGCAGCCGGACGGTCGGCTTGTCATGGGCGTAGACATAGTCCATCGCGGCGACCTCGCCGGGCCGGACCCGCTCGAAGGGCTCGTTGCCCCAACGGGCCACCAGGAAGCCGCCCATGAGCAGCAGACCTGCCATCAGCGCGGCCACCGGGGCCAGGCTGACCCGGTCCTTCTCGCGCTCCTTCGCCGTGGCGCCGGTACGCGGGAACAGGGCGAGACCCGCCAGCAGGGCCGCGCCCGGCACGGCGAACATGAAGACCCGCAGGGCCATCTCCCCGCCGTACGACTGCATGCCGAAGCCCAGGAACGGGACGAAGGTCAGGACCAGCAGGGACCGCTCGCGGTACTTGTGGAAGCGGCGGCGCCACCAGCCCCAGACGGCGAAGGCCATCATGCTCCCGGCCAGCAGGACCCGGACGTACAGGACCAGCTTGTGGGTCGAGCTGCCGCCCTTAATACGGCCGGAGACCGAGGTCGAGACGTTGCTTCCGACCCCGCCGACCCCGCCGAACAGGTCGTTGAAGTGACCGGACCAGTACGGCTCGGCCATGAAGCCCAGCCAGACGGCCGCGACCACCCCGAACAGGATGGGAAGGCCGCGCAGTTCGGACCTGCCGGCCAGGACCAGGGCCGCCAGCACGCCCAGCATCACGAACGGGGTCAGCTGGTGTGCCGGGACGGTCGCCGCGTAGAGGCCGATCAACACCATGAGCAGGACGGCCTGCTGGCGGCGGTCGGTCGGCTCGACCTCCGCCTCGCCCGGGCGGAACCTCGTCCAGATGACGTGCGGGGCGCGGAACCAGACGAGCAGGATCGCCACGAACACCAGATAGAGGAGGTAGGTGAAGCCCTGCGGGGAGAAGTAGTCCTGGCCGACCCAGCCGCACAGCACGAAGATCCAGATGCCGGTCCACTTCGCCCGCCAGCTCGCCCGCAGCGACCGTACGAGCAGGAACATCGGTGCCAGGTAAGCGAGTTGGATGAACGTCGGCCACCAGCGGATGACCTCGGTGAAGTCCGTGACTCCGCAGGCCCTGCCGATGAAGGCCGCCGCCGCGAAGAAGCCCGGCCAGCTCCAGCGGGCGTCCAGGTCGGGCACGGCCGACCCGGTGCGGTCGATGTAGTCGATGAACCCGAGGTGCTGCCAGGCGGTCGGGAACCGGGGTTCCGTCTCGATCACGGCGGGCAGCGCGTGCAGGGACACGACCGTCGCCAGCAGGGTGACCAGGAGCAGCGCCTTGTGCTTGCGGCGCAGCCACAGCAGTGCGGCGAACACCGTGACCAGCAGCGCCGCTCCGACCAGCGTCGGCAGTGGCAGCACCGAGATCAGCCCGAGCCCGCCCATCCGGTCCAGGTCGGAGTCGTCGAGCCGGGCGGCCGGCACCCAGTAGAGCAGGAGGGCGGCGATCAGCAGACAGCCGAGGACGACTCCCTGGCGGGTGGGGACCAGCCGCTCCCGCAGGGAGCGCGCGGGCTCATCCGCCGGCTCCTCGGGAGGCTCGGCCGGTACCACTTCCTCCTCCGGCACGACCGCCTCCCCGAACGGCGCGTCGACCTCCGCCTCCTTCAGCAGCGAGGCCTCGGCCGGTCCGAGCGAGGCCTCCGAGCCAGGCTCCCTCTCCTCCACCGGCAGCCCCGGATTCCGCGGTGGCCGCGGTGCCCAGGTCGGCCGGTCGTCCGGGCGGACAACGGGCATGCCGGTGGGCGGGGTTCCCGGACCGGGACGGACGTCCGGCCGCCGCTCCACATGGTCGAAGTCCACATGGATGCCGAGGGCGAGCGTGTCGGTGTCCAGCGCCCAGGCCGGGCCCCGCTTGCGGAGTACGGAAGTGGCCGGGGCCTCGAGCGCCCCCAGGTCGGCGAGGTCCCCGTCCGGCGCCGCGTCCTCGGGTACGTCGGCCGGGGCCGCCCGGAGCGTCCTCCACAGCCGGGGCGCCGCGATCATCACGATCACGGTGAGGCTGGAGATCTCGGCCACGCCGGCGCCGGTCAGCCCCATCCGGGGCAGGAGCAGCAGGGTCAGCCCGAGCACCAGCAGGCACAACAGGCCCTGCAGCCAGGCCAGTCCCGCGGTACGGCTCTGGGCGCGCAGCACCGCGAAGTACGTCTCCATCACGACCCTGAGCAGTGCGCCGACCGCGAACCAGCGCAGCAGCGGGGTCGCCGCGTCCGCGTAGCCCGGGCCGAACACACCGAGGAGCCAGGGCGCCCCGAAGAACAGCAGCGAGCAGATGGGGATCATGATCCGGGCCATCCGCTTCAGCGCGGCCCGGGTGTTGGCGGCCAGCCGCGCCGGGTCGTGCGAGCCCTCCACTGTCAGCGAGGCGCCCATGTTGATGGCGAGCAGGTTGGTGGTGCCGCCGATGGTGGTGGTGATGTAGAAGTACGCGTTGTCCTCGGCGCTGACCTGCGAGGCGATGATCACCGGGATCAGGTACACCACGGCGAGGGAGAACAGCGAACCGGTGTAGTCACCGGACAGGAACCTGCCGATCTCCCTCAGCGTGGGCGGTTTGGCGTGCTCCTCGGTCGCCTTGATGTGCCGGGGCACCAGGCGCCGGAACACCAGCCAGCCGAGCGGGATCACCGAGGTGGCGATGGCGGCGACCCAGGAGACGAAGACACCGGCCGTCGGGATCGCCACGGAGAGGGCGACCAGCAGCCCCAGCTTGACCGCCGAGAACACGGTGTTGCCCACCGGCACCCAGGGCGCACTGCGCAGCCCGGTCAGCACGCCGTCCTGGAGCGTGAGGAGGTTCCAGGCGACGACCGCCACCACGAACCCGAGCCCGTTGAGGGGCCCGTGCAGGAAGCGGTACGACGGCCCCCACACGTCCAGCGTCAACAGGAACACGCCGGCCGCCAGCGCCACGATCAGCGAGCTGCCCGCGTAGGTACGGAAGATGAGCCGGCCCGTGTGGCGTCCGGCCACGGGGATGAAGCGGGCCAGGGCGCCGGTCAGGGTCACCGCGGTCAGGCCCGCGAGGAACTTCATCGCGGCGATCGCGGCGGAGCCCTGGCCGACCGCCGACTCGGAGTAGTAGCGGGCCGCCGCCAGCCAGAAGCCCAGGCCCAGCACGGCGGAGATGCCGGTGTTCAGCATCAGCGCGTAGGCGTTCCGGAAGAGCGGGCTGCCACCGGACGAACTGCCTCTGCCGGGCAGGCGAAGGCGGCGCCCCGACTGCTCGGGCGCCGCTGTGTCGTTGGTTGCGGCCTCGGTTGTGGTGGTCGTCGTGTCAGACACGGGAACGGATGGCCTTCCGGCGGACCTGGCGGACTCTGCGGAGAACGGCGTAACCCTTGGTGAGGGCACGGTCCCTGGCGAAGGTGCGGGGGATCGCACGGCCTTCGAGCAGCCGTGCGAACTCCGTGGCGTCCGTGCTGCGGCGCACGGTGACGCGGTGCAGCGCGTACGGGCCCTGACGGCGGCGGGCGAGGCCGTTCCCGACGGCGAGCGCCTGGGCGTATCCGGCCTCCCGCACGGCCTGCCGGACCCGGCGGCTGGAGTAGCCGTACGGGTAGGCGAACGAGGCCGGTCCGGAGCCCAGTTGCTCGGTGACGATCTCCCGGCACCGCACCAGCTCCGTCCGCAGCCGGTCGTCGTCCAGCTGGTCGAGCTGCGGATGGGTGTGGCTGTGCCCGCCGATCTCGCAGCCGCCGTGAGCGAGTTCGCGCACCTGGTCCCAGTCGAGCATGGTGTCCAGGCCGCCTCCGGTGTCGTACGCGCCCCTGATCCAGCCCGTCGAGACGAACAGGGTGGACGCGTAACCGTGCTTGGCGAGGACGGGGAGGGCGTGCCGGTGCACGCCCTCGTAGCCGTCGTCGAAGGTGATCAGGACGGACCGGTCGGGGAGCGTGCTGCCGGAGCGCCAGCTCGCGGCCAGGTCAGCCGTGTTGACGGGGGTCAGGCCCAGCTCGGCGATGAGTGCCATCTGCTCGGCGAACGCCTCCGGTGCTACCGACAGCGCACGGGTGGCCTCGTTCGGCGCGGTCGCGACCGAGTGGTACATGAGGATCGGCACCGGTGCCTCAGCCATGGGATCCCCCCTCGATCTCGGCGACGGAGAAGGTCGCCCCGCCCCGCCGTGCCCGCACACTCCCCACCACATAGCCGCCCGCCGCCGTCAGCACCCCGGTGACGATCGCCCCGGCCCGGCCGGCGCCCCCCGGCCGGGCCAGCAGTGCGTCCCGCAGGCCACGAGCGACCCCCGCGGGCAGCACACGGGTGGTGTACCGGCGTTCGGACTCAAGTCCCTTGCCGGCGCCCACACTCCGGGCGACCAGCGCCTTGGAGAGGCCCTCGGCGTAGGCGCGGGTGCGGAAGTAGCCGAAGTGCTCACGGGCTTCCGGCACCCGGTGGTGGATCACCGCGCGGTCGTCGATGAGCAGCACGGCGTCCGGGCGGGCCCGGGTGAGCCGGATGCACAGCTCGGTCTCCTCGCAGCCCAGCGGTCGCTTGTCGCCGTCCCGTCCGATGCCCGTGGCGAAACCGCCCGCCGCGTCGAACGCCGTACGCCGGAAAGAAGCGTTTCCGCCGAGGACGTTCCGGACCCGGACACGGCCCGCTGGCAGCCCCCGGTAGGTGCAGCCGACCACCCAGTCGAACTCCTCCGGGAACCAGTCCGGGCGGCGGCCCGAGGCCCAGATCGGCATCGTCCGGCCGCCGACGGCCATCACCCTCGGGTCGGCGTACCCCTCGGCGAAGCGGCGCAGCCAGTCCCGTTCGGCCACGGCGTCGTCGTCGAGGAAGGCGATCACCTCGCCGTAGGAGCACGCGATACCGGTGTTGCGGCCAGCGGACAGGCCGCGGGGGCCCGCGTTGGCGAGCACCCGGACGGAGGCGTTCTCTTCGGACTCCTTGTACTCCTTCGTGAGCCGATCCAGGAGCGCCGGGTTGTGGTCGACGACCAGCAGGGTCTCCAGCGCCGGATACGACTGGGCGCGCACCGAGGAGACCGCCGCGAGGATGTCCTCCCAGCGGTCCTCGGTGTACACGCAGATCACGACGGAGATGTCGGGATCGCTCAAGACGACTCTCCCCGGCCCATGGTGAGCATCGGGGAGTGCCGCACCTGCCGGCGCAGGGCACGTCGGTTGGAGCGCTCCCCGAGAATCACCTTGAGGACCCGGAACCCGTCCCGTACGGCACGCAGATTGCTGGTGCCGTGGATACGGAGGTACTCGTGGCTGGGGATCTCCTGCACCTTCAGGCCCGCCTTGACCACCCGGATGTTGATCAGGGTCTCGATCTCGAAGCCGGTGCAGTCGAGGTCGATCTTGTCGAGGCAGTGCCGCCAGAAGGCGTTGTACCCGTAGCAGAGGTCGGTGTAGCGGGCGCCGAACTTGTGGTTGACGATCGTGCACAGCGCCCAGTTGCCGAGCTTGCGGATGAAGGTCATGTCGTCCGTGCCGCCGCCGTTGGCGAAGCGCGAGCCCTTGGCGAAGTCGGCGCCCGAGACCAGGGCGGATACGTACGACACGATCTCGTGGCCGTCGGCCGAGCCGTCCGCGTCCACCATGACGATGATGTCGCCGGTGCACGCCTCGAACCCGGTGATCAGGGCATCCCCCTTGCCCTTGCCGCTCTGTTCGACGACTTTCACGCCGGGCCACAGGTCCCGGGCCACTTCCACGGTGTCGTCGGTGGAATTGCCGTCCACAAGGACCACTTCGTGTATCCAGCCCGGAAGTGTCTTGAAGACGTAGGGGAGATTCTCCGCCTCATTCATGGCGGGGATCACGACGCTCACCGGCGGTGTGATCGCCAGGTGAGAGGAGATCGGTCGGTATTCGGCCGCCATTAACGGATCTTGGTCCGAAGTCGGCGGCTGCAGAACAGAACTCATGAGTCTTGTCCCTCTCGTCCGGTGGACCGCCCGCCCCTGGGCGGCTCGCTTCTGTGTCCGGTTCGAAAGGGGGGTTCTCACCCGTGGCACGGAAAATGGATCTCCGTACCCGCAGATGAGCTGGCAAAGCTGGCCGGTCTGCCCGAAAACGGCAGCCGGTCGCGCGGCACGGCTCGGAAACGACAGTGGTCACACACGAAACGACAGTGGTCATTGTGGTCACCGAGCACGGCACCCCCCTACCGCGCCCCGCTCCGGAACATCGCGGTCCTTGAGCCCTCCCCTGGAGCCGCTTGATGACGATCTGATGCGGGTGAGATGTACGACGGTATTGATGATTGGACCAGTATGGCAAGGCCTGGAACTGAGCCTCACGTTTTTGTTGGTTTGGCCGTTACGCAACTTTGGCCGAACTCATTCTTCAACTCGAACGGATTTCCCAGTCCGTCGGGGTGTCCGTTTGAGAATTCGTTCCACTGGTCGCAGCCCTACCAGCAGAAGCAGGAGAACGCTGACCGCGGTCACGGCGACGATTCCGCCGCGCCAGGACCAGCGGTGTGTGGCGAGCATGCCCTGGGCGATCAGCATGTCCAGGGCGACGGCGCCTGCCACCGCGGTGAGCACCCGGACGAACGGATCGAGCCCGCGCAGCGCCAGACCGATCGCCGCGGCCGGCGCGGCGAGCAGGAAGAACAGCGTGAACGGGCCACGCAGTGGCGAGTCCGAGTCGGTCAGTGCGAGCAGCGCGCCGGTTCCGGTGACGGCTGTGGCGGCGCCCGCGAGCAGTGGCCCCAGGTCCCTCCCCGGTCCTGGCCGTGCCCGTTCGTCGCCCTCGAGCGATGGTGTCTTGAGCCGTATGGTCTGCATGGCCGACTTTGCCCCCCAAGGCGTCGGATGCCGGGCTTCAATGTCGCGCAGGAGAACGGGGGGCGTCAAGCGGGTCTCCGGACATGACCGTTCCCCGGAGACACCTGGTGCTCCGGGGAACAAGTCGTTCGTTTTCCTTACGACATGAGCACCGGGTTCCTTACGGCACGACCTTCAGGAGCTTGTTCGGGGAGCCGGTGCCCACGCTGGTGAGCACGTTGGAGGTCGCTCCGTTGACCAGTGCCGTGGCGACCTGGGCCGGGGTGGCCGAGGTGTGGCCTGCGAGGTACACGGCGGCCGCCCCTGCCACGTGCGGGGTGGCCATCGAGGTGCCCGACAGGGTGGCGGTGGCGGTGTCGCTGGTGTTGTAGCCCGCCGTGATGGAGGAGCCGGGCGCGAAGATGTCCAGGACCGAGCCGTAGTTGAGTAGCTGGCCCTGGCGTCGGAGCTGGTGGTGGCGCCGACGGTGATCGCGCTCGCGACCCGGGCCGGGGAGTACGAGGAGGCGTTGGCGCTGCTGTTGCCGGCCGCGATCGCGTAGGTCACGCCGCTGGCTATGGAGTTGGCGACCGCGGTGTCGAGCGAGGTGGAGGCCGAGCCGCCCAGCGACATGTTGGCGACCGCCGGGGTGGTGTGGTTCGAGGTCACCCAGTCGATGCCCGCGATCACTCCGGCCGTGGTGCCCGAGCCGTTGTTGTCCAGCACCCGCACGGCCACGATTTTCGCCTTCTTCGCCACACCGTAGGTGGAGCCGGCGATGGTGGTCGCCACATGGGTGCCGTGGCCGTTGCCGTCGGAGGCTGTGGTGTCGCCGTCGACCGCGTCATAGCCGTAGGAGGCACGGCCGCTGATCTGGGTGTGGGTGATGCGCACACCGGTGTCGATGACATAGGCGGTCACACCACTGCCCGCGGTGTCCGGGTAGGTGTAGGTGCCGGAGAGCGGAAGGCTCGCCTGGTCGATGCGGTCCAGGCCCCAGGGGGCGCTGGACTGGGTGGTGTCGGTGAGGTGGACCGTCTGGTCCTGTTCGACCGTGGCCACCGACGGGTCGGCGGCGAGTCTCGCGGCCTGGGCCGCCGAGAGCTTGGCCGAGTAGCCGTTCAGCACCTTGCCGAACGTCTTCCTGACCGTGCCGCCGTACTCCTTGATCAGGCCCTTGCCCTCGGTCGAGGAGGCCTTGAAGCCGGCGCTGTTCTTCAGGGTGACGATGTAGCTGCCCTTGACGGCCGTGGGGGAGCCGGCGTGCAGCACCCTGCCGGTGGCGGGTGCGGCCTGGGCGGGGAGTGCGGTGAGTCCGCCGACGAGGGCGGCGGCCGCCACGGTGGTGACGGCGGCGAACCGCAGCTTCTGGATACGCAGATGTGCCATTACGAGGGAGTCCTCCTCAGGCGGCGCGCGTCCGGGTCGGGCGCGCGCGGGTGTGGGGGTGTGCGCACGGCTTCGCGCACACGGCCCGGGAGCGTCGCGTTCCGCTCGTGGGCCG
The DNA here is from genome assembly GCF_055634995.1 of Streptomyces sp. NPDC111744. Classification (NCBI taxonomy): domain Bacteria; kingdom Bacillati; phylum Actinomycetota; class Actinomycetes; order Kitasatosporales; family Streptomycetaceae; genus Streptomyces; species Streptomyces sp. NPDC111744. The sequence continues at coordinate 84,715 of NZ_JBVKCG010000006.1, forward strand.
AGTAAAGAATCGGTTTTCCGCAGGCAAAGGGCAAGGGAGTTGACGACGCGTCACTCAGCTGTCATGGGCACGTAATCAAACGCGCCGGGAACGCACGGGATCGATCCGGTCAGGGCTGGTTGAGGCCCTGAAAAGTTTTGGCATGAACACTTCCCGTCAACACCCGTAGTTGGTACGACAGTTGTGGCAGAGATCCTGCTAAAGGGAGGTTCCATGAGACGTTCCCGAATTACGGCATACGTGACTTCACTCCTCCTCGCCGGCGGCCTCGCCCTCACCGGCGCGGCCGCGACGGAAGCGCAGGCCGCTACCGGGGGCTATGTGGCGCTCGGCGACTCGTACTCCTCCGGCGTCGGCGCCGGCAGCTACATCAGCTCAAGCGGCAGCTGCGACCGCAGCACGAACTCCTACCCCTACCTCTGGAACGCCGCCCACAGCCCGTCCTCGTTCTCCTTCACTGCCTGCTCGGGCGCCACCACGGACGACGTGCTCTCCGGCCAGCTCGGCTCGCTCAGCTCCTCGACCACCCTGGTCTCCATCACCATCGGCGGCAACGACGCGGGCTTCGCCGATGTCATGACGACCTGTGTGACCAGCTCCGACAGCACCTGTCTGTCCCGGATCAACACCGCGAAGGCCTACGTCGACTCGACGCTCCCCGGCAAGCTCGACAACGTCTACAACGCGATCAGCGCCAAGGCCCCCAACGCCCGGGTCGTCGTCCTCAGCTACCCCCGCTTCTACAAGCTGGGCACCACCTGCCTCGGCCTCTCCGAGACCAAGCGCTCCGCGATCAACAACGCCGCCGACTACATCGACGCCGCGATCGCCAAACGCGCCGCCGACCACGGCTTCGTCTTCGGCGACGTCCGCTCCACGTTCACCGGCCACGAGATCTGCTCCGGCAGCTCCTGGCTGCACAGCGTCAACTGGCTGGACATCGGCGAGTCGTACCACCCCACCGCGGCCGGCCAGTCCGGGGGCTATCTGCCGGTCCTGACCAACAACGCGTGACCCTCGGTACGTCAGTACCGCGTCTTTCAGTACGAGCTTGAGGGTGAAGGCGAAGAGGAGGCCCCGCTGGTCGGGGTCTCCGTCGTTTTGGTGCAGGTCACCGAGAACGGCACCGAGTCGGATGTCGTCCTCACCGGGCTGCGCACCTCGACGGCGATCGCGTCGTTCAGCGTCCCGCTGTCGGACCAGGTCGTCACGGTCACCCCGGTCTGCCGGGTCTTCCCGCCGCTGCCCGGAAAGGACAGCGTCTTCCATCCCTGGTCGTCGAACGACCCGTTCTTCAGCACCCACCGGTACTGCACCTCGGCAGGCACGCTCCCGACCGTGAACGTCGCTGTGAAGGCGGGAGCCTGCGGGGTGGACGGCGGACAGCTCCCCGAGTAGTCGGTGCGCGACCCGGCCACACTGACCTTCACACTCTGCGCGGGCGCGCTGCTGCTCGCGGACGCTGACGGGGACTTGGACCCCGAGCCGCTGCTCCGGCCGGGCGCCGGGGAGTTGAGGTTGCTGGCCGACCGGCTCGCACCGGCGTTGTCGCCACTCCCGCCGCCCTCGCCGCGGTTGAGCAGGACGTACGTCAACCCGCCCAGTGCGAGGACGACCAGCACCAGACCGACCAGCAGCAGCACCCCGGCGCTCCGGGTGCCGTCGCGGCCGGAAGCCGGCGGCTGGGTGGCCGCCGGGGCGGGCAACGGCGCTGTGGGGGAAGCGGGGTGAGACTGGACGACCCGGGTCGGGGCGTCGTACCGCCCCGGGATCGGGACGGTGGCGGCGGTACTGGGTGTGCCCCAGGAAGACGGCGTATCGCCTGCCGCGACCAACCGCATTTCATGCTCGGCCCTTTCGGCCGACAGCCGGTCGGCCGGGTCCTTGCGGAGCAGTCCCTCGATGACGGGCGCGAGCGGTCCGGCCCGGTACGGCGGCGGCAACTCCTCGTCCACCACGGCACGCAGTGTGCTCAGAGGGGTGTCCAGCCGGAACGGGGAGGTGCCCTCCACCGCCGTGTACAGCAGTACACCGAGCGACCAGAGGTCGGACTCCGGGCCGAACGCACGCCCCAACGCCCGCTCCGGGGCGAGGAACTCGGGCGAACCGATCACCTCGCCGGTCATGGTCAGCGCCGAGCTGCCCTCGACGGTGGCGATCCCGAAGTCGGTGAGCACCACCCGTCCGTCGTTCGACAGCAGAACGTTGGCCGGCTTCACATCCCGGTGCAGCACCCCGGCGGCATGCGCGGTCCGCAGCGCGGACAGCACCTCGGCGCCGATGCCGGCGGCCCGCTGCGGGGACATCGGGCCCTCCGCGTCCAGCACTTCGGCGAGGGACACCCCGCGGATCAACTCCATGACGATCCAGGGCCGTCCGCCCTCCATCGCCACGTCGTACACCGTCACCACATTGCGGTTCGCGACCCGGGCCGCGGCCCAGGCCTCGCGCTCCAGACGGGCGTACATCCGCTCGACGTCGGGGCCGGGCAGCCCGGCCGGCGCCCGCACCTCCTTGACGGCGACCTCGCGGCCCAGCACCTCGTCCCGGGCTCGCCACACGGTGCCCATGCCGCCCTCGCCGAGCGGGGACAACAGTCGGTAGCGGCCCGCGATCACTCGCTCACGGCCCGGCTCTTCGGTCACGGGTGCTCCCCACGGCAGCTCGCGCGGACTCATCACAAACGTAACTCAGCCCAGTGCGGATGCGGCCCCCTTGAGCACCAGTCCGGCGCCCAGGGCCACGACCACGAGCGCCGAGGCGAGCGGGATGGTCCTGCGGACCAGCGTGGCCATGGGGTGGGTGGTCCAGCGAGGGCGTTTGTCCAGCACCCGGGTCATTCCCGTACCCAGCCTGACGACGGCGAATCCGGCGGCTGTCAGCGTCAGCGCGAGACCGACGCCGTAGGCGACGACGAGGAGGAGCCCGAACCAGGCCTGCCCGAGGGCGGCGGCACCGACGAGCACGACGACGGCGGACGGGCTGGGGACCATGCCCCCGGCGAAGCCGAGAAAGACCGTGCCGCGCAGCGTGGGAGCCGTGGGATGGGTATGGGTGAACCCGCCGTGACTGTGCGGCGTGTCGGTGTGGCCGGCGCTGGGGCCTGCGCCCACGGACCCCCCTTCGGCCTGAACGGCCGCGTCCTCGATCTCCCCCAGAGGGGGTACCGGACGGGCTGAAGCGCGTGGCCGGGCGCCTTCGTCATGGCCATGAGCATGGCCGTGCTCATGAGGGTGGTCGTGGGTGTGGGCGCGGGCGTGTTCGTGCGCGCCGACCACGGCCAGTTCCCGTTTCTCGGCCACCTCGTGCTGGTCGTCGTGATCGTGGTGATGGTGGTGGCCGTGGGCATGCGTCTGCTCGTGCGCCCTGTTGTGCCACGCCCTCCGTGCCAGGTTCACCCCCGCCACCAGGACCAGGGCGCCGCTCGCGATACCCAGCCAGGCGATCACCGACGGCGTCGCCGCCGAGCCGGCCGTCACCAGGACGCCCAGGGCCACCACGCCCAGCGTGTGGGTGACGGTGACCGACGCGGCCAGCGGGAGGACGTCGCGGAGGCGGGCGCGGCCGCCACGGGCCGCCGCTGTCGCCGCCATCAGCGTCTTGCCGTGGCCCGGCGCGAGTGCGTGCATCGCGCCGAGGCCGATCGCGACGCACAGCGCGAGCGCCGCGAAGCCGACGGTGAGGTGGTTGCGGGCGACCAGGTCGGTGAGGGCCTGGGTCCAGCGGTCTACGCCCCTGGGAAGGATCGCGGCGCCCGGCGCGTCCTGGCGTTCCTCCGCGAGAGCCGGGCCGCCCGGCCGTATGCGCACGGCGGCGGTCGTGATGTCCGCCGGGGAGGAGAGCAGGTCCTTGGGGTAAGTGGTGAGTTCGTGGGAGACGGACGTCTTCGGTACGTCCGTCCTGGTCAGCGTCATCCGGTCCCCGCGCGCGGTGATCTCCCGCCAGCCGGGACCGGTGGTGGTGCCCTCGCTGTGGAAGGAGAGGGCGGCCGTGGTGCCCTTGGGGAGGGGAGCGGTGAAGCGGCACTCGACGCGGAGGGTGTTCAAACCGGCCTGGCCCGGGCGCAGTTCGGCGTGGCTGGTCCGGACGTCGACGGCGGTTGCCCTGCCGTCGACGGTGAGCTTGCTGCCGTCGGCCGCGGTCGCGCAGCGCTGCTCGGCCCACTTGGCCGTGCCCAGCCGCTTCAGGTCGGGCTTGACCTGGGTCGCCGGGATCTCGGCCAGGTCCTCGACATGGTCGACGCGGAGCTCGCCGGGGGCGGCGACGAGACCGTCGTACCGGTTGACGGTGAAGTTGCCGAGCGGGTGGGCGCTCGCGGCCGTGGCCGGGAGGAGCGTGAGGGCGCAGGCCAGGACGGAGAGGGCGGTGATGCGGCGGAGGTTCACTTCGAGGCCTCCAGCGCCTTACGGGCCGTGCGGGCGCCCAGCGGGGAGAAGCCGGGGTTGAGTTTCGGGGCCTTGGTGAGGGCGGCCCGGCCGGCCGCCTTGTCGCCGTCGGCCAGTTCGATCATGCCCAGGTGGTAGATGAAGGAGGCGTTGCGGTAGCCGGTGGCGGTGGCCCGGCGGGCGTACGGCAGCGCTTCCTTGTCCTTGCCGTTGACGTGCAGCGCCCAGGCCAGCGCGTCCGCCGTGTGCACGGTGTGACGGCGGGCCCACTCGGCGCGGGCGGCCTTCAGGGCCTCGGCCTTGTCGCCGTGGTCGGCCGCGGCGAGGGCGGTGTCGAGGTCGGCGTTGACGCCGTTGGCGCGGGCGAGCGCGATCCAGGCGTCGACCAGGGCGTACTGGTCCGCGGCCTTCGCCTTGTCGCCCTCGGCGCCCCGGTCCTCGTACAACTCGCCCAGTTCGACGAGTGGTTGGGGCAGCGGGTAGCGGGAGACGACCAGTTCCATGCCCTTGATGGCGGCGGCCCGGTCGCCGCTCGCCGCCTGGGCGCGGGCCCGGCCCTCCAGCGCGGGGAGGTAGTTCTCGTCGGCGGCCAGGGCGCGGGCGTAGTAGTCGAGCGCGCTCTTGTAGTCGCCCTGGTTCCAGGCGAGCAGACCGAGCTGCGCGGCCACGTAGGCGATGTCGCCCTTGGAGGTTGCCGTGGACAGCGCCTGTCGCAGCACCTGCTGGGCCGTCTTCACATCACCCCGCAGCTCCCGCACATACGCGTAGCGGGTGAACACCGGTACGCCCGGCTTGCGTTGGTCGGCCAGGTCGGCCGCCTTCGCCGCCTCGTCGTAGCGGCCGAGCTCGACCAGGGCGTCGACACGGGAGGACAGGGCGCCCGCGCTGTAGGGGTTCTGCTTGAGGGCCTGGTCCGCGTAGCTGAGCGCCTGCGCGAACTGGTGCCGGGCGGCGGCGAGCGCGGCCTCGCCGGCCAGCGCCTGGTCGTTGTCCGGGGTGATCCGGAGGGCGCGCTCGAGGGCCTTCTCGGCCTGCGGGTAGCGGGACGGATCGCCCTTGGTGCGCGCCTGCTCGACATAGGCCAGGCCCAGGGTGGCCCAGCTGTCGGAGTCCATCGGCTGGGTGCGGAGATGGGCCTGGAGGGAGGCGATGCTGGTGTCGAGATCCCCGCTCGCCAGCAGCGCCGGTGACACGGCGCTCGACGCGGCCACCGGTGCCGTACTGCCGTCCCGGGCGGCTCCGAAGGCGATCGCCCCGCCGGTCAGCGCGATGGCCAACAGCGCGGCGGAACCGGCGAGTTGAGCCCGTCGCCAGTTCCGGCCTGCGGCGGCGAAGCGGCGCAGGGCGGTGACCCGCTCGTCGTCCTTCGGTTCGGCGGGCTGCTTGTCGTTCGTACCCGGGGCCATGCCCTCTCCTAGTAGCTGTCGCATGGGGTGGCGCGGCCCGCGCCGTGGGGGATTGGGTGGGTGCGGGCCGCGCCAGTAAGTGAGGGGCGCATCAGCGCCCCGTGAGGGGCTCGGGGCTGCGTGGGATGAGCGGCTACCGCCGCGTGGGCGCGACCAGCCATGAGCGGCCCGCAGTCACCCGGCTACCTCACACCGCAACGGCGCCTAGTACGGCCGCTGCATCCGACGCCGCCACCAGCCGAACGCCGTACCGATCAGCAGCACGCCCGCCGCACCCGCGGCCGCGGACCCGGCGATCAGCGTCGTGTTGCTGCTGCCGGAGCCGGACAGGGCGTCACCCAGCGCGCTCTTCGTGCTGCTCCCGGCGGCCGTGCCCTTGGCGAGCGCACCGCGCGAACCGGACGTCGGCTCGGCCACGTACGGGAAGTACTTCTCGAAGCCCTTGTCGTTCTTGTCGACCGCGTCGCCCAGGTCGTTCTTGGAACCGACCAGTTCGCCCTCGACGACCTGGAGCGCCTCGTCGATCACGTCGTCCGTGAGCCGGCGCCCGTTCGGGAAGCCCGCGTTGTCACCGTCCAGGACACCGAGCCGCTTGGGCTTCGCGGTGGGCTTGATGGACGTGTTCAGGCGGAGCATCTCCGACGGCGTCGCGTACGGCTGCTCCTGGTTGAGGCCCTTGACGCCCTTGAGGAACACGTCGACGAGGTCGTTGCGGGGCTCGGACGGCGCCTTGATGTTGTAGATCGCCTGGATGAGCTTCGGCAGTTCCGGGTTGGTCACGTTCTTCAGGAACTGCCCGTCGTCCTTGGGCTGGGACGCGTTGAACTTGTCCTTGTCCTTCTGCGGGTTGACGACCTCGTTGACCAGCGGGTTGCCGAGGCGCGAGACCTGCGTGTAGTAGCCCTGCGCGTTCCTGCGCTGGGTCGTCGCGTAGATGCCGACGGTCGGACGCGACGCCGACTGCCGGATCAGGGAGTTCGGCACCTGCAGGGCGATCGTGTTGACGTTGTAGCCCTTGAGGGTGTCCCGGCCGACCTCGCTCAGGTTGCCGCCGTACAGCAGGTCGAAGACGCGCAGGTCGGCGAAGAACGGGTCGTCCGCCTGGCCGGCGAAGGTGGCGCCGCCGTTGACCGTCTTGTAGATGGCCTGGGAGCGCAGCTTCCCGTAGTCCGGCATCGACGCCTTGCCGACGTCCGACGGAGCCGCCGGGATGTTGCCGGCGATCCTCGTCGTGTGCTGCTGCCTGCCGTTCTTGAGTTTGATCAGGTCGAGGTTGTACGCCTGTGTGACGTTCAGGTCGGGGTCGGTCAGGTTGTCGACCACCCCCGTGTTGTAGAGGAACGTCTTCTTGTTCTTTATCTGCGTGCGGAAGGTGTAACGGAAGATCAGGTCGTCCTTCGCGTCACCGTTGTTGTCGATGTGGATGTCGTACTGGGCGTCGTCGGCGAACTGGTAGAAGTTCGGGCCGCCGGCCGGTTCCTCGAAGGGGATGTAGTCCGACACGATCGTCGTCGTGTCGGGCTTGTCCGGGCTGACGAACGCGTACAGGTCGGTGTTGTCGTACTGGGGGGTGCCCGAGATGAGCGGGGCTTCCCGGTGGGAGGAGGCGGAGGCCGCTCCCGGTTCCAGCGCGGCGACGCTGGCGGCTGTGATCCCGCCGGTGGCCAGTGCCCCACAGACGAGCGAGACAAGGCCCTTGCGCCCCGCGCCGCTCCTGGAGATTAGAGGTGTCATGCCGTCCGTCCCTCGGTCCCAACTTGCTTGACGGACGGGTATACGGAGCAGGACGGCCGATTGGATTGGTCCGAGGGAAAAAATCTTTTCTTCCTGCTCGACCCGCGTTCTCGGCCCTTGCGTACGTACTTCTGCCGGAGGTGTGTCAGTTGCGAATGCCTGGTGTGGGAGGACGGGCCGGGTGCGGCCACAGAAGGGGGAACGGGGTGGAGGCGGACGAACTGCTGGTGCTCGTCGCGGCCGGCGACCAGAAGGCGTTCGAGGACCTCTACGGACTGGTGTCCGGTCCGGTGTTCGGACTCGTACGACGCGTGGTCCGTGACCCCGCCCAGTCCGAGGAGGTGGCTCAGGAGGTGCTCCTGGAACTCTGGCGTTCCGCACCCAAGTTCGACCCCGGCCGGGGCAGTGCCCTCTCCTGGATCCTCACCCTCGCCCACCGCCGCGCCGTCGACCGGGTGCGCAGCGCCCGCGCGGCCGGCGAACGCGAACAGCGCGAGGCGCTGCGCGCGGGCGAACCGGCCTTCGACCAGGTCGCCGAGGAGGTGGAGGCCGGCCTGGAGCGCGAATGGGTACGCCGCTGCCTGGACCGCCTCACCGCCCTCCAGCGCCAGTCGGTCACCCTCGCCTACTACGACGGCTACACGTACCGTGAGGTCGCCGAGCGGCTCAGGCTGCCGCTGGGCACGGTCAAGACACGGATGCGCGACGGACTGACCCGGCTGCGCGACTGCCTGGGAGGTGCCGCATGAGCCTGGTCGGCCGGCTGCTGTACCGCGAGGACCTGCACTCCCTGGCCGCGCCCTACGCCCTGGACGCCCTGGAGCCCGGCGAGCGGCGCCGGTTCGAGAAGCACCTCGGGGACTGCGACCGGTGCGCCGCCGAGGTCCGGGCGCTGACCGAGGACGCGGTACGGCTGGCCTGGTCCGCGGCGGCCCCACCGCCCCTCGCGATGCGCGACCGCGTCCTGTCCGCCGTACGCGCCACCCCGCAGGAACCGGCCCCCGGCCGTGAGCACGTCCCCAGCCTGCCGCCGCATGTCTGGGGTGCGCAGCCCCCGCCGCCGCGCAGACGGCCGCGCCCGCTGTTCGTGCCGTTCGCCACCGCCACCGCGGCCGCCGCGCTGGTCGTCGCCTCCCTCTTCGCGGTGCAGGCCGGCCGGACCCAGGACCAACTGGATGCCGAGCGGGCCCAGTCGCGTGAGATCGCCCACGTTCTGGCCGCGACCGATGCCCGTGCGACCAGCAGTAAGGACGCCCAGGGCCGAAGTATCGGAGCGGTGGTCTCCGCATCGGCGGGGCAGGCCGTCGTCACGCTCAGCGGATACGGGACCCTGCCGAAGGGGCGCGTGCACCAGCTCTGGCTCATGCGCCCCCGTGTGCAACCGCGCTCCCTCGGGCTTTTCAAGGCCGACGCGCCCTTGGTCGCCACGGGTCTCGACAAGTCCGCTACATCACTCGCCGTAACCGTCGAGCCCGCGGGCGGCTCGGCGCAACCCACCAGCCAGCCAGTTGTCCAACTCGCCCTGAAATCGGCTGGATTCGGAGAGTAGTCGCATAGGGGTCGTCAACAGCCTTGCGGGAAAGGTGAATCCTGTGACCGCGATACACGAGTGCCTCATCGGGGCGATAGGGTTACCCTGCCCGGGCCGGGTGGACTCGTACGGGTGGGGAGTGACATGGAGCAGATAACACGCAGCAGGGCGAGGGTTCCTGCGATCACCTGCGGGAGCAGCGCGACCAGTTCGCGCCTCGACCGCCATCTGTCGGTACTGGCGGGTCCCGCCATACCGCAGCAGCAGGCGGTCGAGGCGACGTCGCTGATGCGTGAGCTGACCGCGCGTGAACCCGCGCAGCGCAGCGACCGGGGTGCGCGGGTCAGCCGCGTCTCCCTCTTCGCCCCGCTGCGTCGGCTGCGCCGTTCGCTGTTCGGCGGCAACAAGCACTGACCACCAGGCTCGCGCTCAGGCAGCCACACCGTCCCGGCGCAACGCTGCTATCTCGGCGTCCGTCATCCCCACGGCACGCAGCAGCGCCTCGGTGTGCTGTCCGAGCGCGGGTACGTCCCCCATCCGCGCCTCGTCCCCGCCCGGCAGCGTGATGGGCGGCAGCAGCGCACGCAGCGGCCCGACCGGCGACCCCACCTCCCGCCACCGCTCCCGGGCCGCCAGCTGCGGATGCTCCGCCACCTCGTGCAGATCCCGCAGCCGCGCGCACGCGATGCCCGCGGCTTCGAGGCGCCCCAAGGCCGCGTCGGCGCCGACCGCCCCGAGGGCCGTCGCGACCAGCTCGTCGGTCCGCGCCCGGTTCGCCACCCGCGCCGCGTTCGTCGCGAACGCCGGATCCGCACCCAACTCCGGCCGTTCGATCACCTGTTCGGCAAGCCGCCGCCACTCCCGGTCGTTCTGCACCGACAGCAGCACTCGGCCGCCGTCCGCGGTCGCATAGGCGTCGTACGGCGCGATCACCGCGTGCGCCAGACCGGTGCGCTCGGGCGGGGTCCCGCCGTGCAGGGTGTGATGCAGCGGATGCCCCAGCCACTCGGCCAGCGCGTCCAGCATCGACACCTCCACAGGACCGCCCCGCCCGGTCGTCCCGCGCCGCACCAGCGCCGCGAGAACGCCCGAGAACGTGTACATGCCCGCCGCGATGTCCGCTGCCGGAATCCCGGCCTTCACGGGCTGCTCCGGCGTCCCGGTGACCGACACGAGGCCCGCCTCGCACTGCACCAGCATGTCGTACGCGCGTTTGCCGGCGTACGGCCCCGACGCGCCGTATCCGGAGATGTCCACGGCGACCAGCCGGGGATGCGCGGCGCACAGCGTGGCCGCGTCGAGACCGAGCCGGGCGGCGGCCCCGTGCGCGAGGTTCTGCACGAAGACGTCCGCGTCCGCGACGAGCCTTCTCACGACATCCAGTCCGCGCGGGTCCTTCAGATCCAGCGCGATGGACTCCTTGCCCCGGTTGCACCACACGAAGTGCGAGGCGAGCCCGTGGGCGGTGGTGTCGTAACCGCGAGCGAAGTCGCCGCCGTCGATCCGCTCGACCTTGACGACCCTGGCACCCAGATCGGCGAGCTGCCGGGTGGCGAAGGGCGCGGCCACGGCCTGTTCGACGGCGACGACGGTGATGCCCTCCAGGGGCAGCGGGAGACGGTCCATGGGCTGGATCATGTCCCGCGACCGGCCCTTCTGTCAGCAGCACCGCTGCTGCCGAGTGCCGCGGGTCGGGTCAGCCGCGGCCGTACCGGCGTACGGCCGACGGAAGGAAGACGGCGATCAGGAGCACGCTCCAGGCGAGCGAGCCCGCGACCGGGTGGGCCACCGGCCAGGCGGCGCCCTCCGGGACGGGCGCGTTGCCGAAGAGGTCGCGCAGGGCCGTCGTCACCGCGCTGATCGGGTTCCACTCGGCCAGGGTGCGCAGCCATCCCGGGAGGTTGCCGGTGGGAATGTAGGCGTTGGAGAGCAGTGGCAGGACGAAGGACGCCGCGCCGAGCTGACCGGCCGCCTCCTCGCTGCGGGTGAGCAGGCCGAGGAAGATGCCGACGGTCGTGCAGGCGAACCGGAACAGGAGCAGCAGGCCCACCGCGCCGACGGCCGCGACCGCCGACCCCTCGACCCGCCAGCCCACGGCAAGGCCCACCGCGAGCAGCGGCACGGTACCCGCCGTGGTGACGACGAGATCGGCCACGGCCTGCCCCAGCGGTACGGCGGCCCGGCTCACCGGCATGGTCCGGAAGCGGTCCATCACACCCCGGTGGGTGTCCTGGGCGGCCTGGAACATCCCGGTCATGACCCCACCGGCCGCGGTCGCCACCAGCAGCCCCGGGACGAGGAAGGAGCGGTACTCCGGGCCCGGCATCGCCAGCGCACTGCCGAAGACATAGCCGAAGAACAGCAGCATGTTGACCGGCATCATCTGGGTGAGGACCGCGAGGCCGGGGCTGTTGCGGACCCGGCGCAGCTGCCGGCCCACCATCGCCACACCGTCGTACGCGAGCGTGCTCATACGGGGTTTCCCGTCAGTCGGAGGAAGACGTCGTCCAGGGTCGGCGGTCTGAGGGTCGCGTCGAGCAACGGCACTCCCGCCGCGTCGAGTTCGCGTACCAGACGGGGGAGGGTGAGCGTCGGGTCGGTGGTGAGAGCGCCGACGGTGTGCCGGTCGTGGTCGAACCGGGGCTCGGTTCCGGTGAGGTGGTCGAGAACGGCGGCGGCCTTCGCCAGCGCGTCCGGATCGGCGACCACCGCCTCCGCGTACCAGCCGATGAGCGCCTTGAGTTCGGCGGGCGTGCCGGTCTGCGCCACCCGGCCCTCGTCGATCAGCACGATGTCGTCGGCGAGTTGGTCGGCCTCCTCCAGGTACTGCGTGGTCAGCAGCACGGTCGTACCGGCCGCCGCCAGCTCCCGCACCGCGTCCCAGATGCCGTTCCTGCTGACCGGGTCGAGGCCGGTGGTGGGCTCGTCGAGGAACAGCACCTCCGGCCGGCGGACCAGGCTCGCCGCGAGGTCGAGACGTCGGCGCATACCGCCCGAGTAGGTGGTGGCCTTGCGGTCGGCGGCCTCGGTGAGGCCGAAGCGGTCGAGGAGTTCGGCCGCCCGGTCGTTGGGCCCCCGGACCCGGTGCAGCCGGGCGAAGAGACGCAGGTTCTCGCGGCCGGTGAGATCGCCGTCGACCGAGGCGTACTGGCCCGTGACACCGATGCTGCGGCGCACGGCCGCCGCCTCCCGTACGAGGTCGTGCCCCGCGATGTGGGCGGAGCCCGCGTCGGGCCGAAGGAGCGTGGTCAACAGCCGTACGGCCGTCGTCTTCCCCGCCCCGTTCGGCCCGAGCAGTCCGCAGACCGAGCCCTGCCGGACGGCCAGATCGAGGCCGCGCAGGGCGTGCACAGCGCCGAAGCGCTTCTCCAGACCTTCACTAAGTACAGCGTACGTAGTAGCCATGGCTCGACCATAGCGCACTACGTACGCCGTACGTAACTAGCATGGGGGGCGAGGTGATGATCGATGTCAGTCCGAGGGGCCGAACCCGAGGTGATCTGGGCCCGCCCCGAACGGGCGGGGCGGGGGCCGAGGCCCGCGTTCACACGCGCCGACATCGCGGCGGCCGCGGTGCGGGTCGCCGATGCGGAGGGGCTGGACGCCGTGTCGATGCGGCATGTGGCGGCCGCGGTGGGGTGCGGGACGATGTCCCTTTACAACTACGTCCCCCGCAAAGAGGACTTGTACGAGCTGATGGTTGACGCGGTCAGCGCGGAGCACGAGCTGTGGGAGCCGACGGGGGACTGGCGGGCCGACATGCTGCGGGTCGCCGAGCAGACGCGGGAGCTGATGCACCGGCATCCCTGGGTCCCCCGTCTCATGTCGCCGGTCTACGGGTTCAGCCCGCATGCGCTGCGGTATCTGGAGCACTGCCTGGCCTGCCTGGATCCGCTGGACGCGCCGTACGGGACGAAGCTTGAGCTGGTCGCCATGCTGAACGGGGTGGTGACCACTTATGTGCGCAACGAGATCGACACGGCCGAGCGGGCTCGGAGTCTGCCGTGGTCGGAGGAACAGGAGAACGCGGTGCGGATCGCCTATCTCGGGGGGCAGATCGCCTCGGGGGCGTATCCGCGGATGGCCGCGGCGTTTGCGGAGGATTCGGGGCCCATTGATCTGGAGGGGGTCCTCAGGCGGGCTCTGGAGAGGGTTTTGGACGGGTTCGCGCCGTAGGCCGCGGGGTCGTGGCCGGTCACAGCAGCGTGAGCTGGCCGGCCGGTCCTTCTTCCGTGTGCTCCAGGATCGATGCCGGTTTGCGGGACGCTTCCGGCGGTGGGAGTACGCCCGCTGCCGTCAGGTCCGTTGACGTGATCGGTGCCTTGATCTCCAACTCGGCCTGTCGGTCGCGCACTTCGGACAGCAGGGCCAGGACCGTGATCAGTTCGAGCAGGTCCGACGTCCATGACTGGGGCCAGGTCTGCGGAGTGATCGCCGCCAGGGTTCCCGGTTCCGCCGTCGTCGTCCGTGCCGCGAACCACGCCTCCAGGATCTTCACCTCCCCCATCGCGAACTCCCACGCCTCCGGTGGCACCGGGGAGATGCGGCCCTCGTCGATGCGGAGGGTCTCCTCCTGCGGGTCGTAGCGGATCGTGAGCGGGCGGGAGGGTAGAGGGGCCCGGACGTAGGGGCGGCGGCCGCCCGGGAGCTTGGGGCGTTCGCCGTCGCGGCGGAGCAGCCAGAGGGCTCGGCGGCCCAGCTCCACGCCCTGCGACCAGAGGTCGGGGTCCTCGGTGAGCGGGACCGTGTGGTCCGGACGGATCGTCGCCACCGCCCAGGCCAGGACGTCCAGCGGGGTGAGAGCGCGGTCCAGGCGGTCGGCCAGGTACCTCAGCAGGCCCGGTGCCAGATTCGGTTCCGTGCCGCCGGGGCGGCGGTAGAGGGGGCGGATGCGGCCGGCGCGCAGAGTGGGGAGGAGGGAGGTCGCCAGCAAGGGCATGCCCTCCGCCGACTCCACCGCGAAGATCTGGTGGTCGTCCGCCGTCCGCCACAACTCCGGGCGGGCCGTGTCGATCAGGCGGTGGTCCGGGATCAGCCACTGTTCGTCGAAGGGGGCCGAGAGCACGCGGACCGGGTCCGGACAGAGGGACGAGGCCTGCTCCAGCCGCTCCGTGCCGGTCGCCCGGCCCGGGAGCTGGGCCACCGCCGAGTGGACCGTCCGGGCACGCGTCGGTTCGAACAGGGTCTCGCGGTGGGGGCCCTCGGCCTTGAGGAGGGCGTCCCACCGGGCCCTGAGGGTCGCCGGATCGGGGGCCGTCGGCCACCCCCGGCCGAGCCGTAGTGGTGCGACGGACCACGGCATGAGGTCCGCAAGGAGCGGAACGTCGTCGTGCGTCACGCCCGGCATCGTACGACGGGTTCAGGTGGCGTCGAGGGTGACCGTGAAGGAGAAACGGTCGCCCCGGTAGTGGATGACCGCCAGGTCCAGGACCCGGCCGGCGGTGTCGTAGGTGACACCCGTGTAGTGCAGGATCGGGCTGAGGAGGGGCACCTGGAGCAACCGGGCCGTCTCCGGGTCGGCCAGGCGGGCCTCGACCGTGTCCGTGATGCGGCTGATGTCCGCGCCGACCACATCGCGGAGCACCTTGGTCATGGGCCGGCGGGCCAGGTCCTCCGGGTCGATGCGCTCGGCCAGTTCGGGGCGGACGTGGTTGCGGGCGTGGTTGGTCGGCTCGCCCGTCTGTTCGTCACTGCGCAGGCGGTGGTACGTCGCCACCTCGTCGAGATCCGGGAAGTACTCGGTGAGTTCGCCCGTCACGGGTGCCGTGCCGTGGTCAAGCAGCTCGGCCGTCATACCGGACTGCTGGGCCACGATCGCGTCCACCGAGCCGAGCAGCCGTACCGGGGTGCCCCGCCGGGCGTCCGGTTCGATGAAGGTGCCCCGGCGCCGGTGCCGGCTGATCAGGCCCTCGTCCTCCAGCTCCTTCAGCGCCTGCCGCATGGTCAGCACGCTCACGCCGTAGTGCTCCGCAAGCTGTTCCTCGGTGGGCAGCCGGAGCGGGTCCCGGGGCGAGCGGCCGAGTATCGAGGCGCGCAGTGACTGCGACACCTGATACCAGAGCGGCAGCTTGCGGTTCAGGACGATCGAGTCAGGGGCGAAGGAGGTCACGGGCCATCCGTACCGGTAGGGGATCTTCAGTGCAAGGGCCGGAAGTGGCGTTCCAGGCCCTGCCACACGTCGTCGTAGCGCTGCTGCAGATGCTCGGCGGTCGCCGCCTGCGGGGTGAGCGTCACCGGCCAGCGGGTCTCGAACATGAAGGCGAGGCCGTCGTCGACCTTCTGCGGACGCAGCTCGGCCGCGCTCGCCCGGTCGAACGTCTCCCGGTCCGGGCCGTGCGCCGACATCATGTTGTGCAGGGAGCCCCCGCCGGGAACGAAGCCCTCCGCCTTCGCGTCGTAGGCGCCCTCGATCAGGCCCATGTACTCGCTCATCACGTTCCGGTGGAAGTAGGGCGGCCGGAAGGTGTTCTCGCCCACCAGCCAGCGCGGGGCGAAGACCACGAAGTCGACGCCCGCCAGGCCGGGAGTGTCCGACGGGGACGTCAGCACCGTGAAGATCGACGGGTCGGGGTGGTCGTACGAGATGGTGCCGATCACATTGAAACGGCGCAGGTCGTAGAGGTACGGCACATGTGTGCCGTGCCAGGCGACCACATCCAGTGGGGAGTGGTCATATGTGGCCGTCCACAGGTTGCCGCAGAACTTGTTGACCACCTCCACCGGGCCCTCCACGTCCTCGTAGGCGGCGACGGGGGCCTGGAAGTCCCGGGCGTTGGCGAGGCCGTTGGCGCCGATCGGGCCCAGGTCGGGGAGGCGGAAGGGCGAGCCGTAGTTCTCGCACACATAGCCCCGGGCCGTGGCATCCAGCAGGTCCACACGGAAGCGGACTCCACGGGGGATCAGCGCCACATGTCCCGGCTCCACATGCAGCAGGCCGAACTCCGTGCGCAGCAGCAGTCCGCCGTGCTCGGGGACGATCAGCAGCTCGCCGTCCGCGTCGGAGAAGACCCGCTCCATCGAGGAGTTGGCGTGGTAGAGATGCACGGCCATGCCGGTGCGCTGGGTCGCGTCGCCGTTGCCGCCGAGCGTCCACAGACCGGCGAGGAAGTCCGTACCGGGCGCCGGCTCCGGCAGCGGGTTCCAGCGCAGCCGGTTCGGGTCCGGGGCGACGTCCGTGAAGGGGCCGGTGCGCAGCGACCCGTCGCCGGCGGCCCGGGTGAACGCCGGGTGGGCGGCCGAGGGGCGGATCCGGTACAGCCAGGAGCGGCGGTTGTGGGCCCGGGGCTCGGTGAAGGCCGTACCGCTGAGCTGCTCCGCGTAGAGGCCGAGGGGGGCGCGCTGCGGGGAGTTGCGGCCCTCGGGCAGGGCGCCCGGCACCGCCTCCGAGGAGTGCTCGTTGCCGAACCCCGAGAGATACGACAGTCCCTCGGCGGTCTTCCGCGCTCCCTCACGCTCGAACACGCCCGCGCGGGAGGTGCCCCCATCCCTCATGATCGCTCCTTGGCCCTCTGAGTCCCGATTCCTATGTATCACCGTAGGATTGAGTGGGGGCGGGTGCAAGAGGGCCGGGATCATCCCAGGGTCGTACGGCGAGAACCCGACTTCAGGGGGATCCGGTCGCCGACGCGCTGTTCTACGCTCCCGGGCATGTCGTGGACGCGTGGACTGCCGGGCGCGCTCGCGGTCTGCGTGCTGCTGCTGGTCGCGGCGGCGGGTTGCGGGACCGGGGAGGCGCACGAGCAGCGGGAGACGGGGTCGCCCTCACCGGTGGGCAAGATCCTCCACGACACGGACGAGAGCGGACGCCACTACCGGGAGATCGACAAGAAGCAGGCGCCCGAGGTGGACACGGTGGTCACGCCCGACAGCGCCGGCGGCTGGGACGTACGGCTCGACGTGCACCGCTTCCGCTTCTCCCGGGCCGGCACCACGGCCCGGGCGGTCGCAGGGAGCGGCCTCGCCTACCTCTTCGTGGAC
Organism: Streptomyces sp. NPDC111744; assembly: GCF_055634995.1. NCBI lineage: Bacteria > Bacillati > Actinomycetota > Actinomycetes > Kitasatosporales > Streptomycetaceae > Streptomyces > Streptomyces sp. NPDC111744. The sequence continues at coordinate 101,748 of NZ_JBVKCG010000006.1, forward strand.
GGCGACCTGGTGACCCGGCTGCGCACCCCCGCGTACCACCTCCCCGCCCGGCTCGTCCCGCACGGCACCCACCACGTCACCGCCCGGCTCTACGCGGACGACGCCACCGTGTGGGCGGTGCACGGCAAGCCGGTCGAGAGCACGGCGGACGTCACGGCGTCGGGCGCGGAGACGGCGAAGGCGGCACCGACGGCCACGCACGGGGTCGTGGCCGGCACCCACGGCACGTCCCTCGGATGAGTGCATGGGCCATCTGTCTCCGTACTGGGGGGCGAGGTTCACCTGATCCCTGCGGAAAGGCATCATGAAGCCCGTGCCCCAAGCGCCCTCGCTTCGCAAAGCTCCCGTCCAGCGCCGCAGTGCGGAACGGCTGACCAGGATTCTCGACGCCTGCGCCGACCTCCTCGACGAGGTGGGCTACGAGGAGCTGAGCACCCGGGCCGTCGCGGTGCGGGCCGGGGTGCCCATCGGCTCGGTCTACCGGTTCTTCGGCAACAAGCGGCAGATGGCCGACGCCCTCGCCCAGCGCAACCTGGAGCGCTACGCCGAGCGGGTCACCGAGCGCCTGAAGGACGCACCGAAGGGCGACTGGCGGGCGGCGATGGACGCGGTCCTCGATGAGTACCTGGCCATGAAGCGCACCGCCCCCGGCTTCTCGCTCGTCGACTTCGGCAACCAGATCCCGGTCGGAGCCCGCCATGCCGAACCCAACCGCAGGGTCGCCGACCGCCTCACCGACCTGCTCTCCGCCTACATCGGCCGCGCCCCCGACGAGGCCCTGCGCCGCACGTTCCTGGTGGCCGTGGAGACCGCCGACACCCTGGTCCACCTGTCCTTCCGGATGGACCCGGAGGGTGACGAGGCGATCATCACGGAGACCCGGGAACTGCTGCGGGCCTATCTGGCGCGCGTCCTGGACTGACGACGAAACCGCCCGTGTTCCAGCGACAACCCTGTGACCTGGAGTTTTGCGCTTATTGCTCGCGTGTCATGGGCCCGCACATGGCCCTCGTCACCGGTGTGCTCAGCATTCCGCTCACGTACTTCATGTCGAACGACGGCTTCTACTTCGGCATCCTCCCGGTCCTCGCCGAGGCGGCCCAGGCCCACGGAGTCTCCTCCGTGGAGATCGCCCGAGCCTCGATCATCGGCCAGCCGCTGCACATGTCCAGCCCGCTGGTGCCCGCGGTCTACGTCCTGGTCGGCATGGCCAAGGTCGAGTTCGGCGACCACACACGCTTCGTCGTCAAGTGGGCCGCGCTCACATCACTCGTGGTGCTCGGGGCAGGAATCCTGTTCGGGATCATCTGACCTGTTCCACGGAGGACTTCACCATGGCGCCCGGCAGGAACCGCGGCTGGCTGCTCCGCCTCGTCATCGCCTTCGGCTTCGCGCAGGGGGCGGTGTCGATGGCCCGGCCCGCCGTCTCCTACCGGGCGCTCGCGCTCGGCGCCGACGAACGGGCCGTCGGTGTCATCGCCGGTGTCTACGCGCTGCTCCCCCTCTTCGCCGCCGTACCGCTCGGCCGCCGTACCGACCACGGCCGCTGTGCGCCCCTGCTGCCGGTCGGAGTGGTGCTGATAGCCGGTGGCTGTGCGCTCAGCGGGCTGGCGAACTCCCTCTGGGCGATGGCCCTGTGGAGCGGGGTGATGGGCCTCGGCCACCTCTGTTTCGTGATCGGCGCCCAGTCACTGGTGGCCCGTCAGTCGGCCCCGCACGAACAGGACCGCAACTTCGGTCACTTCACCATCGGTGCGTCGCTGGGCCAGCTGGTCGGGCCGATCGCCGCGGGTGTGCTGATCGGCGGCCCCGACATGGCGGGCAGCAGCGCGCTCGCCCTCGTGGTGGCGGGCGCGGGGGCGGCGATCGCGTTCACCTCGCTGTGGCGCATCGAGGACCGTACGGCGGTCACGTCCCGTCCCGAGAAGGGCGGCCGCGTCCAGGTGGGCGGCATCCTGCGCGCCCGGGGTGTCCCGGCCGGCATGCTGATCAGCCTCTCGGTCCTGTCCGCGACGGACATCCTCACCGCGTACCTCCCGGTGGTCGGCGAGCACCGGGGTGTCGCGCCGGCGGTGATCGGCGTGCTGCTGAGCGTGCGGGCCGGGGCGACGATCGCGTGCCGGCTGGTCCTCACGCCGCTGCTACGGCTGCTCGGGCGGCCGGTGCTGTTGACGGTGACGTGTTTTCTGGCGGCCGTGCTGTGCGCGGGGATCGCACTGCCGGTGCCGGTGTGGGTGCTCGGGCTGATGCTCGCCGCGCTCGGGTTCTGCCTGGGAGTCGGGCAGCCGCTGTCGATGACGACGGTCGTCCAGGCCGCGCCCGACGGCGCCCGGTCCACCGCGCTGGCCCTGCGTCTGACCGGCAACCGGCTCGGCCAGGTCGCCGCCCCGGCCGCCGCGGGCCTGGTCGCGGGCGTGGCGGGGGTGGCCGCGCCGTTCGTGATGCTGGGGGCTTTGCTGCTGCTGTCGGCGGGAGTGGCGGTGCGCGCGCCGGGGGCGGTGGGGCCGTCCGAGGATGCCGGTCCGGTGCCGCGGACGGGGCGCAAGGGTTCGGCGTTGCGCCGCACGAGCGATATCTGACGGCGCGTCGGGCGTTGATGCCACGGTCCGTGGAGTGCATGAGTGACAGTCCAGGCGAAAGGCCGATTTGTATGAAAATCGTCTAACTTGGAGGAGCCTGCATGCCCACCCTCACACTTCCACGCTCCGCCGCTTCCCGTGCGGGTGCAACCGTCGTCCTCAGCGCCCTCGCCGTGGCGGGCGCATCGTGGGTGGCTGCGCCGAACGCGGTGGCCCAAGGGGAGAACGGCGACATCAGGATCCACCGTGTGGGCGTGCCCTTCGGCGTCTCGAAGGACGACCCGGCGGTCTGCAAGTTCTATCTCGACGCCGTCAACTTCGACGTCCTCACCGCCATCGCCTACACCATCACGCCGCAGCCCCCGCTGCCCACTGCCGCCACCGTCGCCGGCACCATCCAGCTCGCGGGCGGCGCCGGCCATACCGACCCACTGGGTCTGGCGGACGGCCAGTACAAGATCACGTGGGTCGTGGGCGGCGTGGGCGGCGCGGTGAAGGAGAAGGTCTTCCGGGTCAACTGCCATGACGGAAAGCAGGACGGAAAGCAGGACGGGGAGCACGGCCAGAACGGCCCGAACGGCCAGGGCGGCCCCAACGGACCGGGCGATCCGAACGGTCAGAATGGCCCGAACGGTCAAAGCGGCCCGAACGGGCAGATCGAGGACAACCAGCGTGGCGAGGCGGGCTGGGGACAGGGCGGCGACCACAACGGCCCGCAGGGCGGGGTGCACGCGGGTGGCGGCGGCCTCGTCGACACGGCGGCCGCGTTCTCGCCCGTGACCGCCGCCGCGGCCGTGGGCCTGGTCGCGGCCAGCGGTGTGGTGTACGTCCGGCTGATCCGCCGTCGGCCCCATGGCGCCGCGTAGGCGCAGACGCAGGCCCTGGTACCGGACCCGCGCCTACCGCCTCGCCAGGACGGCCCTGCTGGCGATCGTCCTGGTGACAGTGGTCCGGTGCGGGGGGCACGACGGGCCGGGCGCGGGGCGGGACGAGTCCGACGGGGCCCGTCCCGCGGCCCGGCCCATGCCGCCGCCCCGCCCGCTGCCCCGGTCCCGGCCGACGTCGTTGCGCATCCCCTCCCTGGGCGTCGACGCGCCGGTCATCGGCGTCCGGCTCGACCGGGGCCGGCAGTTGGAGACCCCGCCGGTCGACAAGCCGAAGCTGATCGGCTGGTACCAGGGCGGCGCCACGCCGGGCGAGTCCGGCCTCGCGGTCGCCGTCGGCCACCGCGACACAAGGACGGGGCCCGCCGTCTTCGCGGCGCTCGCCCAGGTGAAGCCCGGCAAACGGATCGAGGCCAGGCGTGCGGACGGCCGTACCGCCGTCTACACCGTGGACCGGGTGAAGGTCTACGACAAGGCCGGCTTTCCCGACAAGGAGGTGTACGGTCCGACCCGGCGTCCGGAAATCCGCGTGATCACCTGCGGTGGCCTCTTCAGTCGGAGGACGGGCTACACCAGCAACGTGGTGGTCTTCGCCCACCTGACCGCGACGGAGTGACCCGGCGGTGCGGGCGGTTGAGCGCACCGCCGCACCGCCGCACCGCCAAGTCGCCGACAGTCGCTGGGGCCCCGCCCCGAGCGCCGAATGTCACCGTCCGGGGGAGCGGTCCAGCAGGTCGGCAGCCCGCGCGCGGTCTACGCCCTGCCCCGCAACACCTTCGTCGCCGCCTTCATCGGCACCCCGCGTTGTCAATCTCCTGCGCGCCCGGTACCACGACCGGTCCCTCCCCGCCTCGAACTGCCGGGAACCGGTGTACAAGTGCCACCTCCGCCCCCTGCTGCACCCGCAGCAGCCTGTGCTCCAGGGACAGTGGTTCTTCTTCGATGAGCGCGGCGGCGAATCTGCCCGTCCCCGGCGCGGCTGCCCGACCGGGATGGGTGAACCCCGGCCGGAATCGGGGACTTGTCAGGGCCGAACCCCCTAGGAAGGGGGCATGCGTACTCATTCGCTCCGTAACCGGTCGGCCCTGGCCCTGGCCGGAGTTCTGCTCGCCGGTACCCCTGCCGCGTACACGGCGTTGGCCGACGACCGGCCGGCGGCCGCGCCGACGCGTGGCAAACCCTACGTCGAGACACGGCTGTTCTTCGGCACGGGCCGGCCGGACGGTGGCCCCGCCGTCACCGACCGGCAGTTCACGGCCTTCGTCGACAAGGAGATCACCCCCGACTTCCCCGACGGGCTCACCGTGCAGAGCGGGCGCGGGCAGTGGCGGGACACGCGCGGCACGATCGAGAAGGAGCGGTCGTACGAGCTGATCCTGCTGTATCCGGAGTCGGTGGCGAAGGGCAGCGACCGGAAGATCGAGGAGATCCGGCGGGCCTATGAGAAGGCGTACGCGCAGGACAGCGTGGGACGGGTGGACGAACGGGCCCAGGTCGACTTCTGACGGTCCCGCCACGCACCTGTCTCTGGCGCCGGAAAACTATCGCCGCTAGTTTGTGAGATCGGAGACAGCCCCGCCGGGAGGAAGCAGCATGAAGGCACACGACGGCCTGTACATCGACGGCGCCTGGCGCGCCGCCGAGAGCCAGGACGTGATCGAGGTCGTGAACCCGGTCGACGAGCAGGTCATCGGCCGGGTCCCGGCGGGCGGTGCGCTGGACGTCGACACCGCCGTACGCGCCGCCCGTGCCGCTCTCCCCGTCTGGGCCGCCACCCCGCCCGCCGAGCGTGCCGCCCGGCTCGGCGCGCTGCGCGACGTCCTGGCGGCCCGCAAGGACGAGATCGCCGAGACGGTCACCGCGGAGCTGGGTTCGCCGCCGCAGTTCTCGCAGGCCGTCCACGCGGGGCTGCCGATCGCGGTCGCGGGCTCCTACGCCGAGCTGGCCGCGACCCATCCCTTCGAGGAGAAGGTCGGCAACTCGACCGTCCACCAGGAGCCGGTCGGTGTGGTGGGCGCGATCACGCCCTGGAACTATCCGCTGCACCAGATCGTCGCCAAGGTCGCCCCTGCGCTCGCCGCCGGCTGCACGGTCGTACTCAAACCCGCAGAGGACACTCCGCTGACCGCCCAGCTGTTCGCGGAGGCGGTGGCCGAGGCGGCCTTCCCGGCCGGTGTGTTCAACCTGGTCACCGGCCTGGGCCCGGTCGCCGGGCAGGCTCTCGCCGAGCACCCCGGTGTCGACCTGGTCTCCTTCACCGGCTCCACGGCCGTCGGCAAGCAGATCGGTGCGGTGGCCGGCGCGGCCGTGAAGAAGGTGGCCCTCGAACTGGGCGGTAAGTCCGCCAACGTCATCCTGCCGAGCGCCGACCTCGCCAAGGCCGTCAACGTCGGGGTGGCCAACGTGATGTCCAACTCCGGCCAGACGTGCAGCGCCTGGACGCGGATGCTGGTGCACACCGACCAGTACGCGCAGGCGGTGGAGCTGGCGGCTGCCGCCGCCGCCAAGTACGGCGAGCGGATCGGGCCGGTCGTCAGCGCCAGGCAGCAGGCGCGGGTACGCGGTTACATCGAGAAGGGCATCGCGGAGGGCGCCCGGCTGGTCGCCGGCGGTCCCGAGTCCCCTCGCGAGCAGGGCTATTTCGTCAGCTCGACCGTGTTCGCCGACGTCACCCCCGAGATGACCATCGCGCAGGAGGAGATCTTCGGCCCGGTGCTGTCGATCCTGCGCTACGTGGACGAGGAGGACGCGCTCCGGATCGCCAACGGCACGGTCTACGGGCTCGCCGGAGCCGTCTGGGCCGGGGACGACGCAGAAGCGGTGGCCTTCGCCCGGCGCATGGAGACCGGGCAGGTGGACATCAACGGCGGCCGCTTCAACCCCCTTGCGCCGTTCGGCGGTTACAAGCAGTCGGGCGTCGGCCGCGAACTCGGCACGCACGGCCTCGCCGAGTACCTCCAGACCAAGTCCCTTCAGTTCTGAGGAGGTCGCTCTGATGGCCACCAAGGTCCGAGCCGCCGTACTGCCCGCCGTGGGCGCCCCGCTCGCGGTCACCGAGATCGACCTCCCGGACCCCGGCCCCGGCCAGGTCCGGGTCCGCCTCGCCGCCGCCGGTGTCTGCCACTCCGACCTCTCCCTGTCCGACGGCACCATGCGGGTGCCCGTCCCGGCGGTCCTCGGCCACGAGGGCGCGGGCACGGTTGTGGCCGTGGGGGAGGGGGTCACCCGGCTGTCACCCGGTGACCCGGTCATCCTCAACTGGGCGCCCTCCTGCGGACGTTGCCACGCCTGCGCGCTCGGCGAGGTCTGGCTGTGCGCCAACGCCCTGGCCGGCGCCGCCGAGGTCTACGCCCGTACGGCGGACGGCACCGACCTCCACCCCGGCCTGAACGTCGCCGCGTTCGCCGAGGAGACGGTGGTCGCCGAGTCCTGCGTCCTGCCGCTCCCCGCCGGCATCCCGCTCACCGACGCGGCCCTCCTCGGCTGCGCGGTGCTCACGGGCTACGGCGCCGTCCACAACTCGGCGCGCGTCCGCGAGGGCGAGACCGTCGCGGTGTTCGGCGTCGGCGGCGTGGGCCTGGCCACGGTGCAGGCGGCGCGGATCGCGGGCGCGTCCCGGATCATCGCGGTGGACGTCTCGGAGGAGAAGGAGAAGCTGGCCAGGGCCGCCGGGGCCACCGACTACGTGGTCGCCTCCGACACCACGCCCCGCGCGATCCGCGCCCTCACCGGCAAACAGGGCGTCGACGTCGCCGTGGAGTGCGTCGGCCGCGCGGTCAGCATCCGCGCCGCCTGGGAGTCCACCCGGCGGGGCGGCCGTACGACGGTGGTCGGCATCGGCGGCAGGACGGAGCAGGTCACCTTCAACGCCCTGGAGCTCTTCCACTGGGGCCGCACCCTCTCCGGCTGCGTCTACGGCAACTCGGACCCGGCCCGCGACCTGCCGGTGCTCGCCGGACACGTCCGGGCGGGTCGCCTGGACCTGGGCGCGCTGGTGACGGAACGGATCGCCCTGGAGGACATCCCCGCCGCGTTCGAGAACATGCTGGCGGGCAGGGGCGGCCGCGCGCTGGTCGTCTTCTGACCGTCAGGTGACCGCTACGGCACCTGTTCGGAGTGCGGCTCCCCGGCCGCCGGGACGGTACGGGGAGCCCGTGTCCGTGCCCGAGACCGGGACACCGCCACACCGGCCAGGCACAGCACCCCGCCCGCCAGGGTGACCGGCCCCGGCACCTCGCCGAGGGCCAGCCAGGACATCAGCACGACCAGCGCCGGCACGGCGTACGTCGTCGCGCCCATCCGGCTCGCGGTGGTCCGGGCGAGCGCGTACGCCCAGGTCGTGAAGGCGAGCGCGGTCGGGAAGACACCGAGGTACACCATGTCGAGGGTCGCGGACAGCGGCGCGCCCGCCACCTGGTGCACCAGCTGCCCGGCGAACGGCAGACAGGCCACGGTGCCGACGAGACACCCGTACGTGGTCGCCTGGAGCGCGCTCGCCCGGGCCAGGGCGGGCTTCTGGGAGACGACACCGGCCGCGTAGGCGACCGCCGCGAGCAGGCAGAGCACCACACCCAGCACCGAGGAGCCGCCCCCGCCGGCCATCGACAGCCCCACGGTGACGGCACCCGCGAACGACACCGCCATCCCCGCGAGCAGCCGGGGCGGCATGGGGTCGCCGAGCAGCCGTGTTCCCAGCAGGGCGATCAGCAAGGGGCCGACGTTCACCACGAGGGCGGCCGTCCCGGCATCCACCTGCTGCTCGCCCCAGTTCAGGGCGACCATGTAGAAGCCGAACCACAGCACTCCGGATATCCCGATACCCCGCCAGGCGGACCGGGGCGGCAGCCCTTCGCGCCGCAGGAGACAGAGCAGTCCGAGCGCGAGAGAGCCGGAGAACAGCCGGCCGAGGGCGAGGGCTCCGGGGGAGTAGGAGTCGCCCGCGCTCCGGATGGCCACGAAGGCGGAGGCCCAGAGCACGACGGTGACGACGGCGGCGAGGGCGGGGAGCGGGCGGGGTGCGGGGGCGGTGCGATCGGTCATGTCCCCGAGGGTAGAGAGAAGGGGTGTGCGCGGGCTCGCGGTTTTCGGACGGGGGGCTGGTGGGCGAGGTCCGGGTGCGGGGTACCCCTAAGCCCCCTGCCCCAGCCGCGTAAATTGCTCCTGCAACCCGTCCAGCAACGCCCGCAAGCCCGTCTCGAACGCCCGCTCGTCGATCTTCTCCTGCTGTTCCGCCAGCAGATGCGCCTGCCCGAGATGCGGATAGTCGGCCGGGTCGTACGCGCTCGCGTCGTCCACAAACCCCCCGGCGAACGATCCCAGCGCCGACCCCATGATGAAGTACCGCATCAGCGCCCCGATCGACGTCGCCTGCGACGGTGGCCACCCCGCGTCCACCATCGCGCCGTAGACCGCGTCCGCGAGCCGCAGTCCGGCGGGGCGGCGGCCGGGACCGCCGGCCAGCACCGGGACGATGTTCGGGTGGTCGCGGAGCGCGGCCCGGTACGACACCGCCCAGTCGTGCAGCGCGGTCCGCCAGTCCAGCCCGCCGCCGCCCTCGAACATCGACAGGTCGACCTGCGCGCTCACCGAGTCCGCGACCGCCTCCAGGATCTCGTCCTTGGTGCGGAAGTGGTTGTAGAGGGAGGGGCCGCTCACCCCCAGTTCGGCCGCGAGCCGGCGGGTGGAGACGGCCGCCAGGCCCTCCGCGTCCACGAGTTCCCGGGCCACCCGGACGATCCGGTCGGTGCTGAGGAGGGGCTTGCGCGGTCGGGCCATGGCGCACATAGTAGGGCTGCACCAAGAAACTAGCAGTGCTAATTTAGATGTGGGTGATCGCATGGTGGACCTGGGACTCAGCGAGGAGCAGACCGCCGTACGGCAGCTCGCCCGGGACTTCGTCGAGCGCGAGATCACCCCGCACGTGATCGCCTGGGACCGCGCCGAGGAGGTGGACCGGGGGATCGTGAAGAAGCTCGGCGAGGTCGGCTTCCTCGGTCTGACAGTCGACGAGGAGTACGGCGGCGCGGGCGGCGACCACCTGTCGTACTGCCTGGTCACCGAGGAACTCGGCCGTGGGGACTCCTCCGTGCGCGGAATCGTGTCGGTCTCCCTCGGGCTTGTCGCCAAGTCCGTCGCCGCCTGGGGGAGCGAGGAGCAGAAGCGGCGCTGGCTGCCGGGGCTGACCTCCGGCGCGTACGTCGGCTGCTTCGGCCTCACCGAACCCGGCACCGGCTCCGACGCGGGCAACCTCACCACCCGTGCCGTTCGCGACGGCGACGACTACGTGGTCAACGGCTCCAAGATGTTCATCACCAACGGCACCTGGGCCGACGTGGTGCTCCTCTTCGCCCGCTCCACCGACGCGCCCGGCCACAAGGGCGTCTCCGCCTTCCTGGTGCCGGCCGACATCCCCGGCCTGACCCGCCGCGCCGTCCACGGCAAGCTCGGCCTGCGCGGCCAGGCCACCGCGGAGCTCGTCCTGGAGGATGTCCGCATCCCCGCCTCCGCGCTGCTCGGGCCCGAGGGCAAGGGCTTCTCGGTCGCCATGTCGGCGCTGGCCAAGGGGCGGATGTCGGTCGCCGCGGGCTGCGTCGGCATAGCCCAGGCCGCGCTGGACGCGGCAGTGCGGTACGCGGGGGAGCGCGAGCAGTTCGGGACGCCGATCGCCGGGCACCAGCTGGTCCAGGAACTCATCAGCGACATCGCCGTCGACGTGGACGCGGCCCGGCTGCTGACCTGGCGGGTCGCCGATCTGATCGACCGCGGCCTGCCGTTCGCCACCGAGTCCTCCAAGGCCAAGCTCTTCGCCTCCGAGGCCGCCGTACGCGCCGCAAACAACGCCCTCCAGGTCTTCGGCGGCTACGGCTACATCGACGAGTACCCGGTCGGCAAACTGCTGCGCGACGCCCGGGTGATGACCCTCTACGAGGGCACCAGCCAGATCCAGAAACTGCTCATCGGGCGGGCGCTGACGGGCGTTTCGGCGTTCTGAGTAGGTCCCTGAGTATCTCGGCGGATGTGGCGCGGGACACGTCCGCCGATGCTCGAGGTATGAGTGACACACCGGTCAGACAACAGAACACGGCCGCCTTCTACGGTCAGGCCGTCGCCTCCTTCGCCCTCGCCATGACGGCCACCGTCATCGGTATCTTCCAGCTGCACGCCGACGCCTGGGTGCGCGGCTTCCTCGGCATCGCCGTCCTCTACCTCGTCACCTCCGCATTCACCCTCGCGAAGGTCATTCGCGACCGTCAGGAGGCCGGACAGATCGTCAGCCGGGTCGACCAGGCCCGGCTGGAGAAGCTGCTCGCCGAACACGACCCCTTCGAGAAGCTCTGAGCCGCGTGACAAGCGCTGAGCGGGCACACTAAGCGCTCGCTCAGCTTGGGCGGTATGGTGGAGCTCCGGTATCGAGAGGGGCGAGCGAGCGATGAGTACGGCGGAGGAGACGACCGGCGGCGAGGTCGAGCCGTGGGAAGAGGTCACCCCTGACGCGGCCCGGCGTCTGCTGGTCGCCGCCGTGGAGGCTTTCGCCGAGCGCGGCTACCACGCCACCACCACCCGCGACATCGCGGGCCGCGCCGGTATGAGCCCCGCCGCGCTCTACATCCACTACAAGACCAAGGAAGAGCTGCTCCACCGGATCAGCCGCATCGGTCACGACAAGGCCCTGGAGATCCTCCGGACGGCCGCCCGGCGCGAGGGCACCGCCACCGAGCGGCTCGCGGACGGCGTCAGCTCCTTCGTCCGCTGGCACGCCGGGCGGCGCACCACCGCCCGGGTCGTGCAGTACGAACTGGACGCCCTCGGCCCCGACGCCCGTGCCGAGATCCTCGCGCTGCGCCGCCAGGTCGACGCCGAGGTGCGCGGGATCATCCAGGAGGGCGTCGAGTCCGGGGAGTTCGACGTCATCGACATCCACGGCACCACCCTCGCGGTGCTCTCCCTCTGCATCGACGTCGCCCGCTGGTTCAACGTGAACGGCCCCCGCACCCCCGAGCAGGTCGGCGCGCTCTACGCCGACCTGGTGCTGCGGATGGTTGGGTCCAAGTAGCCCTGGAGACTGAGTAGCCCTACAGGTAGTACCGGGACACCGACTCCGCCACGCAGACCGGCTTGTCGCCGCCCTCGCGCTCCACGGTGAAGGCGACGCTCACCTGGACGCCGCCCGTCACGTCCTCCACGCCGGTGATCGTGGCGGTGGCGCGCAGCCGGGAACCGACCGGCACGGGGGCGGGGAAACGGACCTTGTTGGTGCCGTAGTTCACGCCCATCTTCACGCCCTCGACCCTGATCAGCTGGGGCCCGAAGAGCGGGAGCAGCGACAGGGTCAGATAACCGTGCGCGATGGTCGTCCCGAACGGGCCCGTGGCCGCCTTCTCCGGGTCGACGTGGATCCACTGGTGGTCGCCCGTCGCATCCGCGAACAGATCGATCCGCTTCTGGTCGACCTCAAGCCAGTCGGTGTGGCCCAGCTGCTCGCCCACGGCCGCCTTCAGCTCGTCGGGGGAGGTGAAGATCCTCGGTTCTGCCATGTTCCCGGCCCTCTCGCGATCGCGCGTCCATACCTAAGCAACTGCTTAGCATGGTCGGGTGCGGGCTCCCTGTCAACGGAGCGCGGCCCACGCGGGCCGGTAGGCTCTGAGGGGTGCCGCAAATTCCCGAGGAGATCCAGGAGCTGAGCGTCGGGCAGTTGTCCGCGCGCAGCGGCGCCGCCGTCTCCGCACTGCACTTCTACGAGGCCAAGGGGCTCATCAGCAGTCGGCGGACCTCCGGCAACCAGCGTCGCTACACCCGCGACACGCTGCGTCGTGTGGCCTTCGTCCGGGCGGCACAGCGCGTCGGCATCCCCCTGGCCACCATCCGCGAGGCCCTCTCCGAACTCCCCGAGGAACGCACCCCGACCCGGCAGGACTGGGCCCGGCTCTCGCAGGCGTGGCGTGCGGAACTGGACGACCGCATCAAGCAGCTCAACCGGCTGCGCGATCACCTCACCGACTGCATCGGCTGCGGCTGTCTGTCCCTGGACACCTGTGTGCTGTCCAACCCCGACGATGCCTTCGGTCAGCGCCGGGCGGGTTCACGTCTGCTGCCGGAACACCCCTGAGCCGGCCGGCGAGAGCGCTCGTAGGGCCGCGGCCTCCTGCTCGCCTCCTGGTCAGGGGAGGGAACCGTCGTACTGGGCCAGCCCCTCGGTCACCAACCGGGCGTTGGACAGGGCCGGTTCGCCGTCGGGCAGCAGCAGCGTGTCCTCCAGGCCGATCCGGGTCGCCAGCCCCAGCCGGCCCGCCAGCCGCAGCACCGGCCAGGTGCCGCCCTCCTCGCCGTGCAGGAGGACCGGCCGGCCGTGGGCCGCGCCCAGCTCGGCGAGTAGTGCCCGCGCCGACTCCTCGGCGGTGACCGGGTCCGGGTCCGTCACCTCCGCCAGCACCCGGAGCACCGAGGGCCCGAGGGCCGAGACCGCGAACCTCGCGGCTCCGTCCGTCCCGGACCAGATGCCCGCCTCCACGCCGACCCCCATGGCCAGCAGCTCCCCGGCTAGTTCCGCGGCGCCCGGCTCATGCCAGTTGACCGAGGTGAAGTCGGGCCGTACCGACCAGGACCGGACACGCTCCAGTCGTAGCGCCGGATCCGGTTCCGCCCAGGCGCCCGTGGTCACCCCGACCGGAACCTGCACCCGCGCCCGGATCGCTTCCAGCGTCGGGCCGACCACCCGCGGGGACAGGCTCTCCCGCCCGCAGGGTGTTCTGGGGTGGACATGGATCTCCGTGGCTCCCGCCGCGACCGCCTCGGCCGCCGACTCGGCAAGCGCCGCCGGTGACAACGGCACGCCCGCGCCGTCGGCGCCCCCACGGCGTCCGTTGAGACATACCTGAAGCCGCTGTTTCATGTCCTGATGCTGCCAGTCACCACTGACAGTGGGCCGGTCTCCCCGGCAGTTGGGGGTGCGGCATCCCCGGCGCACCCCCAGGTGGTCAGGCCGACATGAGCAGCCGCCCGCGCCTGGCATAGGCCAGGGCCTCGGCGGTGAGCACCGGACGCGGTACCAGAATCCCGCAGTCCGCGCAGACCGGACCGGCAGAGGGCTCGTGGTCCAGGTCGTACTTCCAGATGAGGCGCTCCCCAGCGCACACCGGGCAGACCGCGCCCGGTTCGCGCTCCAGGGCGGCGATCAGCCGTCGCAGCACCTCGGCCAGTGGTTCGTCGGGGTGGACCCGTGGGTCGTCGCACCAGGCCACTCCGAATCCGCCCCAGGTCAGCCGGTGCCAGTCGTCCACGCTGCCCGGGCGGCGCAGCCCGTCGTGCTTCTCCTTCTTGCGGCGCTCGGCGAACTCGACCTCATAGGCCAGCCAGACCGCCCGCGCCTCCTCCAACTCATCCAGTGCGCCCACGAGACGCGCCGGATCGGGGGACCGGTCCTCAGGACCGAACCCGGCCCGCGAGCAGAGATGGTCCCAGGTCGCGCGGTGCCCGTAAGGAGCGAACCGCTCCAGGCACTTGCGCAGTGAGTAACGCCGTAGCGCCAGATCGCACCGTGGGTCTCGCACCTGTCTCGCCAGACTCCGGAAACCGGCCATCGCCCTGCACCTCCGTCACACCTGCACCTGTACTTCGGTCACTTCGGCGGCGTCGCACGGACTTCGCGCGGCGTTGCCGTATAGACGTATCGACACTCGATTCGGCTCCATCCGATTTCCGATGCCGTCCATAAGGCCGCGGGCCTTGACCGACGGCGGGCCGCGGCGCCACCGGGGCCGACCACTCCAAAACTTGACGCATGTTCATCTTCAATCGCGGGGATACCGGCGGTAACGTCCGGCCCGCCCACCCCCGTCGTGAGGAGTCGCCATGCCCCGGCGCACCAGACATCACGCGTTGTTCGACAAACTGAGAACTCCCCGCAAGCTCCCCGGGTTCCTGAAAGCGGCATCTGTATGCGTCCTCGTCGCCGGCCTGCTCTCCCCGCTGGCCCAGGCGACTCCGGCCGCGGCGGCCACCGCCTCCAACGACTACTGTGGCGGCCAGTGTTCGGACATCCTGCCGCCCGGTGAGAACGGCAACGCCACCCTCGCCCAGGTCCTGCTCAACCAGGTCTTCGGCACCCAGCCCGACCACGCCGAGGACCAGCTCGGCCCCTACAACAACCTGGCCACGGGTTACTCCGGTCTCACCGACGCGAAGATCAACACGTTCTTCAACGACTCGTCGTTCGGGGTCGCTTCCGATCAGGTCGCCTCCACGGAGAGTCCGGCGGGTCGCAGCGATGTGACGATCGTCCGCGACAAGAAGACGGGGGTGCCGCACATCACCGGTACCACCAGATACGGCACCGAGTTCGGCGCCGGTTATGCCGCCGCTGAGGACCGGCTGTGGCTCATGGACGTGTTCCGGCACGTCGGCCGCGGCCAGCTCACCACCTTCGCCGGCGGTGCCGCCTCGAACCAGGGCCTTGAGCAGCAGTTCTACCGCAACGCCCCGTACACCGAGGCCGACCTCCAGGCGCAGATCGACAACGCCGTCGCCAACAACGGCACCCGCGGCCAGCAGGCCCTCGCCGACGCCAACGCCTATCTCGCCGGCATCAACTCCTACATAGACGCCTCCGACAGCGGTCGTTACTTCCCCGGCGAGTACGTCCTGACCGGTCACAAGGACTCGATCACCAACGCAGGCACCATCGACCACTTCAAGATCACCGACCTGGTGGCGCTGGCCTCCGTCATCGGCTCGCTGTTCGGCTCCGGCGGTGGCGGTGAGGTCAACAACGCCATCTCGCTGCTCGCCGCCCAGGAGCAGTACGGCGTGGCGCAGGGCACCAAGGTCTGGGAGTCGTTCCGCGAGCGCAACGACCCCGAGGCCGCGCTCACCGTCCACAACGGCGAAAGCTTCCCGTACGGCACCAAGCCGTCCACCCCGCAGGGCGAGGCCCTGCCGGACTCCGGTTCGGTGGCGACCGAGCCACTGGTCTACGACGCCACCGGCACAGGCGCCGACCAGGGCGCCTCCGCCGCCTCCGCCGCGGCGACCGCGAGCGCCCTCAGCTCGGCCAGGCGCGGGATGTCCAACGCGCTGGTGGTCAGCGGCAAGTACACCGCGAGCGGTCACCCCGTCGCCGTCTTCGGACCGCAGACGGGCTACTTCGCCCCGCAGCTGCTCATGCTCCAGGAGATCCAGGGCCCGGGCATCAGCGCCCGCGGCGCCTCCTTCGCGGGTCTGAGCATGTACGTCGAACTGGGCCGGGGACAGGACTACGCCTGGTCCGCCACCACCTCCGGCCAGGACATCATCGACAGCTACGCCGTCGAACTCTGCCAGGACGACTACCACTACCTCTACCACGGCACCTGCACGGCCATGGACAAGGTCGAGCAGAAGAACTCCTGGAAGCCGACGACCGCCGACGGCACGGCCGCCGGCTCGTACACCATGCGCGTGTGGAAGACGAAGTACGGACCCGTCCAGTACCGCGCGACCGTCGGCGGGAAGAAGGTCGCCTACACCACCCTGCGCTCCTCCTACATGCACGAGGCCGACTCGATCATCGGCTTCCAGATGCTCAACGACCCCGACTACGTGAAGAGCCCGCAGACCTTCCAGAGCGCGGTGCAGCACATCAACTTCACCTTCAACTGGTTATACGCCGACTCCGCGCACACCGCGTACTACAACAGCGGTGACAACCCGGTACGCCCGAGCGGTGTCGACCCCGAGTTCCCGGTCTGGGGCCAGGCCGCCTACGAGTGGCAGAACTGGGACCCGACCACCAACACGGCCGACTACACCCCGGCCTCCGCACACCCCAACTCCGTCGACCAGGACTACTACATCTCCTGGAACAACAAGCAGGCGCTGAACTACACGACGGCGAGCTGGGGTGACGGATCCGTCCACCGCGGCAATCTGCTCGACGACCGGGTGAAGAAACTCGTCGCGGCCGGCGGCGTCACCCGCTCTTCGCTTGTCAAGGCCATGGCAGACGCCTCGCTCACCGACCTGCGGGCCGAGGACGTGCTGCCGGATCTGCTGAAGGTCGTCAACAGCAGTACGGTGACCGACCCCACGGCCGCCGATGCCGTCGCCAAGCTCCAGACCTGGCTGACCGCGGGTGGCAAACGCACCGAGACTGCGGCCGGTTCGAAGACCTATGCCAACGCCGACGCCATCCGGATCCTGGACGCCTGGTGGCCGCTGCTGGTGAAGGCCGAGTTCCAGCCCGGCCTCGGCGACAGCCTGTACACCGCGATCACCGCCAACCTGCCGATCGACGAGACCCCGTCGGCCGCACACGGGCCCACCGGCTCCCATGCGGGAAGCTCCTTCCAGTACGGCTGGTGGAGCTATGTCGACAAGGACATCCGGTCGGTGCTCGGGCAGAGCGTGTCGGGGCCGCTGGCCGAGCAGTACTGCGGCGGCGGCAGCCTCAGCGCCTGCCGGGACATCCTGATCAGCACGCTGAAGACGGCGGCCGGTACGAGTGCCTCCACGGTCTACCCCGGGGACTCGCTGTGCTCGGCCGGCGACCAGTGGTGTGCCGACTCGATCGTCCAGCGCACCCTGGGCGGCATCAAGCACTACAACATCAGCTGGCAGAACCGCCCGACCTTCCAGCAGGTCGTGGAGTTCACCTCGCACCGGTGAGACGGCCGTTGGCAAACCGGCGTCGGCAAACAGCTGTTGGCCGACGCCGGTAGTCAACACCCGTTGGCGACGGGGTCACACAATGCGCCCCGCGGCCAGCACCAGGCGGGCCAGTTCGGGGTGCACGATGTCGCTGTGTGCCCCGGACGGCGGGTCGCCCCTCCTGACGACCGCCGCCGCGTCGACGTTCACGCAACCCGACGCGGCGAGCGGGCCGCGCAGGGCCGCCGCCAGATCCAGCGACCGGGTGCCCGGCACCGCCTGCACACCGTCGTGCCCCATCGCACCCCACCGGGCACCCAGCGTCCCGCCCACGTCCATGCCCAGCACCGACTCGTCGTCGTCCGCCATTCGCGAGGCCAGCGGGTACAGCGTGCCGAGCGAGCCGTCGAAGCGGGAGTAGCAGCACACCAGCGGGCCGTCGATCCGGTTCTCCTGGCCCTGCAGCACCCCGCCCGCACGCGGGTCGTGGGGCAGCCGGGCGGCGAACGCGTAGTGCGAGAAGGCGCCTTGCAGCAGCGTCACGGACTTCACCGTGCGCACCCCCTGCGGCAGCCCGCGCAACGCGAACGACACCAGCCGGCCGCCGAAGCTGTGCCCGACCAGATGCACCCGCACCGCCGGGGCGACCGCGGCCAACTGCCCGACAACCCGCCCGAGCCCGCGCTCCCCGACAGTCCCGGCCCGCCGCTTCATCGCGTAGTACGTCGCCTGCCGCAGCAGCTCCTTGGCGCCGTCCCAGGGGTTGGGCAGCGCGAACTCCGCCGCGTGCGGACCCTGCCGGAGGGCGGCCAGCGCCTGCGCGAACTCCTCGCACAGGGCCGTCGTGTCCCCGGTGAACAGCACCGGCTCGCTCTGCGGGACGCCCTCCGCGATGGTGTCCGCCGCGAACAGGGGCTGGGGACCGCCAGGCAGGACCTCGACGAGCAGCCGTACCAGCCGCCCGAACTCCGCCAGCTCGCTCGCCGGGCGCTGGTCCAGCAACCGGGCGATCTGGTCGACCACGGTGGCCCGTCCCGGGAACGTCTCATGGAGCGCGTGCCGGGTGTCCTTGTCGAGGACGGGGGCCGGTCTCTCCTCCGCCTCCACGGCCACCACGGACTTCGGGAAGTCGGGGATCGGCTCGTCGCAGAACCGCATCGACGGCCACACCACACCGACGTATCCGATCCTCGCCTTCGGCACGAGCTTCGGGACCGGCGCGAAGAACCGCCGGTACAGGGAGGTCGCGCCCGAACGGTCGTTGTTCCAGCCGTGCGCGAAGACGATCAGGTCATGGATGCCGTGGGCCGTGACCTCGCCCAGCAGCCGGTCGCGTTCGGCGCCGTCCGGGTCGCCGTCGGCGTCGAAGGTCAGCTCCCAGTAGGGAGCCACGCTCATCCCAGCATCCGCCATACCAGGCTCCTCGTGCCCCGAACCGGTGCGATGTGCGCGCATCGTCCCGCCGCCGGGCAGGGTTGGCCATACAACGCGCCTCACCTGTAGAGCAGGAATTCCTTTCGGATCCGGCGGAACGCGGCGAGTTCGTCCTGCCAGACGCCGACGATCTCGTCGGTCCCCGCGCCGGCGTCGGTCATCGTGCGCACGGTCGTGGAGCCGGTGAGCCTGTCGATCCAGTTGTCCGACCGCCAGGCGAAGTCGCTCCACACCTTCCTGGCGGTGACCAGGAGCGCGATCCCGGTGCGTACGGGGTCGTACGCGGCCCGGTCGTGCACATGGATCTGGACCCCGCCGACGGTCTTGCCCTGGAACTTGGAGAAGGTGGGCGCGAAGTACGCCTCCCTGAACCGCACGCCAGCCAGCCCGAGTCCGTCGGCGGCGGCCGCCCACCGCGCGTCGATACCCTCCGCGCCCAGCAGTTCGAAGGGGCGGGTCGTGCCGCGTCCCTCGGAGAGGTTCGTGCCCTCGAAGAGACAGGTTCCCGAGTAGACGAGGGCGGTGTCCGGGGTGGGCATGTTGGGGCTCGGCGGCACCCAGGGCAGTCCGTAGGCGTCGAAGAAGCGGTTGCGCTGCCAGCCCGTCATCCTCACGACGTCCAGCGCGACCGGTGCGCTCAGGAACTCAGCGTTGAACAGTTTCGCGAGCTCGGCGACGGTCATCCCGTGCGCCTGCGCGATCGGCTGCCGGCCGACGAAACTGGCGAAGTCCCTGTGCAGGACCGGGCCCTGGGCCGTGCGGCCGGTCACCGGGTTGGGGCGGTCGAGCACGACGAAGCGCTTGCCCGCCAGCTGGGCGGCCTCCATGCAGTCGTACAGCGTCCAGATGTACGTGTAGAAGCGGGCGCCGACGTCCTGGATGTCGAAGACGACCGTGTCCACGCCGGAGGTGGTGAAGACGTCGGCGAGGGGCCGGCCGCTCTTGAGGTAGGTGTCGTAGACGGGGAGGCCGGTCGCCGGGTCGTCGTAGCGGCCCTCGGAGCCGCCGGCCTGGGCGGTGCCGCGGAATCCGTGCTCGGGGCCGAAGACCGCGGTCAGCCTGACCCGGGGGTCGGCGTGCATGACGTCGACGATGTGGCGGACCTCGGTGGTGATGCCGGTGGGGTTGGTGACGATGCCGACCTTCTGGCCGTCGAGGAGGGCGTAGCCGGTGGCGGAGAGGCGGTCGAAACCGGTGCGGAGGCGATCCTGGGCGTCGGGTGCGGTGGCCGTGGGGGCGAGGGGGACGGCCGCCGCCGTGGCGGCTGTCAGCAGACTTCGTCTGGAAGGGCGCCGCATGAGAGGCCTCCGTTGTCGTCCGGGTGCGGGTCCTGTGTGGCTGGTCGCGCCCACCCGGCGGTAGCCGCATATTGACACTGCCCCGCGCCTCATGAGGGTGTAACAACCACCCTTCCCTGAAACATACCGACCGGTTAGTGTGGCGGTGCTGAGCCGAGTTGTGTCGCGTCGTGTCGAAGGAGACCGATGGTGGGAGCCGTGCAGGATGCGGGAGTCGTCGTCACCGGGGCGGGGGGTGGCATCGGCGCCGCCCTTGCCCGGCGGTTCGCCGCCGAGGGGGCCCGGGTCGTCGTGAACGACCTGGATGCCGGCAGGGCCGCGGCGGTCGCCGAGGAGATCGGTGGGATCGCCGTTCCGGGTGACGCGTCCGGCATCGTCGGGGCCGCCCGGGACGCGCTCGGCGGAAGCGTCGACGTCTACTGCGCCAACGCCGGGCTCGCCTCCGGTGGGTCCGAGGCGGCCGAGGCCGGGGTATGGGCCGCCGCCTGGGACGTCAACGTCATGGCCCATGTGCGGGCCGCGCAGGAACTGCTGCCCGACTGGCTGGAGCGGGGCAGCGGCCGGTTCGTGTCCACCGTGTCCGCCGCCGGGCTGCTCACCATGATCGGAGCCGCACCGTACAGCGTGACCAAGCACGCCGCGTACGCCTTCGCCGAGTGGCTGTCGCTGACGTACCGGCACCGTGGGCTCAAGGCGCACGCGATCTGCCCGCAGGGCGTCCGTACCGACATGCTCGCCGCCACCGGCAGCGCGGGTGACCTGGTGCTCCAGCCGACCGCCATCGAGCCGGAGGCCGTCGCGGACGCGCTGTTCAAGGGGATGGCGGAGGACCGGTTCCTGATCCTGCCGCATCCCGAGGTCGCCGAGTTCTACCAGGCGCGGGCCACGGACCCGGACCGCTGGCTGACGAACATGAACCACATCCAGCAGAAGTGGGAGGCCACCCGGTGACCCAGTCGGAGACCGAGTCCCTCTACGCCGCCCGGCCCTGGGTGGCGCTCCTCAACGACGCCCAGCGCGGCCCGGTCGATCCCCCCGACTCGATGGTGCACGCCCTGCGCGCAGCCGTCGCCGAGGCGCCCGACCGCACCTTCCTCGCCTACTTCGACGCCCGGCTCAGCTTCCGCGAGGTCGACGAGCTGAGCGACTCCGTCGCCGCGTACCTCGCCGAGCGCGGCCTGGAGCGCGGGGACCGGGTCGCCGTGCTCCTGCAGAACTCGCCGCACTTCGTGATCGCGCTGCTCGGTGCCTGGAAGGCGGGCGCGACCGTCGTCCCGGTCAACCCGATGTACAAGTCGGGGGAGGTCGCCCACGTCCTGCGGGACGGTGAGGTGGCCGCGTTGGTCTGCTCGCAGCGGGCCTGGGAGTCGTACCTGCGCGACACGGCCGCCGGCTCGACGGTGCGGATCGTACTCACCGCCAGCGAGCTGGACTTCCAGACGCGTGACGACGCGCGCGTGCTGACCTTCGAGCGGCTGCCGCAGGCCGCCGACGCCGAGGACCTGGTGGCCGTCGCGCGCCGGGGCGGCAAGGCCCCCGAGGGACGGGACCCGGCACCGTCCGACATCGCGCTGATCAGCTACACGTCCGGGACGAGCGGCACCCCCAAGGGCGCCACCAACCTGCACGGCAACATCATGTACAACGCCGAGTGGCAGAAGACCGGCCTCGCGCTGCCCGAGGCGCCGGTCTACTACGCCCTCGCGCCCCTCTTCCACATCACCGGCATGGTCTGCCAGCTCGGCGCCTGCCTGACCAGCGCGGGCACGCTGGTGCTGACGTACCGCTTCGAGCCGGGCCTGGTCCTGGAGGCGTTCGCCGAGCACCGGCCGCACTACACGGTCGGCCCCTCCACCGCCTTCATGGCGCTCGCCGCCCACCCGGACGTCACCCCGGAGCACTTCGCCTCCTTCGTGAACATCTCCTCCGGTGGCGCACCCCTGCCGCCGGCCCTGGTGGAGAAGTTCCGGGCGGAGTACGGGCCGTACATCAGGAACGGCTACGGGCTCACCGAGTGCTCCGCGCCCTGCGCCTCCGTGCCGCCGAGTCTGGAGGCGCCCGTGGATCCCGTCTCCGGGACCCTCGCCGTCGGGCTGCCGGGCCCCGAGACGGTCGTCCGCATCGTCGACGACGAGGGCAACGAGCTGCCCTTCGGCGAGCAGGGCGAGATCGTCGTACGCGGGCCGCAGGTCGTGCCCGGGTACTGGCGGCGGCCCGAGGCCACCGCCGAGACCTTCCCGGACGGCGAACTGCGCACCGGCGACATCGGCTTCATGGACCCGCAGGGCTGGCTGTACGTCGTCGACCGAAAGAAGGACATGATCAACGCGTCCGGCTTCAAGGTCTGGCCGCGTGAGGTCGAGGACGTGCTGTACACGCATCCGGCGGTGCGCGAGGCGGCCGTCGTCGGGGTGCCCGACGGCTACCGCGGGGAGACCGTCAAGGCCTACATCAGTCTTCGCCCCGGTGCTGCAACCGATCCGGACGATCTGGCCCTCTATTGCAAGGAGAGACTGGCCGCTTACAAATATCCGCGGCTCGTGGAGATCCTGCCCGACCTGCCGAAGACGGCAAGTGGGAAGATCCTCCGACGGGAACTTCGTTCCCGACCGCAACAGGGTTAGCAGACATACGAGAGAGGCAGGTGGCGGCAGTGCCCAGGACGACGGACGGCGACGGAGCTCCTGTTCCGCAGCGGCTCCTGGCCGCCGCCACCCGGCTCTTCGCCGAGCAGGGCTACGACCGCACCTCCGTGCAGGAGATCGTGGAGGCGGCCGGCGTCACCAAGGGGGCGCTGTACCACTACTTCGGCTCCAAGGACGACCTTCTGCACGAGGTGTACGCGCGCGTGCTGCGCGTGCAGCAGGAGCGGCTGGACGCCTTCGCGAACGCGGACGAGCCGATCGAGAAGCGGCTGCGGGACGCGGCCGCCGACGTCGTCGTGACGACGATCGAGAACCTCGACGACGCGATGATCTTCTTCCGGTCCATGCACCATCTGAGCCCGGAGAAGAACAAGCAGGTGCGCGCCGAGCGCCGGCGCTACCACGAACGCTTCCGCGCGCTGATCGAGGAGGGCCAGCGCGAGGGCGTCTTCTCCACCGCGACCCCGGCCGACCTGGTCGTGGACTACCACTTCGGCTCGGTCCACCACCTGTCGACCTGGTACCGGCCGGACGGCCCCATGGCCCCCCAGGAGGTCGCCGACCAACTGGCCGACCTGCTGCTGCGGGCGCTGCGCCCCTGACGCAGCGGGCTTACGGGAGCGCTCCCCGGTGAGCGGCTCAGCCCCCCGGCCGGCGAACGGGGCCGGACCGTAATCGCGTAGTCGGTCCGGCCCCGTTCGCCGTGTCGCCTACAGGTACTTCTTCAGCTCCCGTCGCGCCAGCGAGCGCTGGTGTACCTCGTCCGGGCCGTCGGCGATCATCAACGTTCGGGCCCCGGCGTACAGTTCGGCCAGCGGGAAGTCCTGGCTGACCCCGCCCGCGCCGTGCAGCTGGATCGCGCGGTCGATGATGTCGACGACCGCACGCGGTGTGGCGATCTTGATGGACTGGATCTCGGTGTGGGCGCCCCGGTTGCCGACGGTGTCCATCAGCCAGGCCGTCTTCAGGACCAGCAGCCGAAGCTGTTCGACGGTCACGCGCGCGTCCGCGATCCAGTTGTGGACCACGCCCTGCTGGGCCAGCGCCTTGCCGAAGGCCTGGCGGGAGACGGCCCTGCGGCACATCAGCTCGATCGCCCGCTCGGCCATGCCGATCAGCCGCATGCAGTGGTGGATACGGCCGGGGCCGAGCCGGGCCTGGGCGATGGCGAATCCGCCGCCCTCGTCGCCGACCAGGTTCGCCACCGGCACGCGTGCGTGGTCGAAGATCACCTCGGCGTGGCCGCCGTGGGAGTGGTCCTCGTAACCGAAGACCTGCATCGCCCGCTTCACAGTGACGCCCGGGGTGTCGCGCGGGACCAGGACCATGGACTGCTGGCGCCGGACGTCGGCGCCGTCCGGGTCGGTCTTGCCCATCACGATGAAGATCTTGCAGTCCGGGTTCATCGCCCCGGAGATGTACCACTTGCGGCCGGTGATGACGTAGTCGTCGCCTTCCCGCTCGATGTACGTGGTGATGTTGGTGGCGTCGGAGGAGGCCACCTCCGGCTCGGTCATGGCGAACGCGGAGCGGATCTCACCGGCCAGCAGCGGCTCCAGCCACTGCTTCTTCTGCGCGTCGTCGGCGAACTGGGCCAGCACCTCCATGTTGCCGGTGTCCGGGGCCGCGCAGTTCAGTGCGGTGGGCGCCAGGTGCGGGGAGCGGCCGGTGATCTCGGCCAGCGGCGCGTACTGGAGGTTGGTGAGCCCGGCGCCGTACTCGGCGTCGGGGAGGAAGAGGTTCCACAGGCCCTGCCTGCCCGCCTCCGCCTTCAGTTCCTCGACCACGGCCGGGGTGTCCCACGGCGAGGCGAGCGCGGCCCGCTGCTCCTCGGCGACCGCCTCGGCCGGGTAGACGTACTCGTCCATGAAGGCGAGAAGCTTGGCGCGCAGTTCCTCGGTGCGCGCGTCGAACGCGAAGTCCATGGCCGGTCAGCCTTCCTGAAGAGTGGTCAGTCCGTGGTCGATGAAGACGGGGACGAGTTCGCCGATGCGGTCGAAGCCCTGCCCGAGCGTCTGGCCCTGCGTGTACCGGTAGTGGATGCCCTCCAGGATCACGGCGAGCTTGAACCAGGCGAACGCCGTGTACCAGGAGATGTGCGAGACGTCCCGGCCCGAGCGGGCCGCGTAGCGCTCGACCAGCTCCCGCGGATCCGGGTGGCCCGGCGCCTCGGCGGTCGTCGACACCGGTGAGTCGGGCGCGCCCAGCGGCAGGCTGTACATCACCAGCAGGCCCAGGTCGGTCAGCGGGTCGCCGAGTGTGGACATCTCCCAGTCGAGGATCGCCCTGATCGTGTCGTCCTCGCCGATCAGGACGTTGTCGAGGCGGTAGTCGCCGTGGATCACGGTGGGTGCGGGGGAGTCGGGCAGCCGGCGCCCGAGGGTCGCGTGCAGCTCGTCGATGCCGGCCAGTTCACGGTTGCGGGAGGCGTCCAGCTGCTTGCCCCAGCGGCGGAGCTGCCGGTCCAGGAAGCCCTCCGGGCGGCCGAAGTCGGCGAGGCCGACCTCCTCCGGGTCCACGGCGTGCAGCTCGACGAGCGTGTCGACGAGGGACAGCACGGCGTTCCGGGTGCGCTCGGGGCCCAGCGGGACGAGCTGCTCCGAGGTGCGGTACGGGGTGCCCGCCACGAACTCCATGACATAGAACGGCGCGCCGAGGACCTCCTCGTCCTCGCACAGCAGCACCGGCCGCGGCACGGGCACGTCGGTCGGGTACAGCGCGCTGATCACCCGGTGCTCGCGCCTCATGTCGTGCGCCGTGGCCAGGACATGGCCCAGCGGCGGCCGGCGTACGACCCACTTCGAGGTGCCGTCGGAGACCGCGTAGGTGAGGTTCGACCGTCCGCCCTCGATCAGCCTTCCGGTCAGGGGACCGGCCGCCAGACCGGGGCGCTCACGGTCGAGCAGCACGCGCAGCCGGTCGAGATCCAGTCCGGGCGGGTGGTCGGGGCTCATGCATCGCTCCTACGAACGAGTGAACAGGACCCGACTTATGATGCCGACCAGTCGGTATGCCGTCCAGCCGGTGAGCGAAACGTGACCGGGACCACCCTGGGACCCGGCCGGAGGGTGACGGCTCCCCGCGCGCGCAGAGCGGGGAGCCGCCGTCCGGGCGGGGACCCTCTCAGTGGTCGTCCCAGTGGCCGTTGTGCTCGGCGTGCCGGTGGCCGTCGTGCAGATAGTCGATGTGGTCGCCGTGCAGCACACCGGCGTGGCCGCAGCCCTCGCCGTGCCGGTGGTCGTGACCCTGGTGGGTCACGTGCCCGTCGGATTCGCACTCGTCCCAGTGGCCACCGTGCTCGCGGTGCAGATGCCCGTTGTGCGCGTAGTCGACGTGGTCGCCGTGCGGCACCTGGTCGTGGCCGCAGTCCGGACCGTGGCTGTGGCCGTGCGAGGTGTGTTCCTGATGAAGGGTGGTCATGGTGTTCGCCTTCAGCGGTACGGGGTTCAGGAGTGTGGCGTGCGCCGAAGGCCAGGCTGCCACGCGAACGGCACATATGCGGGCATCCCGGTTGCGTGGCGTCCGAGTACCCCGGAGGGTCGTTTGCATGAAGGGCATCAGTTACAGCCGGTACGGCGGACCCGAGGCGCTGCAGTACGGCGAGGTCAAGGACCCGAAGGTCGGCCCCGACACGGTGCTGGTGAAGGTCCGGGCGGCGGCCGTCAACCCGGTCGACTGGCAGTGCCGCGAGGGCCACCTGGACGGTGTCCTCGACGCCGTGTTCCCGGTGATCCCCGGCTGGGACGTCTCCGGGGTCGTCGTCCAGCCGGGCGCGGCCGTCACCGAGTTCGCGGTCGGCGACGAGGTGATCGGCTACGTCCGCGAGGACTTCCTCTCCCGGGGCACCTTCGCCGAGTACGTCGCCGCCCCGGTGCGCACCCTCGGCCGCAAGCCGCGCAACCTCTCCTTCGAGGAGGCCGCCGGGCTGCCGCTGGCCGGCCTCACCGCCTACCAGGTGCTGATCCACGCCCTGGAGGTCAAGCGCGGCGAGACGGTCCTGGTGCATGCGGCCGCCGGCGGGGTCGGCTCCCTCGCGGTCCAGATCGCGGCCCACCTCGGCGCCCGGGTCATCGGTACGGCGAGCGAGCGCAACCACGACTTCGTACGGGGCCTCGGCGGCGAGCCGGTGACCTACGGCCCGGGCCTGGCCGAACGGGTGCGGGGACTGGCCCCGGAGGGCGTGGCCGCGGTCTTCGACACCGTCGGCGGCGAGGCCCTGACCAGTTCGGCGAACCTGCTCGCCCCCGAGGGCCGGATGGCCTCCGTCGTCGACCCGGACGTCGTCGACTTCGGCGGCCGCTACTGCTTTGTCCGACCCGACGCCGAGGACCTGAAACGGCTCGCCGCGCTCGCCGAACAGGGAGCGGTGACGGTCCATGTCGCCGAGACCTTCCCGCTGAACCGGACGGCCGACGCCCACCGGCGCAGCGAGGAGGGGCACACCCGGGGGAAGCTGGTGGTCACGGTGGAGTGGCCGGAGGAGGGGTAGGCCTGGGCCTTCGGTACGGCCGGGGCGGTGGCCCAGCAGGTGGCCTATACGACCAGTGCTGCGGCGCAGAGGGCGACGGCGACCGTGCACAGTACTGCCGCGGTCGCCTGCCGTGGGGTCAGGGCCGAGGGGCGGTCGGTGGCCGCGAGGGCGCGGATACGGTGGTTGGCGATCAGGAGGAAGCCCAGCCACAGGACGCAGCAGGCCGCGCAGGCCAGCACTCCGCCCGCCGAGGCGCTGCCGTGCAGGGCGGTCTTCGCGGCGAGTACGGCGGCGACGGTCGCCGACAGCGTCGTACGACGCCAGGCCAGCCGGGTCCGCTCCGGCTGGAGCCCAGGGTCACGGGCCGGTGCCGTCATCCTTCCCACCCGACGAGTACCACGATGACCATCGCCACGGCGACGACCGCGACGACCACGCTGAGCAGCGCCGGGAACCGGGAGACCGGCAGGTCCTCGCCGCGCCGCATCGCCCGCTCGCAGCGCATCCAGTGGTTCACGGCCCGCAGGGAGCACAGCACGCCGGCGGCGAGGAGTGCGAGCGCGAGACCTACGCGCCAGGCCCAGCGGAGGTCGGGCAGGAACTGGTCCACGGCGAATCCGCCGCCGATCAGGGCGAGGGCGGTGCGCAGCCAGGCCAGAAAGGTCCGCTCGTTGGCGAGGGAGAAACGGTAGTCGGGGGTCGTTCCCTCTCGGCGCACCTGTTCGGGTGCGAACCACAAACGGACGTTCCGCGCGAATTCGATCACGTGCAGGAAGCCTACCGGGGGTGGGGAGGGCCGACGGTTCGGCTACTCAGCTGCGGTAGGCGGCCAACCCCACCTCAGCCCCGCCACTCCCGCAGCCGCTCCCACGCCGCCAAGCCGTCCGGTACCCACTCCCACTCCCCGAGCCGCGATGCCAGTTCCTCCTCCGTCAGGAAGTCGTGCCAGGCCACCTCCTCCACCTGCGGCCGTACCGGCAGTTCACAGCGGACCTCGTACACCGCCGACCACCAGCTGTGGCCGTCACCGTCGTCGTACCGGAACTTGAAGAGGTACGTCGGCTGCGGCAGCCCGGTGACGCCCAGCTCCTCCTCCGCCTCGCGCAGGGCCGCGTCGTCGTAGGACTCGCCCGCGCCCACCACGCCCCCGACGAACATGTCGTACAGGGACGGGAAGACCAGCTTGGTCGGGGTGCGGCGGTGGACGAAGACGCGGCCGGCGGCGTCACGGGCCAGGATGAAGGCGCAGCGGTGGCGCAGGCCCTGGGCGTACGCCTCACCGCGTGGGGACTGTCCGATCACCCGGTCGTGCTCGTCGACGATGTCGAGGATTTCGTCAGCAGCGCTCATACCGACATCCAAGCAGGACGACGGGCCGGGGCGTCAGCGCGGCTGGAGGTCCAGTGAGGGCTCCTTCGGCGCCGCACCGCGCGGCATCGCGGGATGCAGCCCGAGCAGGACGATGCCCGCCACGATCGCCGCGAGCCCCGCCGCCTCCCAGGCCAGCGCCCCGGTGTCGGTGCGCAGCCGGTCCCCGAGGAAGCCGACGCCGCACAGGATCCCGGCGAGCGGCTGGGCCGCGGTGAGCGCGGGCAGCGACATGCGCAGCTCCGCCGTCTCGAACGCGCTCTGCACGAGGATCAGCCCGGTGACCCCCAGCACCAGTACGCCGTACGGCTGCCAACCGGTCAGTACCTCGGTGATGCCGCCCTCGGAGAAGCGGGTGCCGGTGACCCGGGTCAGCGCGTCCTGTACGCCGTACAGCAGGCCGGCGGCGAGGGCGAGCAGGGTCGGCCCCGCGCTGAGGCGGGACCGCTTGGCGCAGGTGGTGAGCAGCAGGGCGATGCCGACCACCACGCCGATGATCAGCCAGTGGCGCAGCGGGTTGACGATGGCATGACCGCCGCGGGGCTCGCCCGCCAGGATGAACGTGGTGACACCGCCCGCGAGCAGAACCAGGCCCGCCCAGCCCTGGTGGCTCAGGGGGTGCTTGGTCTGGTGCCGGGAGAGCGCGAGAGCGAAGAGCAGGTTCGTCGCCAGCAGGGGTTCGACCAGCGAGATCTCGCCCTTGCCGAGGGCGATCGCGCCGAGGATCATGCCGGCCACCATCAGGCCGATACCGCCGAGCCAGCGGGGCACCCTCATCAGGTCGAGCAGCAGCCGGGGCGAGAGGAAGTCGCTGAGCGGGGCCTTCTGGGCGACGTTCTGCTGGAGCACGAACCCGAAGCCGAGGCAACAGGCCGCACTCACGGCGAGAATCAGAACCAGAACGGACACGCTGCGTACCTCGATCATGCGGCCGGGCTACGGGGTGCGTAGTGGCCGACTGTAGCGCTCCCGGATGGGTGTTGCCCCGGGAGTACCCGGAACCGGGCAGTTGACTCGGTCACGGTGCCCGAGCCCGATCATGGCGGGTGGATCAGGGCGGCGGGACCGTACGGCCATGGTCCGACGCCCGGGCGGCCCGCGCCATGGCGTACGCCACAGCCGGAACCCGGAGAACCACGGCCACGGTACGCCAGGCGGCCCCCCGCGCGCGTCAAGTTCCGCTCTGTTCAGGGTGGTTGAACGGGGTACGAGCCCTGTACAGCTTGACGCAAAGTCTTGGCTGAGGGTTTGCTGTGCGTGATCGGCCGATGGCAGCCCGACAACCAGGAAGTTCCGCGGTGCCCCCAACCCCGCCCCTCTTAGGCCCAGGCCGGGCCGTCGCCGAAGGTCCCCGCGCGACAGCGCACCCCGGGTGCGAACACTGTCCCGACGACGCCCTCGACGACGCCGAACTCATCTCCGCGCGAGCCGCGTTGGCTCAGGGCCGCTGGCAGTGCGCCCGCTCCCTGCTGCTCCACACGGGTGACGACTGGGACCGCCGGGGCCACCGGGCCACCGTCCTCGCCCGCGAGCCCTACGCCAGCGCCTGGGCCCGCGAGTGGCTGCTCGCCGAGCCCGGCTCCGCCGGTGCCGCCACCCTCCACGCCCTGGCCCTGGTCCGGCACGCCCTGCGCGGCAAGGAAACCCCCGACCGGGCCCGCGAGGCCTGCACCGGCGCCGCCGCGCTCGCCCCGGCCGACCCCACCCCCTGGCTCGGCCTCCTCCTGCTGGCCCGCCACCTCGGTACCGACGACGAGACGCGCCGCATGTTCGACGAGGTGCGCGGCCGCCACCCCGAGCACCACCACGCCCACCACCTGATGGCCGCCCACATCGCGGAGACCGAGACCGAGGGGACGTACGAACTGTGCGCCTTCGCGGAACGCACGGCCGCCGAGGCCCCGGCCGACTCCCCGCTCGCCGTGCTTCCCGTCGTCGCGTACACCGAGCGGCACCGCGTGCTCGCCGCCACCGGCCGGGCGCCCGCCGACCCGGCCGCCGCCGGCCACTGGGCCGAGCCGTCCGCCCGGCGAGCCCTGAGCGCGGCCTTCGACTGGTGGCTGGAGTGGGGGATCGAGGAGCACCCGCGCCGCCATGTCGACCTCAACCACCTCGCGCACGCCACCTCCGGTGCCGGCCGGTACGCCGAGGCCGCGGCCCTGTTCCAGCGCATCGGACGCCATGCCACCCGGACCCCCTGGTCCTACCCGGACCGAGACCCGTGCGAGGCGTTCCGGGCGGCCCGGGAGCGCGCGCTCGGCGGTTGATGAGAAGAGATTGTGGATTTCTTACGGCCGCGGGATTTCCTGGCCGGGGCCGCCCCGGGAGTGTTCGAATGCGTACGTGAACTCTGAACAATCCGAGGAGGGCCGGCCGGTCGGCCGCCGGGTGTTCCTCGGCACCATCGGCCTGGGTGCCCTCGGTGTCGTGACCGCGCCGGTGCTGCAACGCGCCACCGAGACGGTCCTGGGCACCTTCTCCGGCAAGGACCCCACGGGCCTGACCGGCCTGCTCCCGAACGGTGGCGGCTTCCGCTACTACTCGGTGACCGGTTCGGTGCCGGACAAGACCGCCGCGGACTACCAGCTGAAGATCGACGGCCTGGTCGACGAACCGCGCACCTACAGCCTGGCCGACCTGCGCGCCCTGCCGCAGACCCGGCTGGTCAAGGACGTCCAGTGCGTGACCGGCTGGCGGGTTCCGGACACTCCGTTCGAGGGGGTCCGCCTCTCCCATCTCCTGGACCTGGCGGGAGTGCGCAGCACCGCGAAGGCGATCCGCTTCACCTGCTTCGACGGCGCGTACACCGAGAGCCTCACCCTCGACCAGGCGCGGCGGCCGGACATCCTGGTCGCGCTGCGCATGCAGGACAAGGCCATCGGCCACGACCACGGCGGCCCGGTCCGCCTCTACGTCGCCCCCATGTACTTCTACAAATCGGCCAAGTGGCTCTCCGGCATCACGGTGACCGACAAGGTGCAGCCCGGATACTGGGAGAACCTCGGCTACGACGTCGACGCCTGGGTCGGCCGCTCGAACGGACGCGACGATGAGCCTACGAACTGAGGCACCGGCCGCCACGGACCGGCTGCACCGCTTCACCCCCGCCGAGCGCTGGATCCACCGCACGACGGCCGCACTGATGGGCATCTGCGTGCTGACCGCCGCCTGCCTCTACATCCCGCAGCTGGCGGTCCTGGTGGGCCGCCGCGAACTGGTCGTCCGCATCCACGAGTGCGCGGGTCTGGCCCTCCCCGTCCCGGTCGTCCTCGGGCTCGCCTCCCGCGCCTTCCGCAGGGACCTCGGCTTCCTGAACCGCTTCGGCCCCCACGACAGGCTCTGGCTGCGTGCCGCCCTGAGCCGCGACAAACGTCCGTCCTCACGCCCGGCGGGCAAGTTCAACGCCGGCCAGAAGATCTACGCGAACTGGATCGCCGGCGCGACCCTGGTCATGCTCGCCACCGGCCTGCTGATGTGGTTCACCCACCTCACCCCGCTGATGTGGCGCACCTCGGCCACCTTCGTCCACGACTGGCTGGCCCTGACGATCGGCGTCGTCCTGGCAGGCCACATCGGGATGGCCATGGCCGACCCGGAGGCCAGACGGGGCCTGCGGACGGGCTCGGTGAGCAGGGAGTGGGCGAAGCGCGAGCACCGGCTGTGGCGGCCCTGACCCGTCCTGACCCTGACCCTCGAAGTCCAGCAGCACCTTGCACGACCGGTCCCGGTCGGCCGCCAGCGCGAACGCGCCCTCGGCCTCCCGCACCGGCACCACCGCGCTGACCAGCCCGTCGAACACCGGCTCCCGCGCCAGCAGCTCCAGCGCCTCGTCGAACTCCCCGTCGAAGCGGAACGCCCCGCGCAGCTCGATCTCCCGCGTCACCACCAGGTTCCCGGCGAAGGGTGAAGGCCCCGGCGGCAGCATGCCCAGCTGGACGACGACACCACCACGCCGCACCAGCCGCAGGCAGGCGTCCAGACCCGCCGCCACCCCCGACGCCTCGACGGCCGCGTCCACCTCGGCGGGCCACCTCGCGTCCGCGGGATCGTCGGCCCGTACGACCGTGTCCGCGCCCGCGACCGTCGCGTAGCGCAACGCCTCCGGGAGCAGGTCGGTCACCGTGATCCGGGCCGCCCCGGCCGCCCGCAGCGCGGCCACCACAAGGCAGCCGATCGGCCCGGCGCCGGTCACCAGCACATGTCTCCCGGCGACCGTCCCGGCCCGCCGCACCGCGTGCAGCGCGACCGAGAGCGGCTCGGCCAGCGCCGCCCGCCGAAGGGGGAGGCCCTCCGGCAGCGGCCGCAACTGCTCCGCCGGTACGGCAAGGCGCGCCGCGAACCCGCCCTGGACGTGCGGGAAACGTGCCGCACTGCCCAGGTAGCGGGTGTCCCTGCAGACGTTGCGGCGGCCGTCCGCGCACTCCGGGCAGACCCCGCACGGAGTAGCCGGATGCACCGCGACGGGCAGACCGGCGAGCGGTCCGGTGCCGGCCGTACCCACCACCTCGTGGCCCAGCACCATCGGCTCCCGCAGCCGGAAGTCACCGACCCCGCCGTGCCGCCAGTAGTGCAGGTCGGAGCCGCAGACACCGCCGTAGCGGACGGCGACCAGGGCCTCGCCGGGGCCGGGGTCAGGGACCGGAAGCTCCGTCACCCGCAGGTCACCCCGGCCGTGGATCACACAAGCCAGCATCCGAACAGCCCCCTTCAGAGCACGCTCGTCATCCCGCCGTCGACGTACAGCACCTGTCCGCTCACGAAGTCGGCGGCGGGGGAGGCCAGGAACAGCACCCCGCCCACCAGGTCCTCCGTACGGCCCCAGCGGCCGGCCGGGGTGCGGCGGCGCACCCAGGCGCTGAACTCCTCGTCGTCGACGAGGGGCCGGGTCAACTCGGTCTCGATATAGCCCGGGCCGAGGCCGTTGACCTGGACGCCGTGCGGGCCCCAGTCTGCGCACATGCCCTTGGTGAGCATCTTCAGCGCGCCCTTGGTCGCCGCGTACGGCGCGATACCGGGGCGCACCACCTCGCTCTGCAGCGAGCAGATGTTGACGATCTTGCCGTGGCCGCGGGCCGTCATGCACCGGGCGGCCTCCCGGCCCACCAGGAACGCGCTGGTCAGGTTGGTGTTCAGGATCCGGTGCCAGTCCGTGTCCGTGAAATCCAGGAGTGGGGCGCGCAGTTGCATGCCCGCGTTGTTGACCAGGATGTCGAGGGGGCCCACCCGCTCCTCGACGTCCGCGATGCCGGCGGCCACGGCCGGGCCGTCGGTCACGTCGAACACGGCCGTACGGGCGCCGGGGATCCCGGCCGCCGCCTCGGCCAGCCGGTCCGGGTCCCGGCCGTTGAGGACCACCGTGCAGCCGGCCTCCGCCAGCCCCCGGGCCAGCGCGAGGCCGATGCCCCGGCTGGACCCGGTGACCAGGGCGGTCCGGCCGCCGATGTCGAAGAGGGGATGAGCCGTCACCGTCGTAGCCCCGCCTAGATGATGAGGGAGAGGAGGAGGACCAGGCCGCCCGCGACCACCGAGATGATCGTCTCCATGATCGACCAGGTCTTGACGGTCTGCCCGACGCTCAGCCCGAAGTACTCCTTGACCAGCCAGAACCCGGCGTCGTTGACATGGCTGAAGAAGAGCGAACCGGCGCCGATGGCCAGGACCAGCAGAGCCGTGTGGGCCGTCGACATGTCCGCCGCCAGCGGGGCCACCAGGCCCGCCGCCGAGACGGTCGCCACCGTCGCCGAGCCCGTCGCCAGCCGGATCGCCACCGCGATCAGCCAGGCCAGCAGCAGCGCAGGGATCGACCAGTCCTTGGAGATCTCCAGGATCATCTGGCCGACACCGCAGTCGATCAGCGTCTGCTTGAAGCCACCACCCGCGCCGACGATGAGCAGGATGCCCGCGATGGGCATCAGGCCCTTCTCGACCGTCTGCTGGAGCCGCCCCTTGGAGAACCCGGCCGGTCGGCCCAGCGCGAAGAAGCCGACGATCACGGCCGCGAGCAGGGCGATCAGCGGGGAGCCGATGACGTCGAAGACACGCTGGACGGTGTGGGCGGGGTTGTCGACGACGATGTCCACCAGCGCCTTGGCCAGCATCAGGACCACGGGGAGCAGGATTGTGGCGAGGGTGGCGCCGAAGCCGGGGCGCCGCTCCAGCTCCTCCGAGGGGCGCTCGGGGAGCATCCGGTCGGGGGCCGGGACGTCCACCCAGCGGGCGGCGACCTTGGAGAGCAGCGGACCGGCGATGATCACGGTCGGTATGGCGACCAGGACGCCGAGGGCCAGGGTCACGCCCAGGTTGGCGCCGACCGCGTCGATCGCGACCAGCGGGCCGGGGTGCGGCGGCACCAGACCGTGCATCACGGAGAGCCCGGCCAGCGCCGGAATGCCGATGCGCATCAGGGAGTAGTTGCCGCGTTTGGCGACCATCAGCACCACGGGGATCAGCAGCACGATGCCGACCTCGAAGAACAGCGGCAGTCCGATCACGGAGGCGATCAGGACCATCGCCCACGGCATGGCCCGGCCGCCGGCCTTGGCGAGGATGGTGTCGACGATCTGGTCGGCGCCGCCGGAGTCGGCGAGCAGCTTGCCGAGGATCGCGCCGAGGGTGATCAGCACACCGACGCCGGCGACCGTGGAGCCGAGGCCGGTGGTGAAGCTGGTGATGACCTTGTCCAGCGGCGCCCCGGCGAACGCGCCGAGCGCGAGCGAGCCGATGGTCAGCGCCAGGAAGGCGTGAAGCTTGAACTTGGTGATGAGCAGGACGATGACGGCGATGCCCGCAAGGACGGCGATGCCGAGCTGGGCATGTCCGGCCGAGGTGATGGGCGCGACGGCGTCCGCTGCCAGCATCTCGACGCTGAGTCTGGTCACGGGGGTTCCTTGCAGCTACGGGGACAAAAAGGGGAGTGTTACTGCGGGGTGAGGTCGGGCAGCGCGGCCAGCGCCCGCACGGCCCGTGCGGTGATCTCCTCGGGGCTGCCGGTGACGTCCACGGCGACACCCGGCTCGTCCGCGTCCAGCGGCTGGAGCGTGGCGAACTGGGAGTCCAGCAGCGCGGTCGGCATGAAGTGACCCTGCCGGTGCGACATCCGGTCCTCGATGAGCTTCCGGTCACCGGTGAGGTGCACGAAGACGATGCCCGGGGCGGCGGCGCGGAGCCGGTCCCGGTACGCCCGCTTCAGCGCGGAGCTGCTGACCACCCCGCCCAGCCCCTCCCGCCCGTGCGCCCACGAGCCGATGGCGTCCAGCCACGGCCACCGGTCGGCGTCCTCGAGCGGGTGGCCGGCCGACATCTTGGCGATGTTGGCCGGCGGGTGGAAGTCGTCGCCCTCGGCGTACGGGACGCCGAGCCGGGCGGCGAGCAGGGGACCGATCGTGGTCTTGCCCGTGCCGGCGACGCCCATCACCACGACGACGTGGGGGGTCCGCATCACTGCCTCGCTGTCTTCCTCGGGATTCCTCAACGAGAGACACCGGCGTACGACGTCCGGTGTCGGCCTCACTGAAACCCATTAGGTACGACGAATTCAAGAGTCTGTGACAAATAAGTCTGACTTTTTGGCTCTGTGATCCACTCGGTACGCTGAGTGCATGAGCACCATGGGCCGGGGGCTGCACGGCCGCGTACTGGACAGCCTCGGCCCCGCGATCACCGCCGGCGAGTACCCGCCGGGCAGCGTCCTGCGCACGGACGAACTCGCCCAGCACTTCGAGGTGTCACGCTCCGTGATGCGCGAGGCGGTCCGGGTCCTGGAGTCCATGCACCTGGTCGAGTCCCGCCGCCGGGTCGGCGTGACGGTCCGTCCGAAGGCCGAGTGGAACGTCTACGACCCGCAGGTCATCCGCTGGCGGCTGGCCGGCGCCGACCGCCCCCACCAGCTGCGCTCGCTGACCGTGCTGCGCTCGGCCATCGAGCCGGTGGCCGCGCACCTGGCGGCGAAGAGCGCCACGGCGGAGCAGTGCGCCGAGCTCACCGAGTGCGCGCTCGGCATGGTGGCCAATTCACGCGGCCACCGGCTGGAGCAGTACCTCGTCCACGACATGGCGTTCCACCGGGTGATCCTCAACGCGTCCGGCAACGAGATGTTCGCCCGGCTCGGCGATGTCGTCGCCGAGGTCCTCGCGGGCCGTACCCACCACGAGGTGATGTTCGAGGACCCCGACCCGGCCGCCGTCACCCTCCACGTCCAGGTCGCCGAGGCGGTACGGGAGGGCGACGCGGCCCGCGCGGAGCGACTGACCCGCGAGATCACGGTGGGCGCCCTCCAGGAACTGGACATCCTGGCGCCCTAGGACAGGCCTAGGCCAGGAAGTCACCGTCCAGATACACCCAGGCCCCGTCGACACGCTCGAAACGGCTGAGTTCGTGCAGGGTCCCACCCCGGTACGACGCCCGGAACTCCACCGTCCCGGTGGAGTGGAACGCGGACCCGTCACCCGTGCCCAGGATCTCCAGGCCGGTCCAGCGCATCCCCGGGTCGAGGTCGAGCCGCGCGGGCCGTGTCCGTGGATGCCAGGTACGCAACAGGTACGCCGAGTCCTCCACCACGAACGCGCTGTACCGCGACCGCATCAGCGCCTCGGCGGTCGGCGCGGCAGCACCGGAGTGGTACCGGCCACAGCACTCGTCGTACGACTGCGGCAGACCGCAGGGGCAGGAGGGATGGTGATCCGGGGCGGAGCCGTGCTGCCGCCGGGACTGCGAGGTACGTCGGGACATGGGATCCAATCCTGGGCGCTCAGAGCCCGCTCTCCCGCACGAGCCGAGGGGGGCGGGACTTCGAGGACTTCGAGGACTTCGAGGACTTCGAGGACTTCGACCGGGACGCGGCCGCCCCCTATGCCGACTCGGCGTTGGTGGGCGGCTGCGGCGGACGTGCCGGTACGGCCGGGGTCGGCAGCGCGGGCAGCGCCGCGCCGTGCACCCAGGCGTCGAAGAGGCCGTCCAGCGGCTCGTCCGCGAACCGGTTGACGTGGGCCGTGAACATGGCGGTTGTCACGGTGCCGCCCCGGTGCAGCCCCGCCCACGCCCGCAGCATGTGGAAGAACCGCTCGTCGCCGAGTGCGCAGCGGACCGCGTGGATCGTGACCCCGCCGCGCTCGTAGAGCCGGTCGTCGAACATCGCCTTGCGGCCCGGGTCGGCGATCCGGATGTCCTGCGGCAGCCCGGACAGCAACCGGTGTGCCACAGCCGCCAGTTGCTGGGCGCTGCGCCCGCCGGACCGCTCGGACCACAGCCACTCCGCGTATTTGGCGAGCCCCTCGTTCAGCCAGATGTGCCGCCAGTCCGCGATGGACACGCTGTTGCCGAACCACTGGTGTGCCAACTCGTGCGCCACCAGCCGCTCCGAACCCCGCGCCCCGTCCACGTGGTTGACGCCGAACAGCGACAACCCCTGTGCCTCGACGGGGACATCGAACTCCTCGTCGGTGACGACGACGGCGTACTCCTCGAACGGGTAGGGCCCGAACAGCCGTTGGAACAGGTCCATCATGGCGGGCTGCCGTGCGAAGTCCCGTGAGAACTCGGGCAGCAGATGCGCGGGTATGTGCCCGTGCATCGGAATCCCGCCGAAGCCCGGGTCGCCAAGGAGCACCGTCTGGAACTTGCCGATCGCGAGGCCCACCAGATAGCTCGACGTCGGAGCCGCCTGCTCGTACACCCAGGTCGTCGTGGACGCCTTGGTGGTACGGGTGAGCAGCTTGCCGCCGGACACCACCGAGTAGGCCGACGGGCAGGTGAGCGAGATCA
The DNA here is from genome assembly GCF_055634995.1 of Streptomyces sp. NPDC111744. NCBI lineage: Bacteria > Bacillati > Actinomycetota > Actinomycetes > Kitasatosporales > Streptomycetaceae > Streptomyces > Streptomyces sp. NPDC111744. Next base: position 139,806 of record NZ_JBVKCG010000006.1, read on the forward strand.
GGTAGGACGCCTTGTCGGCCGGCCGGTCGTTGCACGGGAACCAGGAGGGCGCGCCGATCGGCTGGCTCGCCACCAGCGCGCCGTCCGTCAGCTCCTCCCAGCCGATCCCGCCCCAGGGGCTGTTCACCGGCCTGGGGTTGCCCGACCAGTGGATCTCCACGGTGAACGCGGCCCCGGCCCGCAGCGGCTTGGCGGGCTTCACCCGCAGCCTGCCGCCCCGGTGGGTCCAGTGCGGCTGGCGGCCGTCCACCCGGATCCGGCCGATCTTGAAGTCGGCCAGGTTCAGCTGGAACTCGGACAGCGCCGCCCGGCCCGCTATGGCGTTGATCCGGACCGAGCCGGCCAGTCGGTTGGGGTCGGGCCGGTAGTCCAGCGTGAGCTCATAGCGATGCACCCGGTACCGGGGATCGCCGTTGTCCGGGAAGTACGGGTCCGGACCCGCTGCCTGCTGCACTGCCACTTCCGTGTTCGCTCCCTGCGCCTTGCTCGAACCGTCCCTCGGTGCACCGATGCCGCCCGCGGCCACCGAACGGCCCGCGCTCAGGGACGCCATGCCTCGATCGGGTTGCCGAGCCAGCGGGTGTCGTCGGGGACCGACTCCGCCGCCATGACGAGCGACGCGGGACCCAGGGTGGTACGGGCCCCGATCGTGCTGCCGGGCAGCACGATCCCGCCAGGGCCCAGTGTGGCGCCCTCACGGAGAACCACAGTATCCGTCCGCAAGATCCGGTCGTGGAAGAGGTGAGTCTGCAGGACACAGCCGCGGTTCACGGTGGCCGCGTCCTCCAGGGTCACCAGATCGGTCTCCGGAAGCCAGTAGCTCTCCACCCAGACGCCCTTGCCGAGCCGCGCGCCGAGGCCGCGCAACCAGGCCGTCAGCACCGGAGTACCCGGAACCGAACCGGCCAGCCACGGCACCGCCAGCACCTCGACGAAGGTGTCCGCCAGCTCGTTGCGCCACACGAACGAGCTCCACAGCGGGTGCTCCCCACTGCGGTGCCGCCCGACCAGCAGCCACTTGGCCAGAACCGACACCAGGCCCGCGACCGCACCGGCGGCGAGCAGCACCAGCCCGGAGAGCACCGGCGCCCAGGCCCCCAGCGCGCACAGCGCGGCGACCGTGAGCCCGGCCAGCGCCACCGAGCACAGCACCGGCACGATCCTGCACAGCTCCACCAGACCGCGCGCCCACAGCAGCCGCGCGGGGGGCTCGTAGGTGCGGCTCTGGTCGCCGTCCGACGCACTGCGCGGCAGTTTCACCGGCGGCAACCCCAGATACGACGTGCCCTTCTTGGCCTTCTTCGGCGTCGCCGACAGCACCCCCACCAGACCGCCGTCCGGCACGCTGCGGCCCGGCGCGGTCATCCCGGAGTTCCCGAGGAACGCCCGCCGCCCGATCTCCGCACGCCCGATCCGCATCCAGCCGCCACCGAGTTCGTACGGCGCGGTCAGCGTGTCGTCGGCCAGGAACGCGCCCTCGCCGACCGTCGTCAGGCTCGGCAGCGCGAGCACGGTCGACACCTCGGCACCCTTGCCGATCCGCATCCCGAGCAGCCGCAGCCAGACGGGCGTGACCAGACCGGCGTACAGCGGGAACAGGGTGTCGCGGGCGCGGTCCATCAACTGGGAGACCGTCCAGGCCTGCCAGCCGATCCGGCTGTGCGTCGGATGCGTGCCGACCCTGAGGCCCAGGCTCAGCAGCCGTACGGCGACCAGGATCAGCAGCGCGTACACGATCCCGAAGGCCAGCGTGGCCGGTACCAGCGCGACCGCCGCGCCCCGCAGGGCCTCGGCCAGGCCGTCCCCGGGGGCCACGAAACGCCCGGCGACCAGCAGTGCGGCGGCACCCGCCAGCACCGGCAGCGCACTGAGCGCGAGGCCCGTCAGGCCGTACATCACCCGCCAGTAGGTGCCGCGCTGCGGCCGCTGCTTGGGCCAGTTCCGCTTGGCCTTGCCCAGCTTGACCGCCGGGGCGCCGGCCCAGCGCTGGCCGGTCGGGATCTGCCCGGTGACCGCCGAGCCGGGGGCCACCTCGGCGCGCTTGCCGACGCGGGCGCCCGGGAAGAGGATGCCGCGCGTCCCGACGACCGCGTGGGCGCCGATCCTGACCGGGCCGATCACCAGCCGGTCACCGTCCAGCCAGTGACCGGACAGGTCCACCTCGGACTCCACGGCCGCGCCGCGCCCCACCCTGAGCAGGCCGGTGACCGGCGGCAGCGAGTGCAGGTCCACCTCGGGACCGATCTTGGCGCCGAGCGCCCGCGCGTACCGCTCCAGCCAGGACCCGGTCAGCGTGGTCGCACCGGTGAACTCGGCCAGCCGCTCCGCCGTCCACAGCCGCAGATGGACCGAGCCACCGCGCGGGTACCGGCCGGGCTTCACGCCCCGCAGCAGCAGCCGCGCGCCACCGGCGGCGATCGCGATCCGGCCGGGCGGGGTGTACAGGACCAGGGCCCCGACGGCGACCAGCCACCAGGGCGCGGTGGGCAGCCAGCCGTAGCCGCCCAGCACATTGCCGAGCGCGGCCAGGGGGACCGTCCAGCGCAGGCCGAGGAGGGTGAAGAGCGGAAGCAGCACCATCAGCTGCACCAGCTGGGCGGCGCGCGGCACGGGCGCGATCGTCCGCTGCGCGCTGTCGTCCTGCGCGGACTCCTCCAGATGGCGGGCCAGCTTGCGCAGCACGGGCTGCTGGTAGACGTCGAGTACGGCCGCGCTCGGGTAGCGGGTGCGCAGCCGGGTGGTGAGCTGGGCGGCGGACAGGCTGCCGCCGCCGATCGCGAAGAAGTCGTCACAGGCGCCGGTCACCGGGATGCCGAGGACCTCGGTCCACTGCTCGGCGAGCCAGGCCTCGGTGCCGTACAGCTGCTCCGCCTTGCCGGCCGTCTCCAGGCCTTCCAGGGGCCAGGGCAGGGCGTTGCGGTCGACCTTGCCCGAGGTACGGGTGGGCAGCTCCTCGACAGGCGCGAGCAGCGGGACGAGGGCCGCGGGCAGCTCGGCGCGCAGCTTCTCGACTGCGGCCGCGTGGTCCCAGCCGTCCTGGGTGACCACATAACCGACGAGCAGCTGGTTGCCGCCGCGCGCGGTCCGTACGGCCGCCGCAGCGCCCGCGACGCCGGTGAGCGCCTGGAGGGCCGCGTCGACCTCGCCGAGCTCGATACGGCGGCCGCCGAGCTTGATCTGCTCGTCGGCGCGCCCGAGGAACACCAGCCCCTCGCGGTCGGCGCGCACCAGGTCACCGCTGCGGTACGCCCGCTCCCAGCCCAGAGACCGAAGCGGTGCGTACTTCTCCGCGTCCTTCCCGGCGTCGAGGTACCGGGCCAGGCCGACCCCGCCGATCACCAGCTGGCCGCTCTCGCCCAGGGGCACGGGCACGCCCGCGTCGTCCACGACGGCGAGCTCCCAGCCGTTCAGCGGCAGCCCGATACGGATCGGCTCCTCGCCGGTCATCAGCGCGGCACAGGCCACGACGGTGGCCTCGGTGGGCCCGTAGGTGTTCCAGACCTCGCGGCCCTCGGTCACCAGCCGCTGCGCCAGCTCGGGCGGGCAGGCCTCACCGCCGAAGATCAGCAGGCGGACGTCGTTGAGGGTCTCGGGCTCCCAGAGCGCGGCCAGGGTCGGCACGGTCGAGACGACGGTGATCTCCTGCTCGACCAGCCAGGGGCCGAGATCGGCGCCGCTGCGGACCTGGGAGCGGGGCACCGGCACCAGGCAGGCGCCGTAGCGCCAGGCCAGCCACATCTCCTCGCAGGAGGCGTCGAAGGCCACCGAGAGACCCGCCATGACCCGGTCGCCCGGGCCGATCGGCTCCTCGGTCAGGAACAGCGCGGCCTCGGCGTCCACGAAGGCGGCGGCGCTGCGGTGGGTGACGGCGACGCCCTTGGGCTTGCCGGTGGAGCCGGAGGTGAAGATGATCCAGGCGTCGTGCTCGGTGCCGGGGCGTCCCGTGGTACGGGCCTCCGCGCGGCGGACATCGATGTGCAGGCCCTCGCCGAGGACGGCCGCGACCTCCGCCTCCCCGAACACCAGCGCGGCCCGCTCGTCCGGGTCCTCGGCGTCCACGGGGACGTAGGCGGCACCGGCCGCGAGCACGCCGAGCACGGCGATGTACAGATCGTTGGTCCCGGACGGCACCCGGACGCCCACGCGGTCGCCGAGCCCGACCCCGGCCTCGGCGAGCCGCCGCCGCAGCCGCTCCACCTCGACCGCGACCGCGCGGTACGTCAGCTGGGTGCTGCCGTCGTCCAGTGCGAGCTCGTCCGGGTGGGCCCGCACCGTTGCTTCGAATACGTCCACGAGCGTGCGCGGCGACGCTGCCGCTCCCGCCGAGAATCGTGCCGTGTCCCCGAACTCCTCGCGGATCTCTTCGTCGAGCAGGCCGAGAGCACGGCTCTCGTCAATGGCTGCCATCCGGTCCTCGCGTCTCGTTCCCGGAACCCCCGGGGCGCCGGCGGGCCCTCAGGTCTGCCTGGGGTTATCCGGCTCCGGCTAGGTGACAAGCCGGAAATATTAGTACGACGCTAGGTTCCCGTTCATCTTGTGGCCACCTGGAGGCGGCCGTTCGGGGCAGTCGGTTGAATCTTAAGTCATCTCTGACCAGGCCTTCTCCGGGCCTGGCGAGAGATGAGACACACAGCGTGAGGCGGGCCAACACTGCGTAAGAAACGCCAACACTGCGTGAGACGGGCCAACTCCACGGGCCCGTCGCCGTGGGGCAGTACGGTCAGGCGGCACTGACCTCGGCCCAGATGGACTTGCCCCAGGGCAGGTTGCCCACGCCCCAGCGGCCCGAGCACAGCGCGTCCAGGATCAGCAGACCGCGCCCGCGGTCGCGTTCGACGGAGATGGGCCGCAGCCGGGGGTGGTGGTTCAGCGGATCGTGCACCTCGACCCGGGTCCGGGAGCCGTCGGTGTCGATCAGGAGTCGGACCGGGTCGTCCGGGTCGGTCTCGTAACGCAGGGAGTTGGTGACCAGCTCGCAGGCGACCAGGGCGACGGCGTCGATATGGTCACGGGAGGCGTCCGGGGCGTGATGGGTGATGAAGTCGCTCACGAACATCCGTGCCGCCCTGGCCGACTGGGGCTCGCTCGCCAGTAACAGGACGGGCGACGGGGCGACTTGCAGTGCACGGGCTTCGGTCGTGGTGCTCCGCTGGCGTTCGATCATGTAGATCCCCTCACGGGCATGTCCCAACGCAGGCACGGTAGTTCGCCATGCGAGTGCGGTCACTTTCGTATTTCCCGGATTCATGGTGCCTTCACGGCACAGTCGATAGCAATACGTCCCGCAGGATGTGAAAAATTGCGCACCTCTGCGAGAGACTTGCGGCACAAGCCGGCAGCCGGTGGCGAGGGTTGGGGCGGCACGGCAGACTGTCGGGCAGTTCAGACAGAAGGGGGAAGCCGTGAGCACGCCCACGGTGCGTCGGCGACGGCTCGGTGCGAAGCTGCGCGAGCTGCGCGGCGAACTCACCCTCGACGAGGTGGCGGAGCACTCCGAAGGCGCGTTCGTCTCCTCGAAGCTGTCGCGGATGGAGACCGGCAAGACCGCCCCCAAGGCAGCGGACATCCAGTCGCTGCTCGACCTGTACACCGCACTCGGCCGCGACGTGAGCGACGAACTGCGCGCGGCCCTGATCACACTCACCAAGGAGGGTGGCCGCCGTGACTGGTGGCACTCGTACCGGGGTGTCCTCACACCGGTGTACGAGGACCTGATCAGTCTGGAGGCCGAGGCGGAGACGGTCTCCACCTGGCAGTTGGGAATGATTCCCGGTTTGCTCCAGACCGCCGAGTACGCCCGCGAGATCATCCGGGCGACCGCCATGTCCGAGGCGGTCGAGGCACGGGTCGACGCGCTGGTCGAGGTGCGGCTGGCACGCCAGGCCGTCCTCACCCGCGACAGCGATCCGCTGGCGCTCTGGGCGATCATCTCCGAACAGGCCCTGCGCTGCACCACCGAAGATCCCGCCCTGATGTACGAGCAGTTGGGGCGCCTGCTTACGATGGGGCGGCGCCCGAACATCAACATCCAGGTGTTGCGCTCGGACGCCCCCCTGCACGCCGGGCTGACCGGCACCTTCAGCATCCTGGGCTTCGGCCCGCACACGGACCTGGACGTCGTCCACCAGGAAGGGCTGACCTCCGCCCTGTACATCGAGGAACGTGATCGGGTCTCCACGCACCGGGCCGCGTGGCAACGCCTCACGTCTGCCGCCGAGTCCGTCGAGGCGTCGGTGGAACTGATCACCCAGATAAGGAAGAACGAATAGCGAATGAAGCACGTTGACGACGCGTCGACTCTGCCGGTGACCTGGTGGAAGTCCTCGGCGTCCGCATCACAGTCCGATTGCGTGGAATGCGGGATCGTCGACGGGGCGACGGTGGCCGTCCGCGACAGCAAGCGGCCCTGCGGGCCCGCGCTGCTGCTGGGCCGAGCGGCACTCTCCGCGTTCACCTCGGCGGTGACCCCCGGGAACGGCCGAATAGGCCGCCTCGGCTGACCGAACGCCTCCCCGAAAACCAAGAAACCCCTGCTCAGCAGGGGTTTCTTGGTAGTGTCCGAGGGGGGACTTGAACCCCCACGCCCGATAAAGGGCACTAGCACCTCAAGCTAGCGCGTCTGCCATTCCGCCACCCGGACAAGGTGTCTGTCGCGCGGGGCTTCCCTCGCGGCGACGAAGGAAACATTACCAGGCTTTCGGAGGTGGCCGATCACACCCCGTTCCAGCGACGGACGGGCGTGAACGGCGTGTGACGGACCGGGACCGGTCTTGGGCTCGGAGCGGGAAGGGAGAGAGGATGACAGACGATGACAGGGACCGCCCGGCAGTGACAGCGGAGGGAAGCAGCGTGAGCGAGACGGACACGGCCAGGAGCGTCACCGGCGAGGACGAGGTCGTGGACCTCTGCCGCGAGCTGATCCGCTTCGACACCAGCAACTACGGCGACCACTCCGGGCCGGGCGAGCGCAAGGCCGCCGAGTGGGTGGCCGGGAAGCTGGCCGAGGTCGGGCTGCAACCGGAGATCTTCGAGTCGCATCCGGGCCGCGCCTCGACGGTGGCCCGCATCGAGGGCGCGGACCCGACCCGGCCCGCCCTGCTGATCCACGGCCACCTCGACGTCGTACCGGCAAACGCCGACGACTGGACCCATCACCCGTTCTCCGGCGAGATCGCGGACGGGTGCGTGTGGGGCCGGGGCGCGGTCGACATGAAGGACATGGACGCGATGACCCTGGCGGTCGTACGGGACCGGCTGCGCAGCGGCCGGAAGCCGCCCCGGGACATCGTGCTCGCGTTCCTCGCCGACGAGGAGGCCGGCGGCACCTGGGGCGCCCGGCACCTGGTCGACCGGCACCCCGACCTCTTCGAGGGCGTCACCGAGGCGATCAGCGAGGTGGGCGGCTTCTCCTTCACGGTGAACGAGCAGCGGCGGCTCTATCTGATCCAGACGGCCGAGAAGGGCATGCACTGGATGAAGCTGAAGGTGGCCGGCACCGCCGGGCACGGCTCGATGATCCACCGTGACAACGCGATCACCGAGCTGTCGGAGGCCGTGGCCCGGCTCGGCCGGCACCGGTTCCCGGTGCGTGTCACCAAGACCACCCGGGCCTTCCTCGACGAACTGGGCGACGCGCTCGGCACCGAACTCGACCCGGAGGACATGGAGTCGACGCTGGCCCGGCTCGGCGGCATCGCCAAGCTCATCGGCGCGACCCTGAGCAACACCGCCAACCCCACCCAGCTGAACGCCGGTTACAAGGTCAACGTCATCCCCGGCGAGGCCACCGCGCACGTGGACGGCCGCTTCCTGCCCGGCCACGAGGAGGAGTTCCTCGCCGACCTCGACCGGATCCTCGGCCCGAACGTGGTCCGCGAGGACGTGCACTCCGACAAGGCGCTGGAGACGTCCTTCGACGGGGCGCTGGTGGAGGCCATGCAGTCCTCGCTGCTCGCCGAGGACCCCACCGCCAAGGCGATCCCCTACATGCTCTCCGGCGGCACCGACGCCAAGTCCTTCGACGACCTCGGCATCCGCGGCTTCGGCTTCGCACCGCTCAAGCTGCCGCCGGAGCTGGACTTCGCGGGCATGTTCCACGGGGTGGACGAGCGGGTGCCGGTGGACGGTCTGCAGTTCGGTGTGCGGGTGCTTGACCGATTCATCGACGCGTCGTGAAGCAGTGGCTTCAGCTAATCGGGCGGCTGTACGAGATGAACTGAAAAGAGTGAATGCGACGATAAGCTCGTAGCTCCATTACTCCCTCCTCGTTACAGGTGATGCGATCCGCTACTTGGGATCGCATTGCCAACAAGGAGGAATAATGCTCAAGAAGGTCGTCGCTGCTGCGGCTGCCACTGGTGGTCTGGTTCTCGCGGGTGCGGGCCTGGCCGTCGCCGACTCGGGTGCCCAGGGCGCTGCCGTGGGTTCCCCGGGTGTCGTCTCCGGCAACGTGATCCAGGTTCCCGTGCACGTCCCGGTGAACGTCTGCGGCAACACGATCTCGGTGATCGGGCTGCTGAATCCCGCCTTCGGCAACACCTGCATCAACAAGTGACGCCGACTCCCTGAGGGGCGTCTTTCCGTCGGCCCCGGAGCGCGCGCCATGCGCTCCGGGGCCGACCGGTTTTCGCGGGCTCTTTCCGCGAGGAATGCAATGGTCAGGATCCAAGGCAGGGGGGAATTCGGAAATGCGACAGGGCACCCGCAAGGGCCTCATGACAGTGGCCGCGGCGACCGGTGTGATCGCCGCGGCGGGCGGCTACGCCCACGCCGACTCGGGAGCCATCGGCTCCGCCACCGACTCACCCGGTGTGCTCTCCGGCAACACCGTGCAGGCGCCGGTGCATGTGCCGGTGAACGTCTGCGGCAACACCGTGAACGTCGTCGGCCTCCTCAACCCGGCGATGGGCAACAAGTGCGCCAACCACGGTGGCGGGGGCGGTGCTTCCGCGGGCCACGGCCACACCGGAGGGCACGGCGGTTCGCACGCCGGGGGCCACACCGCCGGCTCGCCCGGTGTCGGTTCGGGCAACACCGTGCAGGTGCCGATCGACGTTCCGGTCAACGTGTGCGGCAACAGCGTCGACGTCATCGGGATCGGCAACGCCGCCGTGGGCGACGAGTGCGCGAACGAGGGGAGTTCCGGACATTCCGGTGGCTCCGGTGACTGTCACCCCACGCAGCCGCCCGGACACGGGACGCCTCCCGGGCACGGAGGGCACGGCAACCCGCCCGGGAAGCCGGGGCACCCCGGGACTCCGGGCCAGCCGGGTCACCCGGGCAACCCCGGCCGGCACCCGGGAATGCCGGGTACGCCGTCCGGTCACTCCGGGGGCCGGACCGTCGCGACCGGCACCCACGGCTCCACCCACGTCGACCCGCTGGGCAGCCCCTCGGTGACCCAGCCCGTCGCGGCCGCGCAGCTCGCGCACACCGGCAGTTACCTGCCGATGGGTCTCGCGCTCCCGGCGGGCGCCGGCGCGCTGCTCGCGGGCGCGGTGCTCTACCGCAAGGCGCGCGCCTCGGCGTAGCGCACGGACGGTGACGTACCGGCGACGGTGCGTGGAACGGAGCGGGCCCCGTCGATGCGGGGCCCCTTCCGTCATGCGGCCAGTCTCACCATGTGGCACGCACCTGGCGGATGATCCGCCGGCGCAACCGCACCCTGCGGCTGCCGTCACGCATGAGGCTCAGTCGGTCCAACTCCCAGTGTCCGTACTCGGCATGGTCCGTCAGCAGACGCGTCGCCTCCTTGCGGGACACCCCGCGAGGCACGTACACGTCGACAAATTCGTATTCCGGCATCGCATCTATTGTGCGGGCTGGTGCCCGGTACGGATAGCGTCTGCACTATGTCTGATGCTGCGCAGCCCACCGCTGCCGAGGTACGCGCCGCCGCCGAGGCGGTCAAGACCGCGCTCGACCGCCATCTGGCCGCGGTCGAACGCAGGTCGGGGGAGGACGACCCGGCTGTCTACGAGGCGTTCAACCAGCTGGCCGCGGCCGCCGAGGTCTACGACGAGCTGCTCTACGACCGCTACGACGAGGTCACGCCCTTCGAGATCCCCGGTACCGAGGACTCGCTGCCACCGTACGCGGGGCCCGAGGAACCGAACGCGATCAGCGTGCTGATCCGCCGTGACTACGCCGTGGCGGAACCACAGCGGCTGCTGGCGCAGGCCCAGCGGGTCGAGGCCGCGGAGTACGACGACGGCCCCGGCGCGGACCAGGACGCCGCCGGCACGATCCACGGGGCGCTGGGGATCCTGTTCGGCGAGTTCGAACCGGACGAGATCGCCTCCCGGCACAAGGAGTTCGGCCTGGAGGAGGGCGACTCCACGCTGTGGGTGACCGCGGCGGACGAGCAGGCCGAGCCCGGCGAGTGGCTGGAGACCCCGTTCGAGGGGGTCGATCCGGAGCGGGTCGTGTGCCGGTTCGACGTCAGCGCGGTGTTCGACGACGAGGACAGCGAGGACACCGAGGACACCGAGGACACGGACGAGGCGGACGACGACCTCGACCTGGATGAGGACGAGGACCTGGAACCGTTGGACGCCGAGCGCTGACCTTCCGGTCGACCGGCGGTGCCTTGCGGGCGTTGAGGCCGTCAAGGCACCGCCGGTCTGCGGAATCAGCGGAGACGAGGGGATGGGTCACGCTTCGGTCGGCGCCGGTACCTGTGTTTTGAGCAGCAGCGGCAGGCGGGTCGTCCGGGGCTTCGGCAGGGCCTCGGCCACCGCCTTCGGCAGGGCCTGTTTCACGCCGTGGACCACCGAAAGATGCCGCTCCGCCCGGCTGAACGCCGTGTACACCCAGGGGCGGCTGAGGGACGGGGCCGCGTCTCCGGGGAGCACCACTACCGCCGCCGGCCAGCGACCGCCCACCGCCTGGTGGGCGGTCAGCGCCCAGCCGTGCCGCACGGCCTGCTCCACCCGCTCCTTCGGTACGACGACGGGCGCGCCCGCGCACGACAGGTGCAGCCCGTCGGCGTCGGCGTTCACCACCTGTCCCGGGACCGTACGGCCCGGCGCGGGGGAGTAGGCGATCCGGTCGCCCGGATCGAAGCCGCCGAACCGGCCGGGGCCCGGATTGAGCCGTTCCTTGAGGGCGGTGTTGAGGGCGCGGGTGCCGACCGCGCCGCCATGGCCCGGGGTGATCACCACGGTCTCTTCCGCGGGGACGCCGATGGCACGCGGGACCGAGTCGGCGACCAGCTGCACCGTCCGGTGCACCGCCTCGCCCGCGTCCCGCACCGGCACGATCACGATCTCGTTGCCGGGCGCCTCGACCTGGTGGAGCTCACCGGCACCGATCCCCGAGACCAGCTCGCCGAGCGGGCCGGGGTCGGGCGTGCGCGAGGCGATCTGCGGGCACACACGGGCCGCCAGCAGGTCGGCGAAGACCCGCCCGGGGCCCGCCGACCACAGCACCGCCGGATCCCCGCTCAGCACCAGCCGGGCCCCGTCGGGCAGCGCCTCCACGAGCACCGCCGCGCCCTCCACGTCCAGCTGGGGCGCGTCCAGCACGATCAGCAGGTCGAGGTCCAGGGCACCCTCCGCGTCCCGGCCCGGTCCCTCGGCGCCGGAGAGCAGACCGGCGACCGTGCCGACGGCTGCCTCGCCGTCCTCCAGCAGGGCCGTCAGGCGGCGGTGTCCATCCGGGGTGTGGGTGGCGGCGAAGGCACGCAGCCCGGCGCTTCGGGCGGCGGTCAGCAGGGCCGCCGGTTCGGTGCGGGCCGCCTCGCCGCCGGTGTGCAGCACCAGGCCGTGTCCGGCGACCGCCGCCGCCAGCTCGGCCGCGCCGCGGGAGGCCGCCGCGGCGGCCTCCTCCCAGGGCGCCGAGGCGTCCTTGGAGAGCGAGTTGACCAGCCGGGCCAGTCCGTCGGCGAGGCTCTCCTCGGCCAGGGCGTACCGCTCCAGACCGACCAGGACCCGGACCGGCCGCTCCTCCTCGTCGTCCTCGGGCTCGGGGGCGCCCGGATCGAGGGCGTCCTGGAAGACCAGTGCGTCCCCCTCGGCGACCGCGCTCTGCACGGCCGCCTCCGGGTCGGGCACCGCCCGCTGGGCCAGCGCGGCGAGGAGCGCCGGCATTTCCAGCACGGTGTGCCCGGCCAGGGCGGCCTGCTCCAGGAGCCAGCCGGTCACCGCCCGGCCGCGCCGCTCGTCGTCCGGACCGCACTCCGCGCCGAGCAGCGCCCGCGCGAACCCGTCCGCCTGGTCCGGCCGCACGCCGGTGATCCGGAGCAGCTGCCAGGGGTCCTCCCGCAGCAGTATGTCCGCTCCCTCACCGAGCGCGGCGGCGACCTGGGGGGCGAGCGACTCGGGCGCACCGCCTTCGGTCAGCACCCCCCGTACCGCCGCGACCGTCTCCGCGGCGGGCGCGGCGGCGGCAGGCGCCGGCTGGGGCGTGCGGACGGGCTCCGCGGCGGGTGCCCGGCGCGGGGCGGGCTCCGGGTCGGCGAACACGGTGGCCGTCGGCTTCTCTCCGCTCTCCACCGCCCGGATCGCCGCGAGCAGGTCGGCCGCCTTGCCGCTCAGCTTGGCCCCGGCCTCGACCGGCCCCGCCTTCTCGGCCTTCCGTCGCTCGATCCGCTCCCGCTCGACCCGCTGGGCGGCCAACTCGGCCTCGGCCTCGGACAGCTGCGCGGCGCCCGCCGAGTCACCGTCGCCCGAGCCGGACCCACCGGCCTCCGCGTCACCGGCCGCGACGGCGGTGGCGGGCTCGCCGCCCTCGACCCTGCCGCTGTCCTCCTCGGCCCCCGGCGTCCCCCCGGCCGTCGCGCCCTCTTCGGCGTCGGCTTCGGCGCCCGGCCCCGTGGTCTCCGGCTCCGTGCTCACAGCGTGCTCCAGTCGTGATCGGGATAGCGGTGCACAGGCGCCGACACGTCGTCGAGCGCCCGGCAGATCTCGTCAGGAAGACTAAGCGCCTCCACTGACAATGCCCCCGTGAGCTGCTGCGCGTTGCGCGCGCCGACGATTGGCGCGGCCACGCCCGGCCGGTCCCGCACCCAGGCGAGCGCCACCTGGAGCGGTGTCACCGCGAGCCCGTCCGCCGCGGTCTGCACCGCGTCCACGATCCGGGTCGCGGTGTCGTCGAGATACGGCGCGACGAACGGCGCCAGATGCTCGGAGGCACCTCTGGAGTCCGGGGGAGTGGAGTGGCGGTACTTCGCGGTCAGCACGCCCCGGCCCAGCGGCGAGGACGGCAGCAGGCCGATGCCCAGGTCCAGCGCGGCCGGCAGCACCTCGCGCTCCACGCCCCGCTGGAGCAGCGAGTACTCCAGCTGTGTGCTGGCCAGCCGGGTGCGGGTGCCCGGCGCCGCGAGCTGCCAGGTCGCCGCCTTCGCGAGCTGCCAGCCGCAGAAGTTGGAGATCCCGGCGTACCGGGCGCGGCCGCTGCTGACGGCCAGGTCGAGGGCCTGGAGGGTCTCCTCCAACGGGGTGTCCGGGTCGTAGGCGTGCACGTGCCATACGTCGACGTAGTCGGTGCCGAGGCGGGCGAGGGAGGCGTCGAGCGCGGCGAGCAGATGGCCGCGCGAGCCGTCGAAACGGCGGTCGGGGTCGGGGACGCTGCCGGCCTTCGTCGAGATGACCAGGTCCCGGCGTGGCACGAGCCCTTCTATGAGCTGTCCGAGCAGGTACTCGGCCTCTCCGTCGCCGTACACGTCCGCGGTGTCGACGAGGGTTCCGCCGGCCTCCCAGAACGCCTTCAGCATGTCCGCGGCGTCGTGCTCGTCGACGTCCCGGCCCCAGGTGAGGGTACCGAGCCCGATCCGGGACACGCGCAGGCCGGTACGGCCGAGATGCCTCTGCTCCATGTCGCGAGATTACTGGCCAGAGTTGGTGCGTTGGGTTGCCTGTGGATAACCATAGGCACCTGCCCGCGCCCCTGGTCGGCCGCGGTCCCGCGCTGCCGGGGTGGGGCCCGTCACGCTATCGTCTCCGCAACAGCGACGTTACTGATCGGTAAGGGGATCGGCCATGAAGCTCGGGATCAACCTCGGCTACTGGGGTGCCGGGATGGACGGGGACAATCTGGCCGTGGCGCAGGAGGCCGAGCGGCTCGGGTACGCCGTCTGCTGGGCCGCCGAGGCCTACGGCTCCGACGCCGCCACCGTGCTCAGCTGGGTCGCCGCCCAGACCGAGCGCATCGACGTCGGCTCGGCCATCTTCCAGATCCCGGCCCGCCAGCCCGCGATGACCGCGATGACCGCGGCGACCCTGGACTCCCTCTCCGGCGGCCGCTTCCGGCTCGGCCTCGGCGTCTCCGGGCCGCAGGTCTCCGAGGGCTGGTACGGCGTCAAGTTCGACAAGCCGCTCTCCCGCACCCGCGAGTACGTGGAGATCGTGCGCAGGGCGATGAGCCGCGAGCGGCTGTCGTACGAGGGCGAGCACTGGACGCTGCCGCTGCCGGGCGGCCCCGGCAAGCCGATCAGGCTGACCGTGCACCCCGAGCGCGAGCACATCCCGGTCTACGTCGCCGCCATCGGGCCGAAGAACCTGGAGCAGACCGGCGAGATCGCCGACGGCGCGCTGCTCATCTTCCCCTCCGCCGAGCACCTGGAGGAGACGGCCGTCAAGTACCTGCGCGCGGGGCGGGAGAAGGCCGGCCAGACCCTCGACGGGTTCGACATCTGCCCGACGCTGCCGCTCGCCGTCGGCGACGACAAGGACGTGGCCACGCTCGCCGACACCTTCCGGCCGTACACCGCGCTGTACGTCGGCGGCATGGGCAGCCGCAAGCAGAACTTCTACAACCAGCTCGCCCAGCGCATGGGGTACGAGCAGGAGGCCGCCGACATCCAGGACAAGTACCTGTCCGGGGACAAGAACGGGGCCGCGGCCGCCGTTCCGCACGACCTGATCGACAAGACCACGCTGCTGGGGTCCGTGGACCGGATCGCCGACCGGATGAAGGCCTACGCGGCCGCCGGGGTCACCACGCTGTCGCTCGCGCCCGCCGGCTTCGCCCTGGACGAGCGGCTCGCCTCGCTGCGGGCCGGCGCCGAGGCCCTGGAGCGCGCCGGGCTCGCGTAGGCGCCTCGGCGGGAGAGGTCCGCGGCCGTGGTGGGGGCTCGGGGGTCTTCCCCGCCACGGCCGTCACGCAGAACAACGCGCCCGCGCCCGCGCGGTTACGCCCCCGACGTGACCCCGGTGCTCCTCCTTTCGGCCGAGCTCGCTCGCACAGCTGTTGCCACGATCCGGATGCGGCATTTGACTCGTTCTTTGCGGGTCTGGTGAGTCCTCCGGAGCGGTGCCCACGATGCTTTCGGCCAAGAGTCTGCTCCTGGAGATCCTCGACCACGACGAGTCCTTCCGGCTCTTCTGTTCCATCGCGGCCAGTTGGGAGGCGCAGGGCGGCTGGGAGAACGCGCGGGTCGCCGCGCTGGTGCCGCAGAGCGAACGCGACCTCGTCCCCAAGACCACCCGCCATGGCGCCGACGAGGACAAGCACGGGCGCATCTTCAACGCCCTCATGAAGAAGCGCGGGCTCACCCCCGTCCCGGTCCCGCCCGACACCGACTACACGATGCTCCTGGAAAGGCACGGCATCGGGCTCGCCCACGACAAGCTCAGGGGCGACCGCCCGCTCACCGAGCAGGACATCGTCACCTACCTCGCCCACGGCAGGGTCACCGAGCAGCGCGCCTCGAACAGATGGAGTTGCTGCGCAGGCACTTCGCCGACCACCCGGACATCGGCCGCGTGGCACGGATGGTCTCCGACGACGAGAACAACCACCTCGCCAACTGCCACGAGGAACTGTTGCGGTTCGCCGCCGCCGGGCACGGCCGCGCCATCCAGCGCACACTCCGCGCGTGCGCGCTCGCCGAGATCCGCATCTACCGGGACGTCAGCCTCGCCGTCATGGCCCACATCGGCCGCATCCTCGGCTGGCCGAAGGGCAGGTCCGCGCTGCTCGCGTTCGGCATCCACGCCGTCCACGCCTACGAGCGGGCCGTCGGCTGGCGCCGTACGGTCTCGCTGCGGATGCCGGGGCACAGGAACGCCCTGGGCGGCCCAGCGACCCCCGCCCCTGAGTTCGCCTAGGCACTGTCGGCTCAAGGGGAGCGCCGGTCCGTCGCGAACCTCACATCCAGCCGCGGCGCTTGAACAGCCGGTACAGCACCATCTCCAGGACGGCCATGATCGCGATCACCGCGGGGTACGACCAGATCCAGTGCAGCTCGGGCATGTGGTCGAAGTTCATGCCGTAGATCCCCGCGATCATCGTGGGCACCGCCGCCATGGCCGCCCACGCGGAGATCTTCCGCATGTCGTCGTTCTGCCGCACGCTCATCTGTGCGAGATGGGCGTTGAGGACGTCCGACACCAGCCGGTCCAGGCCCTCCACGCTCTCGTTCACCCGCTGGAGGTGGTCGTTGACGTCCCGGAAGAACGGGCGGGCCTCCTCGTGCACGAAGGGCACCGTCGTACCGCCGCCGTACGGGCCCGTTCCCGCCAGCTTCGTCATGGGCAGGGCCAGCGGCACGGTCGCCCGGCGGAACTCCAGGATCTGCCGCTTGAAGCCGTAGATCCGCGACGCGGTGTGCCGGGAGCCCCCGCCGCTCGGCGAGAACACCTCGGCCTCCAGCTCCTCCAGGTCGTTCTGCAGCTCGGTCGCGACCTCCAGGTAGTTGTCGACGACCGCGTCGGAGATCGAGTACAGCACCCCCGTCGGCCCGTGCTTGAGCAGCTCGTGCTGCTCCTCCAGATGCCGCCGGATGTCCCCGAGCGGCGAGGGCGTCCCGTGGCGCACGGTGACCACGAAGGAGTCCCCGATGAAGATCATCAGCTCGCCGGAGGTCACCGTGTCGCTCTTCGGCTCGTACGTCACCGGCTTCAGGACGACGAACAGGGAGTCGTCGTACACCTCCAGTTTGGGCCGCTGGTGGGCGGTCAGGGCGTCCTCGACGGCCAGCGGATGCAGCCCGAACTCATCTGTGACCAGGCTGAACTCGTGCTCCGTCGGCTCGTACAGGCCGATCCAGAGAAAGCTGTTGCCACGCGCGCGTGCCTCCGCGAGGGCGTCGGAGAAGTCCTGGGGGGTCTCCGTCCGCTCCCCGTCCCGGTAGATTGCACAGTCAACGATCACTGAGAGTATTCTCCCGTCGCCCGGTCCGCACCGCATTCCGGCGTACGCCTACCCTGGGCCGCATGCCCACGCTGATCCTCGTAAGGCACGGACGGTCCACCGCCAACACCTCCGGGCTGCTCGCCGGCTGGACGCCCGGCGTCGCCCTCGACGAGCGCGGGGCCGCCCAGGCCGCCGCGCTGCCCGGCCGGCTCGCCGGGCTGCCGATCTCGGAGGTCGTCGCCAGCCCTCTGCAGCGCTGCCAGGAGACGATCCGCCCTCTGCTGGAGGCCCGCCCCGAACTCACCGCCCACAGCGACGAGCGGATCGGGGAGGCCCACTACGGCGACTGGTCCGGCCGCAAGCTCGCCGAGCTCAAGGACGAGCCGCTGATGGAGGTGGTGCAGGCGCACCCGTCGGCGGCCGCCTTCCCGGGCGGGGAGTCCATGCGGGCCATGCAGACCCGCGCCGCCGAGGCCGTACGCGAGTGGAACGCACGCGTGGAGCGCGACCACGGCGCCGACGCCGTCTACCTCATGTGCTCGCACGGCGACATCATCAAGTCGCTCGTCGCGGACGCGCTCGGTATGCATCTCGACCTCTTCCAGCGGATCTCCGTCGAACCGTGTTCCATCACCGCGATCCGTTACACCCGTCTCAGGCCGTTTCTCGTTCGACTCGGGGACACCGGGGATTTCGCCTCCCTTGCCCCCCGCGAGGAACCTCCCGGGGAAGACGCCCCGGTCGGTGGCGGTGCCGGCGCGCCGTGATCGTCAGCCGCAGTAGGGTGAAGCGATCCACGTAGTCGCCGACCGACGCCCCGCACGGTCAGTCGCCCTTCCGATCCCACGCACTCTCGATTCCCATGGAGACAGGACGTGTCCCGTCAGGTGTTCCTCTACGATCCGCCGGACCGCTTCGTGGCGGGCACGGTCGGACTGCCCGGACGCCGTACGTTCTTCCTCCAGGCCACGGCCGGCCCCCGGACGACCAGCGTGGCCCTGGAGAAGACCCAGGTCGCCGCGCTCGCCGAACGCATGGACGAGCTCCTCGACGAGGTCGTACGGCGCAGCGGCGGCAACGCGGCCGTCCCCGCCGTCGCGCCCACCGAGATCGCCGACAGCGGCCCGCTGGACACCCCCATCGAGGAGGAGTTCCGCGTCGGCACCATGGCGCTCGCCTGGGACGGCGAGGAAGAGCGCATGATCGTCGAGGCGCAGGCCCTCGTGGAACTGGACGCCGACTCCGAGGAGGACCTCGCCGAGGCCGAGGAGCGGCTCCTCCAGGACGAGGAGAACGGGCCCCCGATGCTGCGGGTCCGGCTGACCGGCGCGCAGGCCAGGGCCTTCGCCAAGCGCGCCCTCGACGTCGTCAACGCCGGGCGGCCGCCGTGCCCGCTGTGCAGCCTCCCGCTCGACCCGGAAGGACACGTATGTCCGCGCCAGAACGGATACCGCCGCGGAGCGTGACCGCCGCCGAGCTGCTCGCCCACGGTGAGCTGAAGGTACGAGGCCGCATCCGCGACGCCTCCAACGCGGCACTGTTCTGCACGGTCGCGCACGACGGCGAGGAGGCCTCCTGCGTCTACAAGCCGGTCGCCGGGGAACGCCCGCTGTGGGACTTCCCCGACGGCACCCTCGCGCAGCGCGAGGTCGCCGCCTACGAGGTCTCCGCGGCCACCGGCTGGGACCTGGTCCCGCCCACCGTGCTGCGCGACGGGCCCTACGGCGAGGGCATGTGCCAGCTGTGGATCGACGTCGACCCCGAGGGCGCCGACCTGCTCGCTCTGATCGACGCGGAGGAGCCGGAACCCGGCTGGAAGGCGATCGGGTTCGCCGAGGTCGGCGAGGGAAAGACCGCACTCCTCGTGCACGCCGACGACGAACGGCTGCGCCGGCTCGCCGTTCTCGACGCCGTGATCAACAACGCCGACCGCAAGGGCGGCCATCTGCTGCCCACCGCCGACGGGCGGCTGTACGGCATCGACCACGGGGTCACCTTCAACGTCGACAACAAGCTGCGCACCCTGCTGTGGGGGTGGGCGGGGGAGTCGCTCACCGGTGAGGCCGTGGAGGCCCTCAAGGGGCTCCGTGAGGGCCTCGGCGGGGTGCTGGGGGCCAGGCTGGCCGAGCTGATCACCCCCGCCGAACTCGATGCCACGCGCGCGCGTGTCGACGCGCTGCTCGCCGCCGGAAAGCACCCGGAGCCGAGCGGCGAGTGGCCGGCCATCCCCTGGCCACCCGTGTAACCGCCCGCAGCACATCGCGGGCGCAAGATCAAGAGTGCCTTCCCGGCCATCCGGCCTGGTCCGGTTCGTATACCGAACTCGGGTCCGGTTACGCTCATGTACATGCATGCCTGGCCCGCTTCCGAGGTCCCCGCCCTGCCTGGTCAGGGTCGCGACCTGAGGATCCACGACACCGCGACCGGCGGTCTGGTCACCCTTGACCCCGGTCCCGTCGCCCGTATCTATGTCTGCGGCATCACGCCGTACGACGCGACCCACATGGGGCACGCGGCAACCTACAACGCGTTCGACCTGGTTCAGCGCGTGTGGCTCGACACCAAGCGGCAGGTGCACTACGTCCAGAACGTGACGGACGTCGACGACCCGCTCCTGGAACGCGCGGTGCGCGACGGCGTCGACTGGGTCGCCCTCGCCGAGAAGGAGACGATTCTCTTCCGTGAGGACATGACCGCCCTGCGGATGCTCCCGCCGCAGCACTACATAGGCGCGGTCGAGGCCATACCCGGCATCGTGCCGCTGGTCGAGCGGTTGCGCGACCTCGGCGCCGCCTACGAACTCGAAGGCGACACCTACTTCTCCGTGGAGTCCGACCCCAACTTCGGCAAGGTCTCGAACCTCGACGCCGCCGCCATGCGGCTGCTGTCCGCCGAGCGCGGCGGCGACCCGGACCGCCCCGGCAAGAAGAACCCCCTCGACCCGATGCTGTGGATGGCCGCCCGCGAGGGCGAACCCAGCTGGGACGGCGGCTCCCTCGGCGCCGGCCGGCCGGGCTGGCACATCGAGTGCGTGGCCATCGCTCTCGACCACCTCGGCATGACCTTCGACGTCCAGGGCGGCGGATCCGACCTCGCCTTCCCGCACCACGAGATGGGCGCCTCGCACGCCCAGGTGCTCACCGGCGAGTTCCCGATGGCCAAGGCGTATGTCCACGCCGGCATGGTCGGCCTCGACGGCGAGAAGATGTCCAAGTCCAAGGGAAACCTGGTCTTCGTCTCCCGGCTGCGCCGCGACGGCGTCGACCCGGCCGCCATCCGCCTCTCCCTGCTCTCCCACCACTACCGCTCCGACTGGGAGTGGACCGACCAGGTCCTCGCGGACGCGGTGTCCCGCCTGGACCGCTGGCGAGCGGCGGTCTCCCGCCCGGACGGCCCGCCGGCGGAGGCCTTGGTGGAGGAGATCCGCGACGCCCTGTCCAACGACCTGGACGCTCCGGCTGCGCTTGCCGCGGTGGACCGCTGGGCGGCGCTCCAGCACGACCAGGGCGGTACGGACACGGGCGCACCCGGGGTCGTATCCCGAGCGGTGGACGCGCTGCTGGGCGTGGCCCTTTAGAACAGACGCCGGCACCCCGCGCCTCCGCTTGGGGGCGCGGGGAACTGCGCGACCAGCCACAACCCACGGGCAGGCGCGTCTCGACGCGTACCCCCCAACTGTCGAAACCCTTGCGACCCCTGCGGCCGACGCGATACATGTGATGGGCTGTTACGGTCAGTTGACCGAACGGACCGGCCAACTGTCGGCCGGTCCCCGTGAGACAGGACATGAAGAAGGGCGGTACGCACCACGCGTACCGCCCTCGTTCGGACTCGTTCAGTCCTCGGATGTGTCCTCGGACGTGTCCTCGCCGTCCGGGCCGGGATCCCCGCCGGAGTCCGTGGAATCGTCGGGGTCCGTGGGATTCCCCGTGTTCCCGGGCGTGTCGGACTTCGGGGGTCTGGGCGGCCGGGGCTTGCCGCTCGGGTTGTCCCGCAGGTACGACGCGCTGTCCGTGCCGTCCGCAGTGGCGTGGCCGCCGGGCGGGTTCACGTCCCGGCGCCTCAGATAGCGCTCGAACTCACGGGCGATCGCCTCGCCCGACGCCTCCGGCAGCTCGGCGGTGTCCCGGGCCTCCTCCAGCGTCTGTACGTACTCCGCGACCTCGGTGTCCTCGGCGGCCAGCTGGTCCACGCCGACCTGCCAGGCACGCGCGTCCTCGGGCAGCTCGCCCAGCGGGATCCGCAGGTCGAGCAGGTCCTCCAGACGGTTCAGCAGCGCCAGGGTGGCCTTCGGGTTGGGCGGCTGGGAGACGTAGTGCGGGACGGCCGCCCAGAGCGAGACCGCCGGGACGCCCGCGTGGGTGCAGGCCTCCTGGAGGACGCCGACGATGCCCGTCGGACCCTCGTACTTGGTCTCCTCCAGATCCATCCGCTGGGCCAGGTCCGAGTCGGACGTGACCCCGCTGACCGGCACCGGACGCGTGTGCGGGGTGTCACCGAGCAGGGCACCCAGGATGACCACCAGCTCCACGCCCAGCTCATGGGCGAAGCCGAGCAGCTCGTTGCAGAACGAGCGCCAGCGCATGGACGGCTCGATGCCCCTCACCAGCACCAGGTCGCGCGGCTTCTCGCCGCCGACCCGGACCACGGACAGTCGTGTCGTCGGCCATGTGATCTTTCGCACGCCGGCGTCCATCCACACCGTGGGGCGGTTCACCTGGAAGTCGTAGTAGTCCTCGGCGTCCAGCGCCGCGAACACCTCGCCCTTCCACTCCCGCTCCAGATGCGCGACCGCGGTGGAGGCGGCGTCGCCGGCATCGTTCCAGCCTTCGAACGCGGCCACCATGACTGGGTCGATCAGCTCGGGAACCCCCTCCAGCTCGATCACCCAGCGCCTCCTTCCGACGTACCCTCGCGTACGCCCCAACCTTACGGCGTCTGGCGGGGGCGCCCGCAGCCCCCTTGCACGGGGGAGTGAACGGATCACTGCCCCGTTCGCCACCCTCGAACACCCCGTTTCGGCGAGGAACCGGCCACGGGCAGTAAGCGCTTCACAGACTGCTGCGCAGCCACTGCTCCACGCTCGCGATGTGCACGGTCGCCCAGGAGCGGGCCGCCTCCGCGTCCCGGTCGCGCAGCGCGGCCAGGATCGCGCGGTGCTCGCGCAGGGTCCGGGCGACCGCGTCCTCCTGGGTGAGTCCGCGCCAGATCCGGGCCCGGGTGGTGGGCCCGGACAGCCCGTCAAGGAGCGAGCAGAGCACCGAGTTCCCGGAACTCTGCACGATGCCCCGATGGAACTCCAGGTCGCAGGCGACCAGCTCCTCCACCGAGGGCGCGGCACCCAGCGCATCCAACTGGGCGTCCAGCGCGTCCAGTTGCTGCTCGCTGATCCGGGAGGCGGCCATCGCGGTCGCGGCCGGCTCCAGGATCCGGCGCACCGCCAGGAACTCCAGCACCGTGTCGTCGCGATGGAAGTCGACGACGAAGCTCATCGCCTCCAGGAGCAACTGCGGGTCCAGGCTGGTGACATAAGTACCGTCGCCCTGCCGTACGTCCAGGATCCGGATCAGCGACAGGGCCCGCACCGCCTCCCGCAACGAGTTGCGGGACAGGCCGAGTTCGGCGGCGAGTTCGCTCTCCTTGGGCAACCGGTCACCGGGGCGCAGCGCACCGGAGACGATCATGTCCTTGATCTTCTCGATCGCCTCATCGGTGACTGCCATACCGGCCTCCTTGTCGCTTAGACATCCGATGTCTCAGCCACATTATGCGGCCTGGTCAGGCAGGGGCAGACCGTGGCGCCGGGCACCGGCCGGGACCGGTGAGCGCCCGGCTGTCCTCCGCCAGCAGGCGCAGCGCCTCCGGGGACACCACCGCCCCGCGTAGCCGGCACTGACAACGGGCGCGCGAAGGGGGCGGCTCCCTAGGGGAGAGGAGCCGCCCCCTCACAGACCCGGCCCCGGTACGGCGGGGCCGGGGCTCCAGCGGCTGCCGGACCGGTCAGGGACCCGGCGCGCCGCCCGTATCTCGTCCGCCTCGCGGCGGGTCACTTCTTGTCGAGCAGGTCCTGGACCCTGGCCCTGACGTCGTCCGTGGCCAGACCGCGGATCGTCAGGGTCGTCCGCCGGCGCAGCACGTCGTCCGTGGTCTCGGCCCACTCGTTGTCCCGGGCCCAGACGACCTGCGCCCAGATCTCCGGGGCGTCCGGGTGGACACGCTCGGCCAGCTCCGGGTGCTCGTTGGCGAGCCGGGCTATGTCGAAGGCCAGCGAACCGTAGTGGGTGGCCAGGTGCTTCGCCGTGTCGGCGGCCATGCGCGGGCCGGGGGCCGGGTTGTCCACCAGCAGACGGTGGGCGACGGCGCGGGGGTTGGCGACACCGGGCAGCGGCAGCTTCTTCGGCAGCGAGGAGATCGGCTCGAAGTCGTCGCCCAGCGGGTGGCCCGGCAGCGCCTCCAGCTTCTCCATCACCGTACGGCCGATGTGCCGGAAGGTGGTCCACTTGCCGCCCGCGACCGACAGCATGCCGCCGCGGCCCTCCGTGACGACCGTCTCGCGCTTGGCCTTCGCCGTGTCGCCGGGACCACCCGGCAGCACCCGCAGGCCCGCGAAGGCATAGGTGATCAGATCACGCTGGAGCTGCTGGTCCCGCACCGAGAACGCGGCCTCGTCCAGGATCTGGGCGATGTCCTTCTCGGTGACGGCGACGTCCGCCGGGTCGCCCTCGTACTCCTCGTCGGTCGTACCGAGCAGGAGCATGTCCTCCCAGGGGAGGGCGAAGGTGATCCGGTACTTGTCGATGGGGGTGGCCAGCGCGGCCTTCCACGGGGCCGTCCGCTTCAGGACCAGGTGCGCGCCCTTCGAGAGACGGATGGACGGGGCCGCGTTCGGGTCCTCCATCCGGCGCAGGTGGTCGACCCAGGGGCCGGTCGCGTTGAGCACCAGACGGGCGTTGACGCCGAACTCCTCGCCGGAGACCGCGTCCTTCAGGTCGGCGCCGGTCACCCGGCCCCTGGTGAAGCGCAGGCCGGTGACCTGGGCGTGGTTGAGGACGACCGCGCCCGCCTCGACGGCCGCGCGGACCGTCATCAGCGCCATGCGCGCGTCGTTCATCTGGTCGTCGCCGTACACGGCCACGGCCTTGAGGTTCTCGGTGCGCAGCTCCGGCACGTCCCGCTGCGCCCGCGCGGGCGAGAGCAGGTGGCCGACGCCGTCACCGAACGCGGAGAGCGCGGAGTAGGCGAACACGCCCGCCCCGAGCTTCGCCGCGCCGTGCGGACCGCCCCTGTACACGGGGAGGTAGAACGTGAGCGGGTTCGCCAGGTGGGGGGCCACCTGGCGGGAGACCGCACGGCGTTCGAAGTGGTTCTCCGCCACCAGCTTCACCGCGCCGGTCTGCAGATAGCGCAGACCGCCGTGGAGGAGCTTGGAGGAGGCGGAGGAGGTGGCGCCGGCGAAGTCGCCGGCGTCGACCAGGGCCACCCTGAGGCCGGACTGCGCGGCGTGCCAGGCGGTGGAGATGCCCAGGATGCCGCCGCCGATCACGAGAAGGTCGTACGACGCCTTGGAGAGCTGCTCCCTGGTCTCGGCCCGGCTCGGAAGCGAGCCGGAGGCCGGGTGCGTCCCCAGGGCAGGCACGGACTGCAGGGTGGACTGACTGGTCATGTCGGGTTCTTACTCCTCGTCAGAGCTCGATCGTGAGAGCGCGCTCGCTCTCGTCAGCTCTCGTCGTCGATCCAGCCCATGGTCCGGTCGACGGCCTTGAGCCAGTTCTTGTACTCACGGTCGCGGGTCTCCGCGTCCATCTGCGGGGTCCACTCGGCGGCCCGGCGCCAGTTGGCGCGCAGTTCGTCCGTGCTGGACCAGAAGCCGACGGCGAGGCCGGCGGCGTAGGCGGCGCCGAGGCAGGTGGTCTCGGCGACCATCGGGCGCACCACCGGTGCGTCCAGGACGTCCGCCAGGGTCTGCATCAGCAGGTTGTTGGAGGTCATGCCACCGTCGACCTTGAGCGCGATCAGCTCGTCGCCGGAGTCCTTGACCATGGCGTCGGCGATCTCGCGGGTCTGCCAGGCGGTGGCCTCCAGGACCGCGCGGGCCAGGTGCGCCTTGGTGACGTACCGGGTGAGGCCGGCGATCACACCGCGGGCGTCGGAGCGCCAGTGCGGGGCGAACAGACCGGAGAAGGCCGGCACGAAGTAGGCGCCGCCGTTGTCCTCGACCGAGAGCGCGAGCGTCTCGATCTCGGCCGCGGTGGAGATCAGGCCCATCTGGTCGCGCATCCACTGCACCAGCGAGCCGGTGACGGCGATCGAGCCCTCCAGCGCGTAGACCGTCGGCTGGTCGCCGATCTTGTAGCCGACCGTGGTCAGCAGGCCCGCGTAGGAGTTGATGATCTTGTCACCGGTGTTCATCACCATGAAGGTGCCGGTGCCGTAGGTGGACTTGGTCTCGCCCTCGGAGAAGCAGGTCTGGCCGAACAGGGCCGCCTGCTGGTCGCCGAGCGCGGAGGCGACCGGGATGCCTCCGAGCAGCTCGCCCAGCGGTCCGCCGGTGACCTCGCCGTAGACCTCGGCGGAGGAGCGGATCTCGGGCAGGATCTGCAGCGGCACACCGATGGACTCGGCGATCTTCGGGTCCCACTGCATCGTGTGCAGGTTCATCAACATGGTGCGGGAGGCGTTGGTGACGTCGGTGACGTGCCGGCCGCCGTCGACACCGCCGGTCAGGTTCCAGATGACCCAGGAGTCCATGGTGCCGAACAGGATGTCGCCCGCCTGGGCGCGCTCCTTGAGGCCGTCGACGTTGTCGAGCAGCCAGCGGGCCTTGGGGCCGGCGAAGTAGGAGGCCAGCGGCAGGCCGGTCTCACGGCGGAAGCGGTCCTGGCCAACGTTGCGGCCGAGCTCCCGGCAGAGGGCGTCGGTGCGGGTGTCCTGCCAGACGATGGCGTTGTGGACGGGCTCACCGGTGTTCTTGTCCCACAGCACGGTGGTCTCGCGCTGGTTGGTGATGCCGATGGCCTTGATGTCGTCGCGGGTGATGCCGGCCTTCTGGATGGCTCCGGCGACGACTTCCTGGACGTTGGTCCAGATCTCGTTGGCGTTGTGCTCGACCCAGCCCGGCTTGGGGAAGATCTGCTCGTGCTCCTTCTGGTCGACCGAGACGATACGGCCGTCCTTGTCGAAGACGATGCAGCGGCTGGAGGTCGTGCCCTGGTCGATCGCGGCGATGAAGGGGCCTGCGGTGTGGGCGTCGGTCACTGTGTGCTCCTCGAAGTCCGTGGTGTGTGGCGGTACGGCTGCTGCTTCGGCGGAGGTCTGCCGGCAGCGGAGGTCTGCTTCTAAGCGAAGGCGACGTTGTAGATGCCTGCGGCTATCGCTCCGCCGACCAGCGGGCCGACCACCGGGATCCAGGCGTAGCTCCAGTCGGAACCGCCCTTGTTGGGCAGGGGGAGCAGCGCGTGCACGATACGCGGGCCGAGGTCACGGGCCGGGTTGACCGCGTAACCCGTCGGGCCGCCGAGCGAGAGACCGATCGAGACGACCACCAGAGCGGTGATCAGGCCGCCCAGCACACCGAGGCCGTTGCCGTTGTCGTTGAGGCCCTGGGTGAGGACCGCCAGGATCAGCACGACCGTGCCGATGATCTCCGTGGCGAGGTTCTGCACCACGTTCCGGATCTCCGGGCCGGTGGAGAAGATGCCGAGGACCGGGCCGGCGCCCTTCTCCTGCGCCTCGACGGCCTTGACCTTGGTGGCCTGGGCGCCCGGACCGCCGACGATCTCCTTGTCGGTCAGATGCGCGTGGAACTGGCCGTAGTAGGCGACCCACACCAGGGCCGCGCCGATCATCGCGCCGAGCAGCTGACCGGCGAAGTAGACCGGAACGTTGCTCCAGTCGCTGTTCTTGATCGCGAGGGCGACGGTGACGGCCGGGTTGAGATGGGCGCCGGACAGCGGTCCGGAGATGTAGACCGCCGTCAGGACGGCGAAGCCCCAACCGAAGGCGATGGCAAGCCAGCCGGCGTTACGGGCCTTGGAGGCCTTGAGTGTGACGGCGGCGCACACACCGCCGCCGAGCAGGATGAGTATGGCGGTACCGATGGTCTCGCCGATGAAGATGTCGGAGCTGGACACCCGCGACTCCTTTGTCCTTCGTCCAGGGAAGCCGAACCCCGAGTCCCTTCGGGGTGTTGGCGCCCTCGTGGGTGAGAGCGAATCCGGCCCTTGGCGTTGTCACACTCTAGCGCGTATTGCCGGTAGGTGTTCGACAATGCCGACCGATGGACGGGAGTCTCGCTCCGGCGTTACGCATGCGTCAAGAGTTCTGTTCTCGAAAGCACGATCGTTATTGATTGCTGTGGGTCGTCTGTCTGAGTCGGGCCAAATCGATCTACTTCGGGGTCGTGCGCCGGGTGTGCCCGGATAGCACGACTGAACTGCGGTTTTATCCTGCTTTGTCCATCTCAGGGTACGACTGAGGCCGGTTCGCCGAAACGCGAACCGGCCTCGGTCGTCCGTCGGTGGCGGGCGGTCAGAACCGCCCGGCGCCCAGGTCCCGCGACACCGCGCGGGCGCAGTCCCGCACCGCGGCGATCAGCTCGGGTTGCAACTCCCCGTCCTTGCAGAGCCGTTCCACCGCACCCGTGATGCCCACCGCGCCGACGGGCATGCGCCGCCGGTCGTGGATGGGCGCCGCGACCGACGCCACGCCCTCCCAGGTCTCCTCCACGTCCGCCGCGTACCCCCGCGCGCGCGTGATGTCGAGGACGTGTTCGAAAGCGCCCAGGTCGCAGGTCGTACGGTCCGTGAAGGGCTTGCGGTCGGCCTCCAGGGCCTCACTGTGTGCCACCGGGTCGTAGGCCGACAGCACCTTGCCCAGGGCTGTGGAGTGCAGCGGCTGCATCGCCCCGATCTCCAGCACCTGCCGGCTGTCGTCGGGCCGGAAGACGTGGTGCACGATCAGCACGCCCTGCTGATGGAGAACGCCCAGGTAGACGCTCTCCCCGCTGGACCGGGCCAGGTCGTCCGTCCAGACCAGCGCCCGTGCCCGCAGCTCGTGCACGTCCAGATAGGTGGTGCCGAGCCGCAGCAGCTCGGCGCCCAGCTGGTAGCGCCCCGAGGCGTCGTCCTGCTCGACGAACCCCTCCTGCTGGAGGGTGCGCAGTATGCCGTGCGCGGTGCCCTTGGCAAGGCCCAGTGACGAGGCGATGTCGGACAGGCCGAGCCGTCGCTCGCCGCCCGCGAGCAGGCGCAGCATCGCGGCCGCCCGTTCGAGCGACTGGATGTTCCGTGCCATCGGCGTGCTGCCTCCGTCCCCTTGACCCTCGCCGTACGACTGCCGTAACCGTCGTTCGGCAATGCCGAACACTACCGGTCCACGTCGACTCACCGCCAATGGTCGGTCGACACCTGTTACACCTGCTGTGGCGAACCGGTCACCCTCACCCGCCCCGCACATGACCGGTCCGTGACGGCAGAGTGCCTCACTCGGCTCCACATGTGAGGCTTCCGTGACGGCCGCGTGCCTCACTCGTCCGCCACATGGACGCCCTGCCCATCCAAGCCCACTCCCGGTTACGCTGGCGCGGTGCGTCCATGCCCGGGACCGCTCCGGGAAGCCGCATAGCCGACAGCCGTCGCATCCAAGGGAGCCCTACATGGCCTCGTTGCCGCCGTCCCCTTCCGCCGACAGCCGGACCCGTGTGTCCGCGCTCCGAGAGGCGCTCGCCACCCGTGTGGTGGTCGCCGACGGAGCCATGGGCACCATGCTCCAGGCCCAGGACCCCACCCTGGAGGACTTCGAGAATCTCGAGGGTTGCAACGAGATCCTCAACGTCACCCGCCCCGACATCGTCCGCTCCGTCCACGAGGCGTACTTCGCCGTGGGCGTCGACTGCGTCGAGACCAACACCTTCGGGGCCAACCACGCGGCCATGGCGGAGTACGACATCGCCGACCGCGTCCACGAACTGTCCGAGGCCGGCGCCCGCATCGCCCGCGCGGTGGCCGACGACTTCACCGCGCGGGACGGCCGGCAGCGCTGGGTGCTCGGCTCCATCGGCCCCGGCACGAAGCTACCCACCCTCGGCCATGTGCCGTACGTCACCATCCGTGACGGCTTCCAGCAGAACGCCGAGGGCCTGCTCACCGGCGGCGCCGACGCCCTG
Source organism: Streptomyces sp. NPDC111744 (assembly GCF_055634995.1). Lineage (NCBI taxonomy): Bacteria > Bacillati > Actinomycetota > Actinomycetes > Kitasatosporales > Streptomycetaceae > Streptomyces > Streptomyces sp. NPDC111744. The sequence continues at coordinate 169,045 of NZ_JBVKCG010000006.1, forward strand.
ATCGTCGAGACCACCCAGGACCTCCTCCAGACCAAGTCCTCCGTCCTGGGTGCCCGCCGCGCCATGGCCGCCCTCGGCATCGAGGTCCCGCTCCTGGTCTCCATGGCCTTCGAGACCACCGGCACCATGCTCCTCGGCTCCGAGATCGGCGCCGCGCTGACCGCCCTGGAGCCGCTCGGCATCGACATGATCGGCCTGAACTGCTCGACCGGCCCCGCCGAGATGAGCGAGCACCTGCGCTACCTCACCCGGCACTCCCGCATCCCGTTGCTGTGCATGCCGAACGCCGGTCTGCCAATCCTCACCAAGGACGGCGCCCACTTCCCGCTCGGCCCCGAGGGCCTGGCCGAGGCCCAGGAGAACTTCGTACGGGACTACGGCCTCTCCCTCATCGGCGGCTGCTGCGGCACCACCCCCGAGCATCTGCGCCAGGTCGTCGAGCGCGTCCAGGGCGTCACCCCGCCCGAGCGCCATCCGCGCCCCGAGCCGGGCGCCGCCTCCCTCTACCAGACGGTCCCGTTCCGCCAGGACACCTCGTACCTGGCGATCGGCGAGCGCACCAACGCCAACGGCTCGAAGAAGTTCCGCGAGGCCATGCTGCAGGGCCGCTGGGACGACTGTGTGGAGATGGCCCGCGAGCAGATCCGCGAGGGCGCCCACATGCTGGACCTCTGTGTGGACTACGTCGGCCGGGACGGCGTCGCCGACATGGAGGAGCTGGCCGGCCGCTTCGCCACCGCCTCCACCCTGCCGATCGTCCTGGACTCCACCGAGGTCCCCGTCATCCAGGCGGGCCTGGAGAAGCTCGGCGGCCGCGCGGTCATCAACTCCGTCAACTACGAGGACGGCGACGGCCCGGAGTCCCGCTTCGCGAAGGTCACCACGCTGGCCCGCGAGCACGGCGCCGCCCTCATCGCGCTGACCATCGACGAGGAGGGCCAGGCCCGCACCCCGGAGAAGAAGGTCGAGATCGCCGAACGGCTGATCGAGGACCTGACCGGGAACTGGGGCATCCATGAGTCGGACATCCTCATCGACACCCTGACCTTCACCATCTGCACCGGTCAGGAGGAGTCCCGGAAAGACGGCATCGCCACCATCGAGGCGATCCGCGAGCTCAAGCGCCGCCACCCGGACGTCCAGACCACCCTCGGTCTGTCCAACATCTCCTTCGGCCTCAACCCGGCCGCCCGCATCCTGCTGAACTCCGTCTTCCTCGACGAGTGCGTCAAGGCGGGCCTGGACTCGGCGATCGTGCACGCGAGCAAGATCCTGCCGATCGCCCGCTTCACCGAGGAAGAGGTCCAGACCGCCCTCGACCTCGTCTACGACCGCCGCAGCGAGGGCTACGACCCGCTCCAGAAGCTGATGGCTCTCTTCGAGGGTGCCACCGCCAAGTCCCTCAAGGCCGGCAAGGCCGAGGAACTGGCCGCCCTCCCGCTGGAGGAGCGCCTCAAGCGCCGCATCATCGACGGCGAGAAGAACGGCCTGGAGGCCGACCTGGCCGCGGCCCTCCAGGACCGCCCCGCCCTCGACATCGTCAACGAGACCCTGCTGGACGGCATGAAGGTCGTCGGCGAGCTGTTCGGCTCCGGCCAGATGCAGCTGCCGTTCGTTCTCCAGTCCGCCGAGGTCATGAAGTCCGCGGTCGCCTACCTCGAACCGCACATGGAGAAGTCCGACGCGGAGGGCAAGGGCACCATCGTCCTCGCCACCGTCCGGGGCGACGTCCACGACATCGGCAAGAACCTCGTCGACATCATCCTGTCCAACAACGGCTACAACGTCGTCAACCTCGGCATCAAGCAGCCCGTCTCCGCGATCCTGGAGGCCGCCGACGAGCACCGGGCCGACGTCATCGGCATGTCAGGCCTGCTGGTCAAGTCCACGGTGATCATGAAGGAGAACCTGGAGGAGCTCAACCAGCGCGGCCTGGCGGCCAGTTACCCGGTGATCCTGGGCGGTGCCGCCCTCACCCGCGCCTATGTCGAGCAGGACCTGTACGAGATCTACGAGGGCGAGGTCCGCTACGCCCGCGACGCCTTCGAGGGCCTGCGCCTGATGGACGCGCTCATCGGCGTCAAGCGCGGAGTGCCCGGCGCCGTCCTGCCGGAGCTGAAGCAGCGGCGGGTGCGGCCGACCGCCACCGTCGAGGCCGAGGAGCGGCCCGAGGAGGGCCATGTCCGCTCCGACGTCGCCGTCGACAACCCGGTGCCCACCCCGCCGTTCTGGGACACCCGTGTCATCAAGGGCATCCAGCTCAAGGAGTACGCGAGCTGGCTGGACGAGGGCGCCCTCTTCAAGGGCCAGTGGGGCCTCAAGCAGGCCCGCACCGGCGAGGGACCGTCGTACGAGGAACTCGTCGAGACCGACGGCCGCCCCCGGCTGCGCGGTCTCCTGGACAGGCTCCAGACCGAGAACCTGCTGGAAGCGGCCGTCGTCTACGGCTACTTCCCCTGCGTCTCCAAGGATGACGACCTGATCATCCTGGACGAACGCGGCAACGAGCGCACCCGGTTCACCTTCCCGCGTCAGCGCCGCGGCCGCCGGCTGTGCCTCGCCGACTTCTTCCGCCCGGAGGAGTCGGGGGAGACGGACGTGGTCGGCCTCCAGGTCGTCACCGTCGGCTCCCGCATCGGCGAGGAGACCGCCAAGCTCTTCGAGGCCAACTCCTACCGTGACTACCTGGAACTGCACGGCCTGTCCGTCCAGTTGGCCGAGGCACTCGCCGAGTACTGGCACGCGCGCGTCCGCTCCGAGCTGGGCTTCGCCGGCGAGGACCCGAGTGACGTCGAGGACATGTTCGCCCTGAAGTACCGGGGCGCCCGCTTCTCCCTCGGTTACGGCGCCTGCCCCAACCTGGAGGACCGCGCCAAGATCGCCGACCTGCTCCAGCCCGAGCGGATCGGGGTCCAGCTGTCCGAGGAGTTCCAGCTGCACCCCGAGCAGTCCACGGACGCCATCGTGATCCACCACCCGGAGGCGAAGTACTTCAACGCACGGTGAGCCGCTACGGGTGCGGTACTGAGCCGTGCGTGTGCGGTGCGACGCCGAGACGCGCGCCACACAGCACACTGATCGGATAAGTCGTACACTGGTCGGTCCACAGCAGGCCGGTTCCCCGCATGGGAACCGGCCTGGTCGTCCCTCAAGGAGGTGCGCCCGGATGACCAGTACGGTCCCCGCGCTCGGAACCCGTACGGCGGAAGGCTCCGCGCTTCAGGCGGTGCTCCTCGACATGGACGGCACCCTGGTGGACACCGAGGGCTTCTGGTGGGACGTCGAGGTCGAGATCTTCGCCCGCCTCGGCCACACCCTCGACGAGTCATGGCGCCATGTCGTGGTCGGCGGCCCCATGACCCGCAGCGCCGGGTTCCTCATCGAGGCCACCGGCGCGGCCATCACGCTCGCCGAACTCAGCGTGCTGCTCAACGACGGCTTCGAGGAGCGTATCGGCGCCGCCCTGCCGCTGATGCCGGGCGCCAAGAGGCTGCTCGCCGAACTCTACGAGCAGCAGATTCCCACCGCCCTGGTCTCCGCCTCGCACCGGCGCATCATCGACCGTGTCCTGGCCTCACTGGGCCCCCAGTACTTCACCCTGTCCATCGCCGGCGACGAGGTCTCCCGCACCAAGCCCTATCCGGACCCGTATCTGCTGGCCGCCGCCGGCCTCGGGGTCGATCCGGCCAGATGCGCGGTCGTCGAGGACACCGCGACCGGCGTGGCCGCCGCCGAGTCCGCCGGCTGCCAGGTGGTCGCCGTACCGTCCGTCGCGCCCATCGCCCCGGCCGCACGGCGTACCGTGGTCACCTCGCTGGAAGAGGTCGACCTGGCTTTTCTGCGCGGACTGATGACGGAAATGCGCTAGCCGTTCACCCAGCGTGCAAAGAGCACTGGGTGAAATCCCGGCGGCGGTCATTCAACGGAATTCGCAACTGTTCAACCCGCTGAATTCCGCTACCTGCTCCCACAATTGAGCGTGTGACGTTCCCCACGTGCAAGGGGGTCGACAACGTTGCCCGGGTGTGCCGCTCGCCCCCGATCGGGGGGATTTCGGGCGCCCTTGTGTCCCGATTGGGGAGACGCTGCACTAATCCTGCCGTCGTCGGGTTTTCGGTCTGTCCGCAGCCGGTTCCACTGCGTGATGGGACCTCAACTCACGCGCCTGTGAACCCTCCTGCGGGCGCCGACTAATCTCGTCGCGAGAACATCGCCGCTACCCCCGTGACCCGCTTCGACACCCCTGCATGCCGGATACACGGACTCGAACAGCTCTGGAGAACTTCGAGCATGAACCGCAAGACATTGGTGCTGCCGGCCGTCGTCGGTCTGCTCACTCCGGTTCTCGCCGCGTGCGGTGGATCCGGCAGTGGGAGCAATAGTGGCGGCGCGATCGTCGTCGGCACCACCGACCGGTTCACCGCCTCGAAGGACGCCCCCGCGCCGGTCGACCCCGCCTACTCCTACGACGTCGGCGGCTGGAACATCCTGCGCCAGACCGTGCAGACCCTCATGTCCCAGCCGAAGGGTGAGGGCGAACCGGTCCCCGACGCCGCCGAGAGCTGCTCCTTCACCGACAGCGGCAGCGAGCGCTACGCCTGCAAGCTGCGTGAGGGCCTGAAGTTCTCCGACGGCGACGCCGTCACCGCCGCGGACGTCAAGTACTCCATCGAGCGCGCCCTGCGCATCAAGGCCGACACCGGTGTCTTCGCCCTCCTCTCGAACATCGACACCATCGAGACCCAGGGCGACCGAGAGGTCATCTTCCACCTCAAGTCCGCCGACGCCACCTTCCCGTACAAGCTGTCCACCCCGGTCGCGGGCATCGTGAACCCGAAGGACTACGCGAAGGACAAGCTCCGCGACGGCTTCGCCATCGACGGCTCCGGCCCCTACACCTTCAAGGCCGACGTCCAGAACGACGAGCTCGTCTCCGCCACCTTCACCAAGAACCCCAGTTACAAGGGCAGCGTGACGGTGAACAACGAGCAGGTCGTCATGCGCTCCTTCAAGGACGCCGACGCCATGGGCCAGGCGATCGACAAGGGGGACATCGACGTCATGACCCGCACCATGTCGCCGTCCCAGATCAACAAGCTCGGCGCCGGCGACGACGCCAACGTCGACCTTGTCGAGATGTCCGGCCTGGAGATCCGCTACCTCGGCTTCGACACCAACGCGCCCACGGTCAAGTCCAAGGCCGTCCGCCAGGCGATGGCCCAGATCATCGACCGCGCCGCACTCGTCGCCAAGGTGTACGGCTCCCAGGCCGAGCCGCTGTACTCCCTGGTCCCGGCCTCCGTGACCGGCCACTCCAACTCCTTCTTCAACAAGTACGGCGACCCCAGCGTCTCCAAGGCCAAGAACCTGCTGACCGCGGCGAACATCACCACGCCCGTGAAGCTGACGCTGCACTACACGACCGACCACTACGGCTCCGCCACCAAGCAGGAGTTCGAGGTCCTGAAGCAGCAGCTCAACGACAGCGGCCTGTTCGACGTCAGCATCGAGGGCACCCCCTGGTCGACCTACCAGACGGCCGAACGCAAGGGCAAGTACGACGTCTACGGCATGGGCTGGTTCCCCGACTTCCCGGACGCCGACAACTTCCTCGCGCCGTTCCTCGGCAAGGACAACTTCCTCGCCTCGCCCTACGCCAACAACAAGATCATCGACACGCTGATCCCCAAGTCCCGCCTCGAGGCCGACCGGCTCAGCGCGTCAAGCAGCCTGACCGAGATCCAGGACATCGTCGCCGACGACGTTCCGGTGCTGCCGCTGTGGCAGGGCAAGCAGTACGTCGCCGCCCGCAACGACGTCACGGGCGTCGCCTACGCCCTCAACTCCTCCGCCAGCCTCCAGCTGTGGGAGCTCGGCCGCGGCTCCAGCAGCTGACGACCGGTCATACGAGGTTCATACGACGGGAAGGGCGCCCCACTCCGTGGAGTGGGGCGCCCTTCCCGTCGTCAGCGCGTCCTACCGGGCTTCGCGGCGCGTTCTACTGGGCGCCGGGACGCACCAGGCCGCTCTCGTACGCGTACACCGCCGCCTGCACCCGGTCCCGCAGCCCCAGCTTGGTCAGCACGTGCCCCACATGCGTCTTCACCGTGGTCTCGCTGACGAACAGGTCGGCGGCGATCTCCGCGTTCGACAGCCCCCGCGCGACCAGCTTCAGCACCTCCACCTCACGGTCGGTGAGGGTGTGCAGGGTGTCCGGCACCGGCTCCTCACCGGACGGCAGATGCGTGGCGTACTTGTCCAGCAGCCGACGCGTGATGCTCGGCGCCAGCATCGCCTCGCCGCCCGCCACCACCCGGATCGCCTGCACCAGCTCATTGGCCGGGGCGTCCTTCAGCAGGAAACCGCTGGCGCCCGCGCGCAGCGCCTCCACCACGTACTCGTCGAGATCGAACGTGGTCAGCACCAGCACCTTCGCCGGTCCGTCCCGGCCGGGACCGGTGATCTGCCGGGTCGCCTCCACGCCGTCCATCCGCGGCATCCGGATGTCCATCAGCACCACATCCGGCTGGAGGGCGCGCACCTGGTCGAGAGCCTGCAGGCCGTCTCCGGCCTCGCCCACGACCGCGATGTCCTGCTCGGCCTCCAGGATCATCCGGAACCCGGTTCGCAGCAGTGGCTGGTCGTCGACCAGTAGGACGCGGATGGCCACGGTGAGTCTCCTTCGCTAGTCCGCGCCCATTCTGCCCTGCGGAAGGTCACCCGACTCGACCGACCTCACCGGCAGCGGGTACGGCGGGGGAGTGCCGCCGAACTCCGGGCAGTGCGCCTGGTGGTCGCACCACCCGCACAGTTTGGTCGGACGCGGCCGCCAGTCCCCGGACTCCGTCGCCCGCCGGATCGACTCCCACAGCGCGAGCAGCTTGCGCTCCACCCGCTCCAGGTCGGCGAGCACCGGGTCGTACGTCAGCACATCACCGCTGCCGAGATAGACCAGCTGCAGCCGCCTCGGCACCACGTTCTTCAGCCGCCACACCACCAGGGCGTAGAACTTCATCTGGAACAGCGCGCCCTCGGCGTACTCCGGTCTCGGCGCCTTGCCGGTCTTGTAGTCGACGATCCGCACCTCACCCGTCGGCGCCACGTCGACCCGGTCGATGATCCCGCGCAGCCGCAGCCCCGACTCCAGCTCGGTCTCGACGAACAGCTCCCGCTCCACCGGCTCCAGCCGCGACGGATCCTCCAGCGTGAACCAGCGCTCCACGAGTTGCTCCGCCTCACCCAGCCAGCGCGCCAGCCGCTCGCCCTCGGGATCGTCCGCGAACAGCTCACCGACCTCCGGCCTGCTCTCCCGCAGCCGGTCCCACTGCCCCGGCACCAGCGACTTGGCCCGCGGCGCCGTCCGCTCCGCCGCGGGCGCGTCGAAGAGCCGCTCCAGGACCGCGTGCACCAGCGTCCCCCGGGTCGCCGCCTCGCTCGGCTTCTCCGGCAGCCGATCGATCACCCGGAACCGGTACAGCAACGGACACTGCATGAAGTCACTGGCCCGCGAGGGCGACAGCGAGGCCGGCGGGCCGGCCGCCGCCGCCCGCACCGGCATGACCGGCCCTTCCCCCTGCGCGACGTCCGCGCCCTGAGCCCGCGAGGCGTCCTCGATGCTGCTCTCCATGACCACAGACCATACGGCCCGCCACTGACAGTCACCCAACCCGCACGACGCCCCGGCCAACACCAGGGGTGCCGGGGCGAAACGCGTCCCGACGGCCGCATACCATCGACCAGAGACGATGCTTCTAACGAGGGGACACCGTGGACGTGAGCGGCGGCAGCGGGCAGCCCCGGTCGGACGACGCCGAACCGACCGAGCAGCCCGCAGGTCCTACGGCCCCGACCAACGACGGAGGCCCGGACCCCACCGACGCCCCCACGGCTCCTCCACGCGCCGAGGCACCCGCCGACACCGGCGAACCGGAGCCGAAGCCCGACCCGCCCGCGGAGGCGCCCGCGGAGGCGCCCGCGGAGGCACCCGCACCGGAGAACGAGAACGCCCAGACGCCTCCCGGGCCACCGGCCTCCGGCCCCGACGAAACCGACGGCCGCGCCCACGCGCACGCCGGCATGGCCAAGGGGAAGCCGCCGCAGCGGCCCAAGGAACCCGGCGGCGGGCTGCTCATGGGACGGCCCTTCGGCGTGCCCGTGTACGTCGCCCCCAGCTGGTTCGTCGTCGCCGCGCTGATCACCTGGGTCTTCGGCGGCCAGCTCGACCGCGTGCTGCCCGAACTGGGCGCCGCCCGCTACCTCGTCTCCCTCTTCTTCGCCATCGCCTTCTACGCCTCCGTCCTGGTCCACGAACTCGCCCACACTGTCGCGGCGATCCGGTTCGATCTCCCCGTCCGCCGCATCCAGCTCCAGTTCTTCGGCGGCGTCTCCGAGATCGAGAAAGAGGCCGAGACCCCCGGGCGGGAGTTCGTGCTGGCCTTCGTCGGCCCGCTGCTCTCCCTCGTCCTCTCCGGCCTCTTCTACCTCGCCATGCAGCCCGTCCGACCCGGCACGGTCCCCGGCGTCCTGCTGGCCGGCCTGATGGTCTCCAACCTCATCGTGGCCATCTTCAACCTGCTGCCAGGACTGCCCCTCGACGGCGGACGGATGCTCCGCGCCGTCGTCTGGAAGATCACCGGCAGACCCATGAGCGGCACCATCGCCGCCGCGTGGATCGGCCGCGCCCTCGCCATCTCCGTCCTGATCGGCCTCCCGCTGCTCAACTACTCGGGCGCCTTCGGCGGCGGCACCTCCGACGCCAACGGCATGGACGCACTCACCGACGGCCTGCTCGCCGCCGTCCTCGCCGCGATCATCTGGACGGGCGCCGGCAACAGCCTGCGCATGGCACGCCTGCGCGAACACCTCCCGGAGCTGCGCGCCCGCACCCTCACCCGCCGCGCCGTCCCCGTCGAGACCGAGACCCCCCTCTCCGAGGCCCTGCGCCGCGCCAACGCCGCCGGGGCCCGCGCCCTGGTCGTCGTCGACGCCGACGGCAACCCCCTGTCCCTGGTCCGCGAGGCCGCCATCGTCGGCGTACCCGAGCACCGCCGCCCCTGGGTCGCCGTCAGCGGCCTCGCCCAGGAACTCACCGACGGGATGCGCGTCTCCGCGGAGCTGGCGGGAGAGGACCTCCTCGACGTGTTGCGCGCCACCCCCGCCACCGAGTACCTGGTGGTGGAGGAGACCGGCGAGATCTACGGTGTCCTGTCGGCGGCGGACGTCGAGCGCGCCTTCGTACGGGCCATGGCCCGCCCCAGCTGAGCCCGCTCTTCCCGAAGCGGGTCTCACACTCCGGTGGGCGGACGGCCGCATCACACGGTCGCGCCGGACCACGCGGTCGCAGTGGGGTGTACCGGACAGGGCTGCTTCCTGGTGCACCCGGGTCCGTCCGAGCAGACCCATCTGCTCCGGGTCGAGGACCCTCACCGACACCGCAGCGGTGCGCGTTCCCCGTGGTCGGTGGCCTCCACAAACCCCGGTAGGCTGTTCACATGTCCGAACCGACCGGTGCCGCCCGCAGGCGCGGGCCCTTCAAGGTCGGGGACCAGGTACAGCTGACCGACCCCAAGGGCCGCCACTACACGTTCACGCTCGAAGCCGGGAAGAACTTCCACACCCACAAGGGCTCCTTCCCGCACGACGAACTGATCGGCGCTCCCGAGGGCAGCGTTGTCCGCACCACCGGCAACGTCGCCTACCTCGCGCTGCGCCCCCTGCTCCCCGACTACGTCCTGTCCATGCCCCGCGGGGCAGCCGTCGTCTACCCCAAGGACGCGGGGCAGATCCTCTCCTTCGCCGACATCTTCCCCGGCGCCCGCGTCGTCGAGGCCGGCGTCGGATCCGGCTCGCTCAGCAGCTTCCTGCTGCGCGCCATCGGCGACCAGGGCATGCTGCACAGCTACGAGCGCCGCGCGGACTTCGCCGAGATCGCCCAGCAGAACGTGGAACGCTACTTCGGCGGCCCGCACCCCGCCTGGCAGCTCACCGTCGGCGACCTCCAGGACAACCTGTCGGACACCGACGTCGATCGTGTCATCCTCGACATGCTCGCCCCCTGGGAGTGCCTGGAGGCCGTCTCCAAGGCGCTCGTGCCCGGCGGCATCCTGTGCTGCTACGTCGCCACCACCACCCAGCTCGCGCGGACCGTCGAGTCCATCCGCGAGATCGGCTGCTTCAACGAGCCGACCTCCTGGGAGACGATGATCCGCAACTGGCACGTGGAGGGCCTCGCCGTCCGCCCCGACCACCGGATGATCGGCCACACCGGCTTCCTGCTCACCGCCCGCCGCCTCGCCGACGGCGTCGAGCCCCCCATGCGCCGCCGCCGCCCCGCCAAGGGCGCCTACGGCGAGGACTACGAGGGCCCCAACGCCGACGGTGGCGCCGGCCGCTGACCCGTCCCGTCGCCGCTTCAACGTACGAGCGCCGCTGCCCAGTTCCCCCCGACCGACGGAACTGGGCAGCGGCGCTCACGCGTTGACGCGGCAGCACGTCGACCCGGCGCAGGACCGCGCGACCCCGGGACCCGCACAAACCACCCCCGCCGTCGCGGAAGCCCACCTCGCCGTCGCGGAAACCCACCCGCCGTCACAGAAGCCCACCCCCGCCGTTCCCACCAACTGTGACGTGTGGCACCATGCAGGCCATCCCCACCGGCACATGCCTCGCAGGAGACACTCCTAGTGCAGCAATCCGTGGTCCCGGAGCTCGCTCACACCGACACCCGCCCCATGCACTGGCTCGCCACCGCCACTGCCGTGACGGGCGTCATCGCTCTGTCGTCCCTCTTCCAGCCGGGCGCGGCCAAAGCCGCCCAGCCCGCCGCCGGCTCCGAGACGAAGCCCGCCCCCGCGGCCACCGCGCCGCCCAGCACCACCGGCGTGGACTTCCCCCTCGACTGCGGCCCCGTGAAAGAGAGGGTCGTCAAGAAAGTCACCGGCGACCTCGACGGCGACGGCAGACCGGAAACCGTGGCGGTGGTCCACTGCGACTCGGCCATGGGCACCCCGCCCGACGGCGTCTACGTCCTCACCCAGGCCGCCGACGCCACCCGCCCGCGCGTCGTCGCCACCCTCGTCGACCCCAAGGACCGGCTCACGGTCACCGACTTCACGGTCGCCGCCAAAACGGTCACCGCGACCCTGCTCGGCTATTCCTCGGACAATGTGCCCAGTTGCTGTCCGGACGTGAAGACCGGCGCCACCTGGCAGTGGAACGGCCACACCTTCGTCCGCTCCACCCCCGCGGCCGCCCACAGCGTCTGACCGCCGCACCAGCCCGATCCCAGGCCGCGGGGTGGCCGGAAAGTCACTCCGCGTCGGGCCCGTACACCTCGACCCGGTCCGCGACCCGGCGCACATGAATGCACTCGCCCGGACACTCCCGAGCCGAATCCACCACATCCGTCAGCAGCGGCAACGGCACCGGCACCGTCGCCCCCTGCGCCTGCAACAGTTCGTCGTCGGCGCCCTTCACATAGGCCAGGCCGTCGATGTCCAGCTCGAACACCTCCGGGGCGTACTGGGCACAGATCCCGTCACCCGTACAAAGATCCTGGTCGATCCAGACCTCAAGCGCCTCCGCGCCGGCCAGGGCCTCCTGCTGCACGGTCATCTCTCCTGCCGTCGAAAGCGCCGGACGGCCGGACCCGGCGGTCACCCGGTCCCGCCCCGGCGGGTGTTGAACTCCTTCGACCCTACCTCCGCCCGAACCACCCCCGGCCGTGCCCTCCGCCGGGGCACCCGCCCGCGCCCGGCGCCCCTTCCGGCCGCGCGCACGGCGCACCGGGCCGCGCGAGACGACGGCGCTCGGCCACCGGATCGATCGACTTGAGCCAACCCTCAACCCGCGTTCTCGATCACCCACACCGCCCGTCCGGTTGCTCTGTGTAAGGACGGCCTCGCCGGGGCACAACCCCTGAACCGGCATCGAGCGGACAACTCCGGTCAGTCACGAAGGGTTTTGACCGCTCCAGGCCTGGAACACGCAGCTTCCGAATCGCGTTGAGTGGGTATCCACCGGGCACGGGGGAGAAGCGATGGGTGACCGACGACACACCTTGACAGTCTTGGTGATCTAGGGGTTTCAATCGACACCCACCCAGGTAGGGTCTGGAAGCGTCCAGCTCCCCTTGGAGGAGGTGAGGACCGTGGCAGCCCACGACGACGACATGAACCGCGGCATCCGCCCGGGACGAGGGTCCGACGACCCGGCCGGGCAGATTGCATATCTTGAGCAGGAGATCGCCGTCCTGCGACGCAAGCTCGCCGACTCTCCGCGACACACGAGGATTCTCGAAGAGCGGATCGTCGAGCTGCAGACGAACCTGGCCGGCGTGTCCGCCCAGAACGAGCGACTCGCGAACACACTCCGCGAGGCCCGCGACCAGATCGTGGCCCTCAAGGAGGAAGTCGACCGACTCGCACAGCCGCCGGCCGGCTTCGGTGTCTTCCTGCAAGCCAACGAGGACGGCACCGCAGACATCTTCACCGGCGGCCGCAAACTGCGGGTGAACGTCAGCCCAAGCGTCGACCTGGACGAGCTCAGGCGCGGCCAGGAACTCATGCTTAACGAAGCGCTCAACGTGGTCGAGGCCATGGAGTACGAGCGCGTCGGTGACATCGTCACCCTCAAGGAGATCCTTGAGGACGGCGAACGCGCCCTCGTCCTGGGGCACACCGACGAGGAACGGGTGGTACGGCTCGCCGAGCCGCTCCTGGACGTCACCATCCGTCCCGGCGACGCCCTCCTGCTCGAACCCCGCTCCGGCTACGTCTACGAAGTCGTGCCCAAGAGCGAGGTCGAGGAACTCGTCCTCGAAGAAGTACCCGACATCGGCTACGACCAGATCGGCGGCCTCGGCAACCAGATCGAGGCCATCCGCGACGCGGTCGAGCTGCCGTACCTCTACCCGGACCTGTTCAAGGAACACGAACTGCGGCCCCCGAAGGGCGTCCTGCTCTACGGACCCCCCGGGTGCGGCAAGACGCTCATCGCCAAGGCCGTCGCCAACTCCCTGGCGAAGAAGGTCGCCGAAGTCACCGGCCAGGCCGCCGGCAAAAGCTTCTTCCTCAACATCAAGGGCCCCGAGCTCCTGAACAAGTACGTCGGCGAGACCGAGCGGCAGATCCGCCTCGTCTTCCAGCGTGCAAGGGAGAAGGCCAGCGAGGGCACCCCCGTCATCGTCTTCTTCGACGAGATGGAATCCCTCTTCCGCACCCGAGGCTCCGGTGTCAGCTCGGACGTGGAGAACACCATCGTCCCCCAGCTGCTCGCCGAGATCGACGGTGTCGAAGGCCTGCAGAACGTGGTCGTCATCGGCGCCTCCAACCGCGAGGACATGATCGACCCCGCCATCCTCCGCCCCGGCCGCCTCGACGTGAAGATCAAGATCGAGCGCCCGGACGCCGAGGCAGCCAAGGACATCTTCGGCAAGTACCTCACCGAACGCCTCCCGCTGCACTCCGACGACGTCGGCGAGCACGGCGGCAGCAAGGCCACCACCGTTGCCAGCATGATCCAGACGGCAGTGGAACACATGTACGCCGAATCCGAGGAAAACCGCTTCCTGGAAGTCACCTACGCCAACGGCGACAAGGAAGTCCTCTACTTCAAGGACTTCAACTCCGGCGCAATGATCGAAAACATCGTCGGACGCGCCAAGAAGATGGCGATCAAGGACTTCCTCGAGCACAAGCAGAAGGGCCTCCGCGTCTCCCACCTCCTCCAGGCCTGCGTGGACGAGTTCAAGGAGAACGAGGACCTGCCCAACACCACCAACCCCGACGACTGGGCCCGAATCTCCGGAAAGAAGGGCGAACGGATCGTCTACATCCGTACCCTCATCACCGGAAAGCAGGGCGCGGACACCGGGCGCTCCATCGACACGGTGGCAAACACCGGGCAGTACCTGTAAAACACAGGGCGGCTGCGGGTGCCCCCACCGGGTACCCGCAGCCGACTGTTTTTCCGGCCAAAACCGGAACCGAGGCGAGCAAGGCAATGACGCAAATGATCTCCCCACCAGCGCAAAGGCGTTCTAGGCTCTTTCCTACCGCCGAGTCGCGCAGTGCGGGGACGGGCACCGCACACGCACCGGAGCGCCAGCGGTACGCGAGCGGAGCCCACGACCGAGGGCTCCGCCGGGCAAGGAGGGCCGCATGACCGTACGGCGAGTAATGGGCATCGAGACGGAGTACGGCATCTCCGTCCCCGGCCACCCCAATGCCAATGCCATGCTCACCTCATCCCAGATCGTCAACGCCTACGCCGCGGCGATGCACCGGGCCCGCCGGGCCCGCTGGGACTTCGAGGAGGAGAACCCGCTGCGGGACGCCCGAGGCTTCGACCTCGCCCGCGAGGCCGCCGACGCCAGCCAGCTCACCGACGAGGACATCGGCCTCGCCAACGTCATCCTCACCAACGGCGCCCGCCTCTACGTGGACCACGCCCACCCCGAGTACAGCGCCCCCGAGGTCACCAACCCGCGCGACGCCGTCCTCTGGGACAAGGCCGGCGAACGCATCATGGCCGAGGCCGCCGAACGAGCCGCCCAGCTCCCCGGTGCCCAGCCCATCCACCTGTACAAGAACAACACCGACAACAAGGGCGCCTCCTACGGCACGCACGAGAACTACCTGATGAAGCGGGAAACCCCCTTCTCCGACATCGTGCGCCACCTCACCCCGTTCTTCGTATCCCGCCAGGTCGTGACCGGCGCCGGCCGCGTCGGCATCGGCCAGGACGGCCACGAACACGGCTTCCAGCTCAGCCAGCGCGCCGACTACTTCGAGGTCGAGGTCGGCCTGGAGACGACCCTCAAGCGCCCCATCATCAACACCCGCGACGAACCGCACGCGGATGCCGAGAAGTACCGCCGCCTGCACGTGATCATCGGCGACGCGAACCTGTCGGAGATCTCGACCTACCTGAAGCTCGGGACCACGGCCCTGGTCCTCTCGATGATCGAGGACGGCTTCATCGCCGTCGACCTCGCCGTCGACCAGCCCGTGCGCACCCTCCACCAGGTCTCCCACGACCCCACCCTCAAGCGCCTCGTCACTCTGCGCAGCGGACGCACACTCACCGCCGTCCAGCTCCAGATGGAGTACTACGAGCTCTCCCGCAAATACGTCGAGGAGCGCTACGGCGCCGACGCCGACGAACAGACCAGGGACGTCCTGCAGCGTTGGGAGGACACCCTCAACCGCCTGGAGAACGACCCCATGAGTCTCTCCGGCGAACTCGACTGGGTGGCCAAGAAGGAACTCATGGAGGGCTACCGCCGCCGCGACGACCTCGACTGGGACGCCGCCAAGCTCCACCTCCTCGACCTCCAGTACGCCGACGTACGGGCCGAGAAGGGCCTCTACAACCGCCTCGCGGCCCGCGGGCGCATCAAGCGCCTCCTGACCGAGGCCGACGTCGACAGGGCCCGCACAAACCCGCCGGAGGACACCCGCGCGTACTTCCGCGGCCGCTGCCTGGAGCAGTACGCCGACGACGTCGCCGCCGCCAGCTGGGACTCGGTCATCTTCGACCTCCCGGGCCGGGACAGCCTCCAGCGCGTCCCAACCCTGGAACCACTACGCGGAACGCGAAATCACGTCAAGGAGCTCCTGGACCGCTGCCGCACCGCGGAAGACCTGGTCAGGGTCCTCTCCGGCGGCTGAACGGTACTCGGACCGCACCGGGCGGCCGGGGTCAAAATCCCGCTGCCCGGGAATCATCGAGGTGGCCCCCGTACGTTGGAGAAACTGCGGGGCCGATGTCGGACCCGGCTTGTAGGGTCTGATCACCACCGATCGGCAGGAATGCCGACCTGTCGACCATGTCGGGCGAACGCGAACTGAGCGGGGTGAGGGTTATGGCAACCAAGGACACCGGCGGCGGACAGCAGAAGGCCACACGTTCCACCGAGGAGGCCGAGGAGCAGACGCAGGAAGCGCAGGCTTCGGAGGACCTCAAGGAGCGCCACGAGAAGCTGAGCGATGACGTGGACTCCGTCCTGGACGAGATCGATGACGTCTTGGAGGAGAACGCGGAGGACTTCGTGCGGTCCTTCGTTCAGAAGGGTGGACAGTAGTCACCTTCGTGAACGATGGGGGGTCGAAGTGCTCGGCGTGCCAGCAGGTGTTTCCGGTCGGCGCATTCGCGGCGAACAAGTCTCGGGCTGACGGCCTGCAGGCCACTTGTCGCGACTGCGCCGCCGAAGACGCGACGTCGCCAGGAAGCCCGGGGCGAGACGGTTCGCGAGAAGGCTCTGCCGGTCTCGCGGCAGGGCCTGCCGGGCCGTCCATGGCGTGCGTACCACCCGAGGCGCAACTACGGGCTCACCGAAGCCGAACGCGACGCGGTGGTCGCCGCCCAGTACGGGCTCTGTGTGATCTGTCTCGATGCCCCGCCCGTTCATGTGGATCACTGCCACAAGACGGGTAGGGTCCCAGGCGTACTGTGCTTCAACTGCAATTCGGCCATCGGTAAATTGAGGGACAAGCCCGTCGTCGCTCGCCGGGCCGCCGCCTATCTGGAAGGAAACGCGTGGAAGCCAACACTCGTAGCACCGGGCGTCTACCAGCTGCCTTCCTGACGCCTGGGTCCTCTTCGTTCATGGACTTTCTCTCCGACCACCAGCCGGAGTTGCTGCCCGGCAAGCGGCAGTTGCCGCCCACGCAGGGGGTGATCGAGGCGCCGCACGGGACGACGATCGTCGCGGCGACCTTCCCCGGCGGCGTGGTGCTCGCCGGTGACCGCCGGGCCACGATGGGGAATGTGATCGCCCAGCGCGACATCGAGAAGGTCTTCCCGGCCGACGAGTACTCGGCGGTCGGTATCGCCGGCACCGCCGGTCTCGCCGTGGAGATGGTGAAGCTCTTCCAGCTGGAGCTGGAGCACTTCGAGAAGGTCGAGGGTGCGCAGCTGTCGCTGGAGGGCAAGGCGAACCGGCTGTCGACGATGATCCGTTCCAACCTCGGTATGGCCATGCAGGGCCTGGCGGTCGTGCCGCTGTTCGCCGGGTTCGACGTTGACCGGGGGAAGGGGCGGATCTTCTCGTACGACGTGACGGGTGGCCGTTCCGAGGAGCACCACTTCTCCGCGACGGGTTCCGGCTCGATCTTCGCGCGCGGGGCCATGAAGAAGCTGTTCCGTGAGGACCTGAGCGAGGAGCAGGCGACCACACTGGTGGTGCAGGCTCTGTATGACGCGGCTGACGACGACTCGGCGACCGGTGGTCCGGATGTCGCCCGCCGGATCTACCCGATCATCACCGTGATCACCGAGGACGGGTTCCGTCGGCTCACCGACGACGAGTCCTCCGAGATCGCCCGTGCGGTGCTGGCGCGCCGTCTGGAGGAGCCGGACGGCCCGCGCGCGGCGCTGCTCTGAGGCGCCCGGCGCTTGTTGTGAAGGTGATCCCAGTGACTTCGACGGAACCCTAAGGAAGGGGACGGATACCGGTGTCGACGCCGTTCTATGTCTCACCTCAGCAGGCCATGGCGGACCGTGCGGAGTACGCCCGGAAGGGCATCGCGCGCGGCCGGAGTCTGGTTGTGCTCCAGTTCGCCGACGGCATCGTGTTCGTCGGTGAGAACCCGTCCCGTGCGCTGCACAAGTTCAGCGAGATCTATGACCGGATCGGTTTCGCGGCCGCCGGCAAGTACAACGAGTACGAGAACCTGCGGATCGGTGGGGTGCGCTACGCCGACCTGCGTGGTTACACCTATGACCGTGACGATGTGACGGCGCGTGGTCTTGCCAACGTGTATGCGCAGACGCTGGGCACGATCTTCTCCAGTGCGGCCGAGAAGCCGTACGAGGTGGAGCTGGTCGTGGCGGAGGTCGGGGAGACCCCGGAGGGTGACCAGATCTATCGGCTGCCGCATGACGGTTCGATCGTCGACGAGCACGGTTCGGTCGCGGTCGGTGGCAATGCGGAGCAGATCAGCAGTTATCTGGACCGTGAGCACCGGGACGGTATGACCTTGGCGGAGGCTCTGAAGCTGGCTGTGACGGCTCTGTCGCGGGAGTCTAACGGCACTCAGCGGGAGATTCCGGCCGAGCGGCTGGAGGTTGCGGTGCTGGACCGTACGCGTCCGCAGAAGCGCAAGTTCAAGCGCATCGGCGGTCCGCAGCTGTCCCGGTTGCTGGAGTCGGATGGTGCGGCCACCGCCACGTCCGCCGATGAGGCCGACGCGACGGAGGACTCCGGCGGCGACGTCGAGTAACCCCGCTCCCACCCCGCTCTGTGCGCCCCGCCCGGCGAGTCCTCCGGGTGGGGCGCGGGTGTTTGTGACGACAGAGCCTAGGGCTGCCGTGGGGGTGCCGTGGAGCCTCGTACGACCAGTTCTACCGGGATGTCCCGGCCCTCCGGCTCGCGGCCTTCCAGGACGGCGAGGAGGGCGTGCATGCCGCGTTCGCCGAAGAGTTCCGCGTCCAGTCGTACGGTCGTGAGCTCGGGGTCGATGGCGGTGGCGAGGGCCAGGTCGTCGAGGCCGGTGACGGAGATGTCGTCGGGGATGCGCAGGCCTCGGCGGCGCAGGGCCTTGTAGGCGCCGGCGGCGAGTTTGTCGTCGTCGCAGACGAGGGCGGTGGGGTGGGGGCCGGGTGTGGCGAGGGCGGCTTCGGTGGCCGTCAGGGCGCCTTCGATGGAGATCGGGGCGTGGACGGTGCGTACGGAGGTGCCGGGCACCTCTGCCGTGCGCGCGGCCAGTTCGCGCGCGCGCACCTCGAAGGTCCAGGAGGCGACGTCGGCGGCGAGGTGCAGGAAGCGGCGGTGGCCGAGGGCCAGCAGATGTTCGGCGACCTGGCGAACGCCGTCGGCGATGTCGAGGTTGACGGTGGCGGCTCCGAGGCTGCCTTCGGGGTCGCTGTCGAGCATGACCAGGGGGAGCTGGTCGCCGCGGATGGCGGTGAGGGCGTCGGCGGCCATGGAGGAGGCGATGACGCCGTCGAGGGCGGCCTGGGCGGAGGCGAAGGGGTCGCGGGCCGGGCCGATGCCTTCGGGGGAGGGATAGAGGACGACGCCGAAGCCGTTGTCGGCGGCCACGCGGGCGGCGCCGGTGTAGACGCCGGCGAAGAACTCGGTGGTGAGTGCGGGGACGACGAGGAGGACGGTGCGGGTGCGGCCGAGGCGGAGGTTGCGGGCGGCGAGGTTGGGCCGGTAGCCGAGGTCGCGGGCGGCTTCCCGGACCCGTTCGGCGGTGGCCTCGGAGACGCGGCCGCGCCATTTGTCGCCGAGGACGAGGGAGACGGCTGCCTGGGAGACGCCGGCGGCTTGGGCGACGTCGCGGCTCGTCGGGCGCGTGCTGCTGCGTGCCACCGGGTGTGGGCTCCTTCGTCTGGACGGGTGAACAGCGCACATGGTACGTATGGAAGCAAGGGTTATACGTAAAACTTGGAGGCGGGGCATGGCCGCGGGGTACCTGGAGATCCTCAGGGCGAGGCACGCGGTCCGCTTGCTGACGGGCACCTTGGTGGGGCGGTTGCCGAACGCCACGGCCGCGCTCGCGATCGTGCTGTTCGTGCGTGCGGAGGGTGGCACGTACAGCCTGGCGGGGGCGCTCGCGGCGGTGTACGGCGTCGCCAACGCGGTGGGTCAGCCGGTGCTGGGCCGGCTGGTGGATGTGCACGGGCAGCCGCGTGTCCAGTTGCCCGCCGCTCTCGCGTCGGCTCTCGCCATGGCCGGTTTCGCCTTCGCCGGCACCGGTCCGCTGCCGCTCGCCTGTGCGTGCGTGGCGGCGGCGGGGCTGTTCACGCCGCCCCTGGAGGGCGGTCTGCGTGCGCTGTGGCCGAGTGTGCTCGGCAGGGAGGACCAGGTGCACACGGCGTACGCGATGGACGCGGTGGCCCAGGAAGTCATGTTCACGGCGGGGCCGTTGCTGGTGACGTTGTGCGTGTCGCTGTGGTCGGCGCAGGCGGCGCTGCTGGTGGTGAACGCGATGGGGGTGCTCGGGGCGCTCTCCGTGGTCGTCTCGCCGCCTTCGCGCGCGTGGCGTTCGGCGCCGCGTGCGGCGCACTGGCTGGGTGCGCTGCGGTCGTCCGGGTTGCTGGCTCTGCTGGGTGCGTTTCTGTTCGTCGGGATCGCGCTGGGTTCCATCACGGTGGCGTCGGTGCCGTACGCGGACGAGCACGGTGGTGACGGGGTGTACGGCTGGATGATGGCGGGGCTGGGGTTGGGTGCGCTGCTCGGTGGCTCGGTGTACGGGGCGCGGCTCTGGCGGGGGGAGCCGGCGGTGCGACTGCGCGTCCTGGTGGCGCTTCTGGCGGTGTGTTATCTGCCGCTGATGGTGATGCCGGGTGCGCCGGCCATGGTGTTGCTCACCGTGCTGGCGGGGGTGTTCCTGGCGCCGGCGATCGCATGTGCGTTCGTGCTGGTGGACCGGCACGCGCCGGCGGGGACGGTCACCGAGGCCTTCTCCTGGCTTGTGACGACGTTCACAGTGGGGGCGTCGGTGGGAACGGGCCTGGCGGGACCGGTCGTAGAGGCGGGCGGGGCGCTGTGGGGGTTCGCGGTGCCGGGGGCGGCGGGGGGTGTGTCGTTGCTGGTCCTGGTGGTCACGGGTCGGGTCCTCGCAGCTCCCGGTGGGGGCGCGGTGGTTGCGGCTTCATTGGAAAATGATCCAAATCGTGCTGCCGAACCCCGTTTCAGCTCAGGGGATCGGGCGTAATGTTCAGTCATGGACCGCCGCATTTTCGGGCTGGAGAACGAGTACGGCGTCACGTGCACGTTCAGGGGACAGCGCCGCCTGTCGCCTGACGAGGTGGCGCGGTACCTCTTCCGCCGTGTCGTGTCATGGGGCCGTAGCAGCAATGTCTTTCTTCGTAACGGCGCCCGGCTCTATCTCGACGTGGGCTCACATCCGGAATACGCGACACCCGAGTGTGACAACGTGACCGAACTGGTCACCCACGACAAGGCCGGCGAGCGCATTCTCGAAGGACTGTTGGTGGACGCCGAACGACGCCTGCACGAGGAAGGAATCGCGGGCGACGTCTACCTTTTCAAGAACAACACGGACTCGGCGGGCAACTCCTACGGTTGCCACGAGAACTATCTGGTGGCGCGGCATGGGGAGTTCTCCCGGCTCGCGGACATCCTCATTCCGTTCCTGGTGACCCGGCAGCTGCTGTGCGGCGCCGGCAAGGTGCTGCAGACACCGCGCGGTGCGGTGTACTGCGTCAGCCAGCGGGCGGAGCACATCTGGGAGGGCGTCTCCTCGGCGACGACCCGCTCCCGGCCGATCATCAACACACGCGACGAGCCGCACGCCGACGCCGAGCGCTACCGCCGGCTGCATGTCATCGTGGGCGACTCGAACATGTCCGAGACGACCATGCTGCTGAAGGTCGGCGCCACCGACCTGGTGCTGCGCATGATCGAGGCGGGCACGGTGATGCGGGACCTGACCCTGGAGAACCCGATCCGGGCGATCCGCGAGGTCAGCCATGACATCACGGGCCGACGCAAGGTGCGCTTGGCCAGCGGCCGTGAGGCCTCCGCCCTGGAGGTGCAGCGGGAGTACTACGAGAAGGCCGTGGACTTCGTCGAGCGCCGCGGTATCCGTACCGGCACGGTCGACCAGGTCCTGGAGCTGTGGGGCCGCACCCTGGACGCCATCGAGGCCGAGGACCTGGACCGGATCGGCACCGAGATCGACTGGGTGATGAAGTACCAGCTCATCGAGCGGTACCGGGCCAAGCACAACATGACCATGTCTCATCCGCGGGTGGCGCAGATAGACCTCGCTTATCACGACATTCACCGTCGTCGGGGTCTGTACTACCTGCTGGAGAGGAAGGGTCAAGCCGCTCGGATCTGCAATGACTTGAAGATCTTCGAGGGCAAGTCGGTGCCGCCGCAGACGACTAGGGCGCGGTTGCGCGGTGACTTCATCCGGCGGGCTCAGGAGCAGCGGCGGGACTTCACGGTCGACTGGGTGCATCTGAAGCTCAATGACCAGGCGCAGCGGACGGTGTTGTGCAAGGACCCGTTCCGTTCGGTCGACGACCGGGTGGAGAAGCTCATCGCCGGTATGTGAGCGAACGCCACACGGGCGCCGTACGTTTACCGTACGGCGCCCGTGTCACGTCGTAGAGTTGCGCGCACGCATCCGCAAGATCGACCGATTATGAGGCTGTTTCCGTGCGCCGACGCTCTCTTCTCCTTGCCGCCGTACCCGCAGGACTGGTCACGCTTGCCGCGTGTGGCGACGACAAGTCCGCTTCCAGCAAGGCCAGCGCGGCACCGTCGGGTTCCGCTTCCTCGGTGCCGCCGCCGAAGATCGTGGACGGGCCGTTGCCGGCGATCACGGCGGGTACGAAGTTCGACGAGAAGCCGACGGTGGCCAAGGGTTCCGGGGACCCGTCGAAGGACCTTGCGGTCAAGACGGTGATCGCGGGCAGCGGCAAGTCGGTCGCGGAGAACGACTTCATCCAGGCCAACTACCTCGGGCAGATCTGGTCGACGGCGAAGGTCTTCGACCAGTCGTACGACCGTACGCCGCTGCTCATGCAGCTCGCCCAGGGCAGCATCATCGACGGCTGGCGGTACGCGCTGGCCGGGAAGAAGGTCGGCAGCCGGGTGCTGATGGCCGTGCCCCCGACCTGGGGTTACGGCTCGTCGGGCAACCCGCAGGCGGGGATCAAGGGCACGGACACGCTGGTGTTCGTCGTGGATGTGCTGAACTCGTTCAACTCCAAGAGCTCCAGCACCGGCAAGGAGGTCGCGCAGAGCGACTCCGCGCTGCCCAAGATCGGCACCAACACCGACGGGAAGGCTCCGTCGATCGACATTCCCAAGACCGACCCGCCGAAGAAGCTGGTGGCGAACTACGTCCTTGAGGGCGACGGCCCGGAGGTGAAGTCGTCGCAGACGATCCTGTGCCAGTTCAAGGGCGTGGTCTGGGACAGCGGCAAGGCTTTCGAGCAGACGTACGACAGCGGGCGGCTGGCCCAGTTCGCGATCGCGCAGATGCAGGCGGTCGTCAAGGGGCTGGCGCAGGGGATCACCGGGAAGAAGGTGGGCAGCCGGCTGATGATCGTCGTACCGCCGGATCTGGCCTACGGGAACAACCCGCCGAGCGGTGGTGTGGTGAAGAAGGGTTCGACGCTGGTGTTCTCGGTGGATGTGCTGGCGGCGATGTAGTCACGCGGGCGGGACGCGGGCGGGGATGAAAGACTGGCCGGGTTCCGTGTCGTACACAAGCAGGAGCTAGAGACGTGAGCATCGACAAGCCCGAGATCGACTTCCCCGGCGGCGAGCCCCCGGCCGACCTGGAGATCAAGGACATCTGGGAGGGCGACGGCGAGGTGGCCAAGGCCGGCCAGACCGTCACCGTGCACTACGTGGGTGTCGCGTTCAGCACGGGCGAGGAGTTCGACGCCAGCTGGAACCGGGGTACCCCGTTCCGCTTCCCGCTGGGCGGAGGCCGTGTCATCAAGGGCTGGGACCAGGGGGTGGAGGGCATGAAGGTCGGCGGCCGTCGCCAGCTGACCATCCCGGCCCACCTCGCCTACGGCAACCAGAGCCCGACGCCGGCGATCCAGCCCGGTGAGACGCTGATCTTCGTCGTGGACCTGCTCGGGGTCTGATCCCCGTGCCTGGTCGGCGCCGTCCGGCGCTGACCGTACCTGGTCGGAAACCGGCTGGACGAGGGCCCGTGCCGCACGCGCGGGCCCTTGTTGTTTGTCGTGGCCTGCCCGTTTCGGTCCTCGTTGTTTGTACTGGCTTTTGCCGTGACACTCCGGAGCGGTACGGTCATCGATCAGAAGCACCATAGGGAAGGCGAAGGGCGTCGATGGCCATTGCCAAGGCCGAGCGGCTGATGAACCTGGCGCTGTGTCTGCTGGGGACGAGTCGGCCGCTCAGCAAGCGCGAGCTGCGCGAATCGATCGAGGCCTACCTCGAGGCGGGCAGTGACGACTCCTTCAGCCGGATGTTCGAGCGGGACAAGGACGATCTGCGCGAGCTCGGACTGGTGATCGAGACCGTCGAGAACCTGGAGGGCGAGGTCGGCTATCTCGCCCGCCGCGACAGCAACCGCCTCCCGCCCATCACCCTGGACGCCGAGGAGGCCGCCGCCCTGGGGCTGGCCGCCAAGGTCTGGCAGCAGGCCCGGCTCGCCGGCGCGGCCAGCGGCGCCCTGCAGAAGCTGCGCGCGGCCGGGCTGCCCGAGGATGTCGACCCCTACGAGGCGCACAGCGCCCTGGAGCCGCGCATCCCGGTGCATGAGGCCGCGTTCGAGCCGCTGATGCTGGCCTGCCGCGACCGCCGCCCGGTCGTCTTCGACTACCGCAAGGCCACCGCCGCCCGTCCCGAGACCCGGAATGTGGAGCCGTGGGCGCTGGAGTGCTGGCGCGGCCACTGGTATCTGGCGGGCTGGGACCGGGACCGGGGTGCCGAGCGGGTGTTCCGGCTGTCCCGGATCACCGGCCGGGTCCGTTCCCGGGGCACCCGTTTCACCGCGCCGGTCCCGGACGTGGTCACCGTCCGGGAGACCGTCTCGAGCTGGGCCGGTGAGATCGCCGACCGCTCGGCCCTGATCCGGCTGCGTTCCGGCGCCGGCTACCCCCTTCGGGCGAAGGCCACGGCGGTGCGGGAACTCGGCGACGGCTGGGACGAGTTGGAGATTCCGTACGGGCACGGCCTGGACGCCTGGCTGGTGGAGTTCGGGCCGGACGTGGTGGTGCTGGAGCCGGCCGAGCTGCGCGCGGACGTGGTGGACCGGCTGCGTGCCGTGGCCAAGGGCTGAGGGGGAGCGGAGCAGGACAGTGGCAGGCAAACCGGTCAGGCCCGTGAACGCCATCGACCAGACCCGACGGATGCTCTCCCTGGTGACCTATCTGCGCGAGCGCCCCGGCGCCCGGATCGCGGACGTGGCCCGTGCCTTCGGCATCACCGAGGACGAGCTGGTCTCCGACCTCGATGTGCTGCCCATGTGCGGCACCAGCTTCCGGGGCGGCGATCTGCTGGACATCGACACCGACGGCGAGCGCATCTGGTGGCACAACGCGGCCGCCCTCGGCGAGGAGGCCGCCGAGCCGCTGAGACTGGCCGCCGACGAGGCGACCGCGCTGCTGGTCGCCGCCCGTGCCGTGTCCACCCTGCCCGGACTGCGCGAGGGCGACCGGCAGGCGTTGCTGCGGGCCACCGCCAAGGTGGAGACCGCGGCCGGCGAGGCGGCCGGCGCCAGCGCCCGGCTTTCCGTGACCTTCGAGTCCGAGGGCGGGGTCTTCGCCGACGTCGACCGGGCGATCTCCGAGCGCCGCAGGCTGTGGATCCGCTACTACTCGCCGGCCCGCGACGAGGTCACCGAGCGCGAGATCGACCCCATCCGCCTGGTCAGCGTCGGCCACACCTATGTGGAGGCCTGGTGCCGCCGCTCCGAGGCCCGGCGCACCTTCCGCCTCGACCGCGTCGCCGAGATCAAGATCCTCGACGAGCCGTCCGCGCCCCCCGAGATCGAGCTGCGTGACCTGTCCGAGGCCCTGGTGCAGCCGGCCGCCGAGGACCCGGAGGTGGTCGTCGAGGTCGGCCCGGCAGGCCGCTGGGTCGCCGAGTACTACCCGCACGACAGCGCCGATGAGCTTCCCGACGGCGGTCTGCGTATCAGTCTGCGCACCCCCGAACCGGCCTCCCTGCGCCGGCTGGCACTCAGGCTCGGCGGCGACGGGCGGATCGTGTCACCGCCCGAGCTGGCCGACAGCGCCCGCCGGGCGGCCCGCGAGGCCCTGGCGGCGTACGACAACCATGCTGTGCACGGCGACGAGGAAGGGCATGGGGGAGCCTGAGTCGCTCCGAAGGCGAACGATCAAGAAGGAGGGGCGAGGGATTTGAACGAGGCTTCGGGTTCCGGTGTCGCAGGCGCGAGGGACATGACGGTCGCGGCCGCATTCGCCGGGATGAGAAGAGTGGTCCCCGTGGTGTTCAGGGCCGGCTGCCCGGACTGCCGGGGCAGTTTCGAGCTTGCCGCGAGCGCCCTGCGCCTGGCCATCGGAGCCACCAGCAAGACCACGTTCTACTCCTTCACCTGCCCCGACTGCGGCGTCCTGGTCCGCAAGCCCGCGGGTGAGCGGATCATCGAGCTGCTGACCGGCGGCGGGGTCAGGACCCTGCGGCTGCACCCCACCGTCTAGGCTCACCCGCATGTTCTGGCCGATGTTCGCGGTAGCTGTGGGTTTCGTGGGTCTCGCCGTGCTCGGCGTGCTCGCCGTCCGGGTCTTCCTTGAGGCACGGCGCCTCGGCGTGCAGGTCGCGGACTCGGCACGGCGCATCAACCGGGCCGCCGAGGACCTGGAGCGGGCCGCGGCCAGTGCCGCCCGTACTGTGGACACCCTCTGAGACCTGCTGTGGAAGCGGTGTGAGTACTGCGCCGTAAGCGGTTTGTGTCACTTCGCCCTGTCACGGTGCCCGCCCCGGCAGGTACGCTGCTGCTCGCGGGGCGGAGAACGAGGCCCGTACCGCGGACCGGGCGTACGCACGGGGATTGCCTGACGTTTACCCCCGAGCGTTACGATCGCTGTGAGCACGATTGCTCGGACAGGTGTCCGGCTGATCGGACAGCACCCCACCCAGCCGCCTCGGTGAGAAGGTAAAGACTTATGTTCGGAAGGCTCGGCGCTCCCGAGATCATTCTCATCCTTGTCGTCGTCATCCTGCTGTTCGGCGCGAAGAAGCTTCCGGACATGGCTCGCTCGCTCGGCAAGTCCGCGCGCATCCTCAAGAGCGAGGCCAAGGCGATGAAGGAAGACGGCAACAGCACCTCCTCCGCCCAGGCGCCCGCCTCCGGCGAGCAGGCCCAGGCTCAGCGCACCATCCAGGCGTCCCCCGGCGACGTGACCAGCTCCCGCCCGGTCAACGAGCCGTCGGACACCACCCAGCGCTGACGCAAGGCCGGTGACCCCCGGCCTGCCGCACGAGATGAGGACGTGGGTTGCCCAAGTCTGCCCGCAAACAGGAGAGGGATCCCGAGGGGCGGATGCCTCTCGCGGATCACCTTCGTGAGCTCCGCAACCGGCTCGCGAAGGCCATGCTGGCCATTGTCATCGTGACGGTGGTCGCCGCCTTCTTCTACAACGACATCATCAACTTCCTGACCAGTCCGATCCTCGACTCGGTCGGTTGCCACCAGACCTTCGCGGAGCTGGCCAAGGCGGGCGACAACAAGAAGTGCGCGCAGATCACCATCAACGGTCTGCTCGCCCCCTTCACGCTCGCCCTCCAGGTCTCGCTGACGGCCGGTGTCGTGTTCGCGTCGCCGATCTGGCTGTACCAGCTGTGGGCCTTCGTTGCGCCCGGCCTGCACCGGCACGAGAAGAAGTACGCGTACGCCTTCGTCTTCACCGGCGCCCCGCTGTTCCTGGGCGGCGCGTTCTTCGCGTACGAGGTGCTGCCCACCACCGCGAAGGTGCTGATCGACTTCACGCCGAACGGCAGCATCACCAACCTGCTGCCACTGGATGACCTGCTCCAGCTGGTCACCCGCATGGTGATCGTCTTCGGGCTCTCCTTCGAACTTCCGCTGCTGCTGGTGATGCTCAATCTCACCGGCATCATCACCGGCAAGCGGATGCTCGGCTGGTGGCGGGCCATGATCCTCGGCATCACGGTCTTCGCCGCCGTCGCCACCCCGAGCACCGACCCGCTCTCCATGCTGGCACTCGCCGGGCCGATCTGGGTGCTGTACTTCGGCGCCGTCCTCTTCTCGCTGGCCAACGACCGGCGCAAGCGCCGCCGCGAGGCCGACGGGCCCGACGACGACGAGGCCTCGGACCTCGACCTCACCCCCGAGGACATCGGCGAGATCGAGACCGTCTCCGCCACCCGCGCGCTGCCCGAGACCCCGGAGCGGGTCAACGGCTACGACGACGTGACCTGACCGGGACCCGCGCCAGTCACCGAAGCCACCGAGAGGTGCCCGCGTCCCACGACGCGGGCACCTCTTCGTTGTCCGTCGTCCCATGTTCCGGATAATGATCGTCCTGTTGTCAGTGGGGACCGGTACGCTCGAAAGCACGATGACAGAGGACCTCTCACCGGCCGAGCGGTATGCGGCGGCCCGCAGGCGGGCCGCCGAGCAGGCCACCGCGCTCGCGTCTTTCCGCGAGATGTACGAATTCGGCCTCGACCCCTTCCAGATCGAGGCCTGCCAGGCGCTCGAAGCAGGGAAGGGCGTACTGGTGGCCGCCCCCACCGGCTCCGGCAAGACGATCGTGGGCGAGTTCGCCGTCCACCTCGCCCTCATGCAGGGCAAGAAGTGCTTCTACACGACACCCATCAAGGCGCTGTCGAACCAGAAGTACGCCGATCTCTGCCGCCGCTACGGCGACGGCATGGTCGGCCTGCTCACCGGAGACAACAGCATCAACCCGGACGCCGCCGTGGTCGTCATGACCACCGAGGTCCTGCGGAACATGCTGTACGCGGGCTCCCAGACCCTCCTCGGCCTCGGCTATGTGGTCATGGACGAGGTCCACTACCTCTCCGACCGCTTCCGCGGCGCCGTCTGGGAAGAGGTGATCATCCATCTCCCCGAGTCCGTGACCCTGGTCTCCCTGTCGGCGACCGTGTCCAACGCCGAGGAGTTCGGCGACTGGCTCGACACCGTCCGCGGCGACACCGAGGTCATCGTCTCCGAACACCGGCCCGTCCCGCTGTTCCAGCATGTGCTCGCCGGACGCCGGATGTACGACCTGTTCGAGGAGGGCGAGGGCCAGAAGAAGGCCGTCAACCCCGACCTCACCCGGCTGGCCCGGATGGAGGCGAGCAGACCGTCCTACCAGGACCGCAGGCGCGGGCGTGCCATGCGCGAGGCCGACCGGGAGCGGGAGCGCCGGCAGCGGTCCAGGGTGTGGACACCCGGACGCCCCGAGGTCATCGAGCGGCTCGACTCCGAGGGCCTGCTGCCCGCCATCACCTTCATCTTCAGCCGCGCCGCCTGCGAAGCCGCCGTCCAGCAGTGCCTGTACGCCGGCCTCCGGCTCAACGACGACGAAGCGCGGGAACAGGTGCGCGCCCTCGTCGAGGAGCGCACCTCGTCGATTCCGCACGAGGACCTGCACGTCCTCGGCTACTACGAATGGCTGGAGGGCCTGGAGCGCGGTATCGCAGCCCACCACGCGGGCATGCTCCCGACCTTCAAGGAGGTCGTCGAGGAACTCTTCGTACGCGGCCTGGTGAAGGCCGTGTTCGCC
Organism: Streptomyces sp. NPDC111744; assembly: GCF_055634995.1. NCBI lineage: Bacteria > Bacillati > Actinomycetota > Actinomycetes > Kitasatosporales > Streptomycetaceae > Streptomyces > Streptomyces sp. NPDC111744. The sequence goes on from NZ_JBVKCG010000006.1 coordinate 198,235, forward strand.
ACCGAGACCCTCGCGCTCGGCATCAACATGCCCGCGCGCTCGGTGGTGTTGGAGAAGCTCGTCAAGTGGAACGGCGAGCAGCACGCCGACATCACCCCCGGCGAGTACACCCAGCTGACGGGCCGTGCGGGCCGGCGGGGCATCGACATCGAGGGTCATGCCGTGGTGCTGTGGCAGCGGGGATTCAGCCCCGAGCATCTCGCAGGGCTCGCGGGTACCCGTACCTATCCGCTGCGCTCCAGCTTCAAGCCGTCGTACAACATGGCGGTCAACCTGGTCGAGCAGTTCGGGCGGCACCGGTCCCGGGAACTCCTGGAGACCTCGTTCGCGCAGTTCCAGGCCGACAAGTCGGTCGTCGGGATCTCCCGTCAGGTGCAGCGCAACGAGGAAGGACTCGAAGGCTACAAGGAGTCCATGACCTGCCACCTCGGCGACTTCGAGGAGTACGCGCGACTGCGGCGTGAGCTGAAGGACCGCGAGACCGAACTCGTTCGGCAGGGCGCGGCCGATCGGCGCGCCGAGGCGGCGGTGGCGCTGGAGAAGCTCAAGCCGGGCGATGTCATCCATGTGCCGACGGGCAAGTACGCCGGGCTCGCCCTGGTGCTGGACCCCGGGCTGCCCGCCGGGCGGTCCAACGGCCACCGCGGCTTCGAGCAGCACGACGGGCCACGGCCGCTGGTGCTGACCGCCGAACGGCAGGTCAAGCGGCTGGCGTCGATGGACTTCCCGGTGCCCGTCGAGGCGCTGGAGCGGATGCGGATCCCCAAGTCCTTCAACCCCCGCTCCCCGCAGTCCCGTCGCGACCTCGCGTCCGCGCTGCGCACCAAGGCCGGGCACATTCCGCCGGAGCGGGCCCGCAAGAAGCGGTCTCAGGCCGCCGACGACCGCGAGATCGCACGGCTGCGGACCGCGATCCGGGCGCACCCCTGCCATGGCTGCAACGACCGGGAGGACCACGCCCGTTGGGCCGAGCGCTACCACCGGCTGATGCGGGACACCTCACAGCTTGAGCGGCGGATCGAGGGTCGGACCAACACCATCGCCCGCACCTTCGACCGGATCGTGGCACTGCTGACCGAGTTGGACTACCTGCGCGGCGACGAGGTCACCGAGCACGGAAAGCGGCTGGCCCGGCTGTACGGCGAGCTGGATCTGCTCGCCAGCGAATGCCTGCGGGCTGGGGTCTGGGAGGGGCTCGGTCCCGCCGAACTGGCCGCGTGCGTTTCGGCGCTGGTCTACGAGTCGCGTGCCGCTGACGACGCGATGGCCCCGAAGCTGCCCTCCGGGAAGGCCAAGGCCGCGCTCGGTGAGATGGTGCGGATCTGGGGGCGGCTGGACGCGCTGGAGGAGGAGTTCCGGATCACCCAGACCGAGGGCGTCGGTCAGCGGGAACCGGACCTCGGCTTCGCCTGGGCCGCGTACATGTGGGCGTCGGGGACAGGGCTGGACGAGGTGCTGCGGGAGGCGGAGATGCCCGCGGGTGACTTCGTGCGGTGGTGCAAGCAGGTCATCGACGTGCTCGGACAGATTGCTGCCGCGGCTCCGGTGGAGGGGTCGACTGTGGCGAAGACCGCTCGGAAGGCGGTTGATCTGGTGCTGCGGGGAGTTGTGGCCTACTCGTCTGTGGGGTGACGGCTTCGGCGGCGGGTGCGGGTGGGTGGGGGCCGGTCGCGCAGTTCCCCGCGCCCCTTTGGGTAGGTCACGCTTCCCGGCGCTCCAAGTACTTACGCCAGCCGTCGTACAACGTGATGTCCTCGGCGTCCCTCAAAGCGCTCGGTTCGCACAGGAAACCGGGGGCGCTTGTGTTGTCTGCCAGGTCCACCCTGCCCAGAGTCATCGGGCGGGGGAGCTGTGCGAGCAGGCGGCCCAGGCCCTCCGCCGGTAGGCGCCAGATCTCCGTCTCGATCGCTGCACCTCCCTCGTCCACCCGCACCAGGCCCGGCTTCGGTGGAGTCGTCGGCAGGGCGTAGAGCCGGTACGTCGGTTCTGTCGTCGTCGTGCGGTCCAGTACGGCTCCCATTGCCAGGAGCTGTGGATTCAGTGGCTGGCCTGTCAGGTGTGCGCCCACCACCGCAAGGCTCACTCTTGGCTCCAGGGAGCGGGCGATCGTGGCCAGGCGGTCGTCTGTGAAGGCGGGGCCGATCAGCATCACACCGAACGGCAGTCCGTTCACCTCTCCCGCCGGCACCGCCACCGCCGCCAGGTCGAAGAGATTCGTGGAGTTGGTGAAGCGGCCCAGGCGGGCGTTGGCGCCCAGGGGGTCGGCCGCCACCTCGGCCAGGGTGGGGTGGCCGGGGGCCGTGGGGAGCAGCAGGGCATCCGCGTCGGCCAGTTCGGCCAGGGCGCGGGCGCGCGGGGCGGACAAGCGGTCCTGGTCGGTGAAGAGTCGGTGGGCCGTGATGTCGCGGGCCCGGGTGATGATGCCGGTGACCGTGGGGTCCAGGCCTTCGCCGCCGGAAGACAGCAACTTGTCGACAAAGGAGCCCACCGCCGTGTAGCGCTCGGCCACGAACGCGCCCTCGTAGAGCATCGCCGCCGCCTCGGCGAAGGGGGTCAGGTCGAGCGGGCGGATCGAGGCGCCCGAAGCGACGAGACGCGCGACCGCTTCCTCGTACGCCTCCGCCCAGCCCTCGTCCAGTTCGCCGAGCTGAGAGAGCGGCGGGACGGCGATCCGCCAGGGGCCCGGGGCTCGCTGGGGCAGGGGCGGGAGTGTGCGGTCCGGCGGGGACGCCATGTACGACAGTGCCTGCTCGGCCTCCGGGAGCGTGCGGGCGAACACCGTCACGCAGTCGATCGAGGCGCAGGCCGGGACCACCCCGGCCGTGGGCACCAGGCCCCTGGTCGGCTTCAGTCCGACGATGCCGTTGAAGGCGGCCGGGATCCGGCCCGAACCCGCCGTGTCCGTGCCGAGGGCGAAGTCGACGATCCCGAGGGCCACCGCCACCGCCGAACCCGAGCTGGAGCCGCCGCTGATCCTGGCGGGGTCGATCGCGTTGCGGACCGCGCCGTACGGGGAACGGGTGCCGACCAGGCCCGTCGCGAACTGGTCGAGGTTGGTGGTGCCGAGGACCAGTGCGCCGGCCGCGCGCAGGCGGCCCACCACCGGGGCGTCGGCCTCCGGCTGGTAGGCGTATGCCGGGCAGCCCGCCGTCGTGGGCAGTCCCTGTACGTCGATGTTGCCCTTGGCGGCGAACAGGCGCCCGGCGAGGGGGAGGCGCTCGCCCGTGGCCACCCGTTCGTCGATCGCTCGGGCCTCCGCCTCCACCTCCTTGCGTGGGCGCAGGTCGATCCAGATCTCGGGGCGGTCGACCGCTTCGATACGCGCGTAGGCGGCACGGACACGGGAGACAGTGCTGGACATGCTCTCTTGCTCCTGTCGGTCAGTTCGCGCTCGGTGCGAGGACCAGCAGTGCCGTCCCCGCCTCCACCTGGTCGCCCGGCCTCGCCAGGATCTCCGTCACCACTCCGGCCATCGGCGCATGCACCCTGGACTCCATCTTCATCGCCTCCAGGGCGAGGAGGGGTTGGCCGGTGGTCACCTCGTCGCCGGGTGCCACGTTCAACTGCCATACGGAGGCCGCGAATTCGGCCTCTATCAGACGGCCACCCGGCGGGACGGACACCTCGGCCGGTGCGGGGGAGGCGGGTGCCGTCGCCGTCTGTGCCCTCGCGAACTCGCCGGCCGCCTCCCAGGCGTCGCGCTCCGCGGCGAAGGCCTGCTGCTGGCGTGTCCTGAACTCCTCGACGGCGTCCGCGTGTTCGGAGAGAAACTTCTGGTAGGACGCCAACGAGAAGGTCCCCTCCTCGATGCGCGGCACGAACCTGCCGGAGGTGATGTCGGCCCGCAGGTCCAGGAGTTCCTCCGCGGACACCGGATACCAACTGATCCGGTCGAAGAAGCGCAACAGCCACGGCGAGCCCGGCTCGAACGCCCCGCGTTGCTGCCAGCCCGACCACACCTGGGTCGTACGGCCCACGAACTGGTAGCCGCCCGGGCCCTCCATGCCGTAGACGCACAGGTAGGCGCCGCCGATGCCGACGGAGTTCTCGGCGGTCCAGGTCCGGGCCGGGTTGTACTTCGTGGTGACCAGGCGGTGGCGCGGGTCGAGCGGAGTGGCGACCGGGGCTCCCAGGTAGACGTCGCCGAGGCCCAGGACCAGGTACTCCGCGTCGAAGACCGTGCGATAGACGTCCTCGACCGAGTCCAGGCCGTTGATCCGGCGGATGAACTCGATGTTCCACGGGCACCAGGGGGCGTCGTCGCGGACGCCCGCCATGTAGCGGGCGATCGCCTCACGGGTCGCCGGGTCGTCCCAGGAGAGGGGGAGATGGACCGTGCGGGACGGGACCACCAGTTCGTCGGTGGGCGGGAGTCCCACGACGATCTCCCTTACGGCGGACAGGAGTTCGGACTGGGTGAGAAGACCCGGGTCGGTCCGGATCTGGAGCGAACGGATTCCCGGGGTGAGGTCCGTGACCCCGTGCAGGTCAGCCGCCGTCACCGCCTCCATCAGCGCGTGGACGCGCATCCGCAGGGCCAGATCCAGTTGCATCGGGCCGAACTCGACCAGCAGGTTGTCGTCGCCGCTGCGACGGTAGGTCACGTCCCCGTCGCGGGCCAGGACACCGCCGTCGACGATCTCGGGGCGGGGCGCGCCCGTCACGTCCACCGGGGCGAACCGGACCGTGTCGCCGGGGCGGAGCTGGCCCAGCTTCCAGCGCTCGCTGCTCAGAATGGTCGCCGGGCACACGAAGCCGCCGAGGGAGGGGCCGTCGGGGCCGAGCAGGACGGGCATGTCGCCGGTGTAGTCCACGGCGCCGACCGAGTACGGGGTGTCATGGATGTTGGACGGGTGCAGACCCGCCTCGCCGCCGTCGGTGCGTGCCCAGCGCGGCTTGGGGCCGACCAGCCGGACCCCGGTGCGCGCCGAGTTGAAGTGCACCTTCCATTCGGCGGCGTAGAAGTCGCGGATGTCGTCCTCGGTGAAGAACTCCGGGGCGGCATGGGGACCTTCGGCGGCCGCGATGTGCCAGACGGCGGTGAAGCGCGGGCGCTCGGCGACGGGCTCGCCGTTCGCGACGGCGCCGCCGTGCAGGACGTCACCCGTTCGCAGCGCCCTGCCGCCGTGGCCACCGAAACGGCCCAGCGTGAAGGTGCTCGCACTGCCGAGGAAGGCGGGCACGTCCAGGCCGCCGCCGGCGAAGAGGACGTAGGTGCGCAGGCCGTGTTCGGTGGGGGCGCCGATCTCCAGCAGCCCGCCCGCCGGGACCGTCACAGGCTCCCACTGGGCGATCGGCGTGCCGTCGAGGGTCACCGGGGCCTGGGCGCCGGTCACGCAGACGGTTGTGGGGTGGGTGAAGCGCAGGGACGGACCCTGGAGGGTGCATTCGAGGCCGGGGGCGCCCTCCGGGTTGCCCAGTGCGCGGTTGCCGAGCCGGAAGGAGCGGTCGTCCATCGGACCGCACGGGGGCACCCCGACCTGCCAGTAGCCGGTGCGGCCCGGCCAGTCCTGGACCGTGGTGAGCGTGCCGGCGGCGACGACCTCGATCCGGGGGGTCGGGTCGGTGACCGTGGCGAGGGTCGCCGTCGAGTGGGCGGCGGCCCGGAAGTCCGGTTCGGTGAGTGCGGCACGCACCAGACCAAGGTTCGTCTCGATGCCGTCGACACGGGTGCGGGCCAGCGCCTCGTCGAGGGCGCGCAGGGCCTGGGTGCGGTCGGGGCCGTAGGCGATCACCTTCGCGAGCATCGGGTCGTACGACGTCGTCACCTCGGTGCCGGTCTCCACCCAGCCGTCGACGCGTACCCCCTCCGGGAACTCCACCCGGGTCAGCAGACCGGCGCTGGGCCGGTGGTCGCGGGAGGGGTCCTCGGCGTAGACACGGGCCTCGACGGCATGACCGCGCGGCTCGCCCGGATCCCGGACGACGTCGCTCTCGCCCCTCGCCAGGCGGAGCATGCAGGCGACGAGGTCGACGCCGTAGATCTCCTCGGTGACCGGATGTTCCACCTGGAGCCGGGTGTTGACCTCCAGGAAGTAGGCCTCCTCGCGTGCCGCGTCGTACACGAACTCGACCGTGCCCGCGGAGCGGTAGCCCACCGCAGCGCACAGGTCGCGCGCGGAGGCGGCGAGCTGTGCACGCACCTGCGACGGCAGGCCGGGGGCCGGGGCCTCCTCGACCACCTTCTGGTTGCGGCGCTGGAGGGAGCAGTCCCGGTCGCCGAAGGTGACGACCCTGCCCGTGCCGTCGCCGAAGACCTGGACCTCGACATGGCGGGCGTGCTCGACCAGGCGTTCCAGGAAGACCCCGGCGGAGGAGAAGGAGGCGGCGGCCACGCGCTGGACCCGGTCCCAGGCGTCGGCCAGTTCGGCGGCCGATCGACATGCCGACATACCGATGCCGCCACCACCGCCGGTGGCCTTCAGCATCACGGGATAGCCGATGGCGGACGCCTCGCGCAGCGCCTCGGCCAGGTCGGAGAGGAGCCCGGTGCCCGGTGCGAGGGGCACTCCTGCCGCCTGAGCCGCCGCCCGCGCCGTGTGCTTCGCGCCGAACAGGTCCAGCTGCTCCGGCGTCGGGCCGACGAACACGATCCCGGCTTCCTCGCAGCGCCGTGCGAAAGCGGCGTCCTCGGACAGGAAGCCGTACCCGGGGTGGATCGCCCCCGCGCCGGTGTCCTTGGCGGCCTTCAGGACCAGGTCGGCGTCGAGGTACGACTCCTTCGCCGGGGCCGGGCCGAGCCGTACCGCCTCGTCGGCGAGGCGGACATGGGGAGCCGAGCGGTCGGGGTCGGAGTAGACGGCGACCGTGCGCAGGCCCAGTTCGCGGGCGGTGCGGATGACACGGACGGCTATCTCGCCCCGGTTGGCGATCAGCAGGGTGTCGAAGCTCATCCGGCGGCCCCGATCGTCATCTCCACCGCTGTCGGGTCGAAGCCGTTGCAGGGGTTGTTGATCTGGGGGCAGTTGGAGACCAGTACGAGGACGTCCCGTTCGGCGCGCAGGGTCAGTTTCCGGCCCGGTGCCGAGAGGCCGTCGACGATGCCGAGCGTGCCGTCCTTCTCGACCGGCACGTTCATGTACCAGTTGATGTTGGAGACCAGGTCGCGCTTGCCGAGGCCGTGCTTCGCGCCCTCCGCCAGGAAGTTGTCCACGCAGGCGTGCTGCGACCAGGTGTGGTGGCCGTAGCGCAGGGTGTTGGACTCCTTGGAGCAGGCCCCGCCGACCGTGTCGTGGCGGCCGACCTCGTCGGCGACCACGGTCATCAGCGGGGTGTGTTCGTTGGAGAGCAGCACACTGCCGGTGGTGAGGAAGATGCCGCCCTGGGCGTGGACGGTGTCGGGAGCGCTGTAGCGGACCGCCGTGTCGTGGGCGTCGTAGACGAGGAAGTCGACGGCCTGGTTGCCGTGCAGGTCGGTGATGGTCAGGGTCTCGCCGTCGCGGATGACGGCGGACCAGGCGGCGCGGGCCGGGACGACGGTCTGCGTGGTCATGCGAGCCCCCTCGCGGCGAGGAATTCGGCGGTGTTCAGGAAGGCGCGGCGGCCCTCGGGGGTGGCGTCCCAGAGCGGGTCGCCGGGCGGGGTCGGGGCGGCGCGCCAGGCCAGGACCTCCAGGGGGGTGCTGACGTAGTCGGGGCGTGGGTCGGCCGGGTGCGGGACGTTCGCGATCAGCACGGTCACGTCCTGCTCGGCGCGGAGCGTGACGCTGCCGCCGGGGCCGGCCGAGCCGGTGAAGTCCAGCGTGCCGTCGTCGCGTACCTCCACGCCCTGGAAGAACGACAGGGACGGCGGCAGGTCGCGCGGTTCGAGGCCGTTCTTGGCCGCCGCCAGCTTGAACAGCTCGCGGCCGGCGGGGGAGGGCGACTGCGGGGTGCCGTCGCCGTAGCGGGCGGTGTTGCGGACCAGGGTGGAGGTGCCGCACAGGGCGTCGTGCCTGCCGGAGGTGTCGGCGACGACGGAGGCGAGGACCCGGCCCTGATCGGACAGGAGCAGCACACCCTCGCGGAGGTAGGCGTTCCACTGGACCTTGACCGTGTCGGCGACGTTCAGCCGCTCCCACGGGCGGCCCGTGACGTAGAGCAGGAGGTGGGCGCAGGCGTCGCCGAGCGGGTCGGTCAGGCGCAGCTCGGTGCCGCGGGCCAGGACGCGGTGCGTGTAGTTGCCCCCCGCCACCGTCTCCGCCCACACCAGGTGGCCGGCCTCGCAGGGCGGGTCCGGCCAGTCGGCCGCCGGTACGACGGGCATGGCCTCGGCGCGGGTGCCCTCCTGGGCGCGGGCATGCGCCCGGGCTCCGTACGTGGTCGCTGTCGCCATCGCTGACCTCCGGTTCCGTGGGCTCGGTGTTGTTTCTGTCGCCCGACAGAAATTAGGGGCGGGGCGGGTCGAGGGCGTTGCCGGGGCGTTCCGGCCCGGTTACCGAGGGCTCACCGGGGGAGCGCGGCCGGGCTGCCTGGCCTCGTGGTGATCGTCGTAGGGCGTCGTGTGCGAGGATCGAGCGCATGGGGACGAGCAGTGGCCGTCGGGTCGGCCGGCCGCGGGCGGCGCAGCGGCCGGACAGCGGTCTGGACCCGCGGGCCGAACTGCTTGTGGCCGCCGCCGAGTTGTTCACCACCCGTGGCTACGCGGCCACCACCACCCGGGCCATCGCCGAGCGGGCGGGCATGCGGCAGGCGTCGATGTACCACTACGTCTCCGGCAAGGAGGAACTCCTTGCCGCGCTCCTGGAGTCCACCGTCACGCCGTCGCTGGACTGGGCGCGTGAGCTGCTCGCGGACGACATGACCCCGGCCGAGGAGCGGCTGCGGGCCCTGTGCCGGGCCGACGTGGAGCTGCTGTGCACCGGGCCGCACAACCTCGGCGCGCTCTACCTGCTGCCCGAGGTGCACACCGAGCGGTTCGCCGGATTCCATGCCGTGCGGGCCGAACTCAAGGACGCCTACCGGCAGTTGATCGCTGCGACGGCCGTCGGTGGAGGGCTCGCCAAGGGGGTGCTGGAGCTGCGGACCGATCTCGTCTTCGGGCTGATCGAGGGCGTCATCCTGATCCACCGCTCCGAACCGGAGCGTCCCGTCGACGAGTTCGCCCGCGCCACTGCCGACGCGGCACTGCGGATCGCCGGGGTCTGAACCCGGCGGAGGTTTCGGCTCGGAGGACTGTTTCACCCGTCACGGTGAGTCGTCGTCGTACGTCCGTACGCCGTGACGCAGTGTGTGCGAACACACGCCCTGCGTGCAAAACGACCGAGGGTACTCCAGTCGTTTGGCTGCTTGCAGGTGCTTGCCGAATATGACACGGCGTTGATCCGGTCGGACTAAGCTCGCCCGCGGCGCACCGAGTTGAGATGAATTCGCGCGCCTGTTCCCAATCATACGGAAGATCCTGACTGCTCCATGAACCTTCCCCCCACGAACTTCCCCGACACCCAGCCGATTCGTCTCAGAAGGCATACATGGTGAGTGTGCAATCGCCTCCCAAAGGCCGTGAACTTCCCATGGCGCGCGTGCTGTTGCTGCCCGCCATACTGATGGTCGCGGCAACCGTGACCGGCGTCATCCTGGTGGCGGGGACCGCTGCCCGAACCGCCGTAGGCGGGTGCGGGGCCGTCGGCCTGCTGCTGGTGCTCGCGACGGCGGCGGAAGCGGTACGTCGCGGCCGCACTGTGCGGGATCTGCGTGCGGACCACGCCCGTAACTCCGCGTACTTGGAACAGCGCATCGCCGCCCACGACCAGGAGATCGTCCGCTTCGGGCAGGAGATCCTGCCCGAAGCGCTCTACCGGCTGCGCTCCGGCGAATCCCCCGCAGAGGCGGTTCGCCAAACCGTCGACAGCGAACCGGCCTGGCGTGACATCCCGGAGTCGCAGCGCGCGTTGCTCAGCTACGTGCTCGGCATCGTGGACACCGAGGAGATCATGCGCGACTCCGCGCAGCGCTCCTTCGTCAGCGTCGCCCGCCGCGTCCAGGCAATCGTCCACCAACAGGCCAAGGAACTCCGGGAGATGGAGGAGGACCACGGTCGTAACCCCGAGGTCTTCGACGACCTGCTGCGCATCGACCACGGCAACGCGCTGATCGGCCGCCTGGCCGACTCCATCTCCGTCCTCGGCGGCGGCCGACCCGGCCGCCAGTGGCCGCAGCCCATTACGCTGTACAGCACGCTGCGCGGCGCGATGTCGCGGATCCTGGAGTACCGTCGGATCTCGCTGGACTCCATCGCCCAGGTCAACATCAAGGGCATCTCCGTCGAGCCGGTCATCCACGCCGCCGCCGAACTCCTCGACAACGCGACGCGCTACTCGCCGCCGCAGACCAAGGTGCATGTCACCGCCGTCGAGGTGCAGACCGGCGTCGCCATCGAGATCGAGGACTCCGGCGTCAGCCTGAGCGAGGAGGCCCGGGCCCGTGCCGAGGACATGATCGAACGGGCCAAGGCCGGCGTCGACCTCCAGGACCTCGGCGAGAGCCCCCGCCTCGGCCTGGCCGTCGTGGGCCGCCTGTGCCGGGCGTACAACATGCAGGTCTCGCTGCGGCAGTCGGCGTACGGCGGAGTCCGCGCGGTCCTGATCGTGCCGTCCGACATGATGACCACCGACGCCGCAGTCGGGAAGGCCCACGGCATCGGCGCCACCGCCGCGCCCAAGCTCGAACTCGGTGCCGTGGAGGGTCCCAAGCGCGCGCCCAAGCGTCGCCGTCCCACCACCGCACCGCGTATCCCGGTGACGGTCAGCATGGAGGACGACGTCCCCGAGGTCACCGAGTGGACGGCGAACGGACTGCCCCAGCGCCGCAGCCGGGTCAAGATCCCACTCTCCCAGCGGTACGCCGAGGCGGCGGCCGCGGAAGCCGCCGAGGAGGCCGCCCGGGCGGCCCGGCCGTGGGCGCCCGACCCCGAGCCGGAGCAGAAGGACGAACCCGAACCGGGGTTGTGGGTCGAGGCGTTCATGAAAGGACTCAAGGGCGCCCCGGACCCGACCGCTATCACCCAGAAGACCGAGCCGGCCCGCGACGAGGCCGATGACGAGGGGGACCTCAAGTGATCCAGCAGCGTGGCAACTTCGACTGGATGCTCAGGGATCTCGCCAACGGCGTACCGGGCATCGAGCAGATCGTGGTGCTCTCCGCCGACGGCCTGCGCATCGCCCGCCACGGCGGCGATCCGGACGCCGCCGACCGCGTCGCGGCGGCCTGCGCGGGACTGCAGAGCCTTGCCGGCGCCGTCGCCCAGGAGATCCCGGACAGCACCGGCAAGATGAAGATGGTCATCATCGAGATCGACGGCGGCTACTTCTACCTGATGGCCGCGGGACCCAACGCCTACCTCGCGGTGCTCTCCGACGTGGTCGCCGAACCCGGGTACATGAGCGGCCATATGCGCGACCTCGTCGTGCGGATCGGCGCCCATCTGACCAGTCCCCCCAGGCGCAACGGGCAGACCGTATGACTCCTCCGAAACGCCAGCGGCGCTACCTCAGGGAAGAGCCCCTTCCGGAGCCCCGCACATCGGGCGAGGAGAAGGGCGAGGACAAGGACGTCGAGCGGCTGTACGTGCTCACGGGCGCGGTCACGGACGGCGAGCGCGCGCCCCTCGACCTGGTCACTTTAATCGTGGCGCGCGCCGACCCGCCGCCGTCCTCCCCGCCGGAGCAGTCGGCGCTGATCCGGCTCTGCGCGACCCCCCTGTCCGTGGCCGAGTTGTCGGCCTACCTCAGTCTGCCGTTCAGCGTGGTGACCGTCCTGCTCACCGAGTTGCTGACGGCCGAACTGGTACAGGCGCGCGCCCCGATCGTCCGGCAGGCGCTCCCCGACCGTTCCCTTCTCGAAACAGTGATGCATGGACTTCAAAAGCTCTGACACCATCACGGGTCCACGAACAGAGAACCATCTTCCGCACACGGCCCAGGCCGCGGTGAAGATCGTGATCGTCGGCGGCTTCGGGGTCGGCAAGACGACCATGGTCGGCTCGGTCAGCGAAATCACTCCGCTGACCACCGAGGAGACCATGACGCAGGCCGGCGTCGGAGTCGACGACAACTACGGCTCGGACACCAAGACGGCCACCACCGTCGCCATGGACTTCGGCCGCATCAGCATCACCGAGCAACTGGTGCTGTACCTCTTCGGTACCCCGGGCCAGGAACGCTTCTGGTTCCTGTGGAGCGGCCTGTTCGAAGGCGCCCTCGGCGCTGTCGTCCTGATCGACACCCGGCGCCTCGAAGTGAGCTTCGACGTCATAGGGCGACTGGAGGAGCGAGGCGTGCCCTTCGTCATCGCCGTCAACTCCTTTCCGGATGCGCCCCGTTACCCGATCGAGGACCTCCGCTCGGCACTCGACCTGACGCCGGAGATCCCCATCGTGGAGTGTGACGCACGCCGCCGGGCCTCCAGCCGCGACACGCTCATGACGCTGATGCGCTTTCTGCATTCCCTGGAGATGGCGAAGACGTCCGTCTGAACGCAGCAATCAGCAATCCGCAGATCCATTTCAGTTCCGGAGCGATCACAGTGACGCCTGAATCCAACTCCCTGACCGGTACGGACGACCCCTCGCTCGGGCCGCCCCCCGGCTGCCCCGCACACGGCCTGGGCCCCGGCGGGCTGCGCCGGCTCTACGGCGCCGAGGCCGAGGACCTGGGAGCCGTGTACGAGAAACTCCGCGCCGAACACGGCTCCGTGGCTCCCGCGCTGCTCCACGACGACGTGCCGATCTGGGTGGTGCTCGGCCACAGCGAGAACATGCACATGGTGAGCACCCCCTCGCAGTACTGCAAGGACAACCGGTTGTGGGCCCCGATGCGGGACGGCATGGTCAAGCCCGACCACCCGCTCATGCCGCACTTCGCCTGGCAGCCCATCTGCGCCCACGCCGAGGGTGACGAGCACCTGCGGTTGCGCGGCGCGGTCACCGGCGCGATGTCGACCATCGACCACCGGGGCATCCGCCGCCACATCAACCGCGCGACGCAGTACCTCGTCAACAAATTCTGCGAGGAGGGCACCGCGGACCTGGTCGGTCAGTTCGCCGAGCACCTGCCGATGGCGGTGATGTGCGAGATCCTCGGCATGCCTGAGGAGTACGGCGACCGGTTGGTGCAGGCCGCCCGCGACTGTCTCAAGGGCAGCGAGACCGCGCTCGCCAGTCACTCCTACGTCATGGACGTCCTTGGCCGGCTCGCCGCCCGCCGCCGCGCCCGGCCTCAGGAGGACTTCACCAGCCACCTCGTCACGCACCCGGCCGGACTCACCGACGACGAGGTCAGGGAACACCTGCGCGTGGTGCTCCTCGCCGCCTACGAGGCCACCGCCAATCTCCTCGCCAACGTGCTGCGCGTGGTGCTCACCGACCCCGGCTTCCGCGCCCAGCTGAACGGCGGCCAGATGACTGTGCCCGAGGCGGTCGAGCAGACCCTGTGGGACGAGCCGCCGTTCAGCACCGTGTTCGCCTACTTCGCCAAGCAGGACACCGAGCTGGGCGGACAGCGCATCCGCAAGGGCGACGGACTCCTCCTCGGTATCGCACCGGGCAACGTCGACCCGCGAGTCCGCCCCGACCTCAGGGCCAACATGCAGGGCAACCGCTCCCACCTCGCCTTCAGCGGCGGCCCCCACGAGTGCCCGGGTCAGGACATCGGCCGCGCCATCGCCGACGTCGGCGTCGATGCGCTGCTGACCCGCGTTCCGGACGTCCAACTCGCCTGCGAAGAGCACGAGCTGCGCTGGCGGTCGTCCATCTCGAACCGGCACCTGGTGGAACTGCCGGTGACGTTCGCACCGAAGCCCCAGCAGGACATCATGCAGCGGCCCGCTGTCAACCCGGTGCCGCTGCAGCGCCCGAACAGCCGGCAGACCGGCACGGAGCAGCCACTGCCCGAGGCTCCGGAGCCGCCCATCCCGGCCGGCGAGCCCACGTCGGCACCCGAACCGGCCCGCCGGCCGGGCGTGTTCCGGCGCATCCTGGAATGGTGGCGCGGCAACTGAGCCGACCGGGCACCGGAAGGGCTATGCCGCCCACTCCTCGTACGACGACCAGGCCCGCAGCACACGCGGGCTGACGAACCGGTGGTCACGCCCCGTGACCGGGTCGGTGAACTCCAGTACCCGCGCCAGCAGTTGGAGCGGACGACGGAAGTCACCGGCCGCCACGGGGCCGGTGACCACCGGATAGAGAGGATCGCCGAGGATCGGCACCCCCAACGCGCTCATGTGCACCCTCAGCTGGTGAGTCTGCCCGGTACGAGGCATCAGCCGGTACCGGGCACGCTCGTTCCGGTGCTCCAGCAACTCGATCCGGGTGACGGCGTTGGGCTCGCCGCCGACCTCGCGAGCCGCCACGACCCCGCGCTCCTTGACGATCCGGCTGCGCACGGTACGGGGCAGGACCAGCGCGGGGTCGTACGGCGCCACGGCCTCGTACTCCTTCGCCACCCGCTTGTCCCGGAACAGCGACTGGTACGCGCCGCGCTCCTCGGGCCGCACGGTGAACAGCACCAGCCCGGCCGTCAACCGGTCCAGCCGGTGCGCAGCGCCCAGCGTCGGGGCGCCCAACTGCCTCCGCAGCCGTGCCAGGGCCGTCTCGGCGACATGGCTGCCACGCGGTGTGGTGGCCAGGAAGTGCGGCTTGTCGGCGACCACCACGTGCTCGTCCTGGTACAGGACTTCGACCGCGAAGGGCACTTGCTCCTCGGCGGGCAGCTCCCGGTGGAACCAGACGAACATCCCCGGCACGTACGCCATGTCCCGCGGCACCGGACGCCCGTGGACGTCCACGATCTGCCCCGCGTCGAGCATTCCGTCGATCACCCCGGCCTCGGCCGCGAGCCGCGCCACGAGATGATCCCGCACGGTCGCCCACGCGTGCCCGGCAGGCAACCGCACCCGCACCGCATCCACTCCCTCGCGCTGCGGCAGGGGAGAGGGCGGGGACGGAGCACGGCGTCTCATCCGATCAAGCATACGAGGGCCGTGGCGTGCCCGGCTCGCTCGGCGCTCGTCCAGCGGTTCCTGCGCCGCAGGTCGGCTCCCGAGGTGCTTGCTCTCTCGCCTGTTCAGGCGGGGAGCCTCGTCGGTTGTGTCTCCGGCCGCGCACTCTGGTGGAGGGAGTGACCGCACGACTCGGCGATCCGATGTCGCCTTGCCGCATCGAATACCTTCTCGAGCCATTCATCTGTCGGCACCTTGCCGAAGAGCCGCTCGAGCTCGCGGGCCATCGGCGGAGCCAGCGGGAATCGCCTTCCATGTCGGCGTTCCTGGTAACGGTCCTGAATCTGCACGAAGAGGAAGCCGCTGCGGCCGAAGTGAACCAATGGCTCTGGTGCACCGGAGAAGACCAGGTCGTCGATGAGGTCGAGGTAGATCGACCGGTAGCTTGCCTTCCTTTCCTCCGACCGGGTTTCATTTGATGTCGGCTGATGGTTGTCCACCGAGTAGATGCCGAGCGCCGACTTGCACAGATCCATGGAGAGGCAGTCGCAAATGGCGCTGTCCATGAGCCAGTTGAAGGAAACCGGGCCCGTTCCGCTGTTCCGGGCGACCATGATGGCGGTGCCATAGGCATTTCCGGTGTTACCTCGGAACATGACCCCGTCCCACATGTCCGGCGAGTCGCTCAGCTCGGCATGCAGGCCGATTTGTTCGTTCCCCGGGTGGAAGTCCATCTTCTCCGCGTACTGGACTACCGCTTGCCGGACCAGCGACAGCAACGCATGGGTCGCGTCACGCCCCCAGTCGGCCGCCTCCATCGCCTGCACCAGGTCAGGTACGGACCGGCCGTACATGCGGAAGCGGCCATTGACCAGATCGAGCGGGGGGATGCAGATGTCGTCGATGATGGTGGCGAAGGCTATGTAGTGAAGGCCCAGCGGATCCGCGCCATACCGCTCACCACACCAACAGGCCATCCACTGGATGGTGTCACGGCATGCGCGTGACACCGTGTCAGCAGCCTTGACATCATGCTTCTTTGTCCAGTCGGAGTAGTTTGCAGGGTTCCTGCCGCGTCGCCCTCCGGCCGTGTCCCACTGTTCTACGACCTTGTCCAGTAACGGCCACACATTCACGCGGTGGCGCTGTGTGACCGGGCCTACGTAGCCTTTTCCCCCCATGACGGCGTACAGATGAGCGGTCTGCTTGTTGTAACGCGACCTCATGGCCGAGGGGCGGACAGTTGTCGCCGGGTTTCGCGGGTAGTGCAGGAAAGTACACGCCGTACTGCGATCACAGTCCCGCCCGCACCAAAGATCGTGCGCACGATGCAGCAGTTCCTGAGTGCCCTGTGATTCTGACAGCTGCTCCAGAGCCTCCTGGGCAGAGCCCTTCCAAGCGAGCATGTCCGGAGTTATTGTCCCGACCTCAACGCCACTTGCTGTCATAGCCCGAGCCTCCGCAAGAAATTCCCACTTCTGGCCGTGATGCCAAGCGTGCGTCGACGTCGGTCGCCGTGCAGGGGCGTATTGCGAGCGGACAGCGGCATACGAGGGGCGCACTTGGCTGAAATGTCGTCACCGATGATAGCTGTTGGGCTTGATCAGGCAATAGTTGATTCTCATACACCCTCAGATCTTGCGACGTCTGATCGTTTCTGACGCTGTTCGGTCGCACGGGGGTGATGTGACGCCGACGAGGCATGTGGCGGGACGTGAACTCAAGACCAGATCACTAGGCCGCCTCCGGCACGGCCACCGCCGCCCGCTGCTCGGCCCGGGTCAACCGCCACAAGGCACCCAGTCCAACCGTCACCGCCAGGAAGAGGACGGTGAACCACCGGAAGTACCAGTGGCCCCCACTGGGGTCGTACACCGCCCCCCGAGGCCAGGCCAGGTTCACGGACATCACCAGCCCGTACAGCAGCGCGACCGCGTTGACCGGCACCCCCCACCACCCCAGCGAGAACAACGCCGCCCCGGTCTCGTCCGTGCCCTCGGCACGGAACTCCCCCCGCAGCCGCCGCACCAGCAGCGGTCCGGTGACCATCGCGTACGCGAGATACAGCATCACGATGCACGTCGTACCGATCGCCAGGAACGCGTCCGGCGAGGCGAAGTTGAGCAGCAGCAACACGGCGGCCAGCACCCCGACCACCACGGCCGGCGCTCCTGGCATCCCCGTACGGGGATTGACCCGCGCCAGCCGGCCGGCGAACGGCAGTTGCCCGTCACGGGCCATGGAGAACAGCATGCGAGAGGCCGCGGTCTGGATCGCCAGCGTCGCCACCCCGATGGCCACCACCACGTCGGCCAGCAGCGCCCGGCCCACCCCGTCGCCGAGGCTGCTGGTCAGGACGTAACTCAGCCCGTCCACTCCCAGCCGCCCGTCGGTCAGGCTCGGCGCGGCCAGCAGGCCGCCGAGGACGACAAGGCCGCCCAGCAGCCCCGCCGCCCCGAGCGCCGTAAGGATCGTGCGCGGCGCCGTCCGCCGCGGCTGGTGCGTCTCCTCGCTCATCTCGCCCGCGCTGTCGAAGCCGATCATCACGTACGCGGCCGTGAACGAACCGACCAGCAGGGCGCCCAGCAGGCCTCCCTCGGCGGCCGTCCCGGTGTGGAAGGTGATGCCGGGGGAGCGCTTGGAGTGGGTGAGCAGCAGCACGATGATCAGGACCGCGCCGATGATCTCGGCGGTCACCCCGACCCGGTTGATCACGGACATCACCCGGTTGTCCATGATGTTCACGAGGGTGGTCAGCACCAGCAGGACGACGCCCAGGACGGCCGCGTTGGCGGCTCCGTCGGCCGAAGTGGGCGCGGAGTCCGTGCCGACGAGCTGGAAGCCGGACCAGAGCGCCGGCAGCACCATCTGCAGGGCCAGGGCCGCCGCCGCGACCACCACGATCTGCCCGATCACCATGATCCAGCCGGCGAACCAGCCGAAGGACGGGTTGGACAGACGTGAGGACCACTGGTAGATCGCGCCCGAGATCGGATAGCGCCCGGCGAGTTCGGCGAAGCAGGCGGCCACCAGCAACTGGCCGATCAGCACGGCCGGCCAGGCCCAGAAGAAGACCGGGCCGCCGAAGGCGTACCCGAAGGCGAAGAACTGGAAGACGGTCGTCAGTACGGAGATGAAGGAGAACCCGGCGGCGAACGAGGCGTACCGGCCGAGGCTGCGGTGCAGCTCCTGGCGGTAGCCGAACTCCTCCAGGGAGTGGTCGTCGGTTTCCTTGAGGGAGTGGTCGTCGGTGGTCGTCACGGCGGTACCTGCCTGTCAGGCGGATTTCCTGTCGGGCGACAGAAATTAGGGACGCGCTGTTTCGACGGCGTCACACCGGCGTATCCGGGGCGGGCCCAAGTCCTCACGCCCTTGCGAAGCCACTCCGAACGCGATACATCGTGTGTATTGACGGTCGCGCTGGAGACGCGATATGTTCGGCCACGGATATTCGGAAGCGAGGTGGTTCGGTATGGCGGCGAAGCGGCGCAAGCTCAGCAATCCTCTGGCGCTCGTCGTGCTGACGACCCTCTGGCAGAAGCCGATGCATCCGTACGAGATCGCCCAGACCATGCGCCGTCAGGGCAAGGACACCAGCACCCGGATCAACTACGGCTCGCTCTACACGGTCATGCAGAACCTGGAGAAGCACGGCTTCGTAGAGGTGGCCGACGTGGAGCGGCAGGGCAACCGCCCGGAGCGCACGGTCTACGGCATCACCGACGCCGGGCGCGAGGAGATGGTCCACTGGCTGTCGGATCTGGTGGCCGTCCCGGTGAAGGAGTACCCGATCTTCGAGACGGCGCTCTCACTGCTGGGCGCCCTGCCGCCCGACGAGGTCGCGCGCCTGCTGGAGGAGCGGCTGCGCTCCCTGGAGGTGGAGGTCACCGGCGGCCGGGCCGTGCTGGAGAAGCTGCACGAGACGCTGCCCCGGCTGTTCATCGTCGAGGTCGAGTACCACCTGCACATGCTGGAGGCGCAGACGGAATGGGTCCGCGGCTTCGTGCGGGAGATACAGGACGGTTCACTGGCGGGCGTCGAGGGCTGGCGCCGGTTCCATGAGACCGGCGAGTACCCGCCGGAGTTCACGGAGGTGGACCAGTAACAGAAACAGACCCCGGCAGAGCTGTTGCAGCAGCTCCGCCAGGGTCTCGAACCCCGAGCTGAATCCGCCGTGAGGCAGATCCGGGCGATCGAGGTGCGGCACACCCAGGATAGCCCGGCGCTCCTCAGGCGGATCAGCTGTCATCCCCTGTCATCCGCTCAATCAGGAGAGCCCTGTCATGAACACCCGTGCGCCCGCAGTGCAGGCGCGCCAGCTGATCAAGACCTACCCCGGTGATGTCACCGCGCTGAACGGCATGGACGTCACCGTCGAACCCGGCACCGTCTTCGGGCTCCTTGGGCCCAACGGCGCCGGCAAGTCCACCACCGTCAAGATCCTCACCACTCTGGCCAGCCCTGACTCGGGCACCGCCACCGTGGCCGGCCACGACGTGCTGCGCCATCCGGACCGGGTGCGCCGGGCGATCGGCGTGGTCGCCCAGAACTCGGGCGCCGACCCGGTCGCCACCGGCCGCGAGAACCTCCGGCTCCAGGGCAGGCTCTACGGCCTGCGCGGAGCCGCGCTGAACCGCCGGGTCGACGAACTTCTGGACCGTTTCACCCTCACCGACGCCGCAGGGCGTCAGGTCAAGGGCTACTCCGGCGGGATGCGGCGCCGCCTCGACGTGGCCCTCGGCCTGGTCCACCGCCCCGAGGTGCTGTTCCTCGACGAGCCCACCACCGGTCTCGACCCCGAGGCCCGCACCGCGATGTGGGACGAGATCGGCCGGCTGGCCGGCGAGGAGGGCCTGACCATCCTGCTCACCACCCACTATCTGGAGGAGGCCGACCGGCTCGCCGAGCGGATCGCGATCGTCGACCGCGGCCGGGTCGTGGTCGAGGGCACCCCCGACTCCCTCAAGGGCGAACTGCGCGGCGACGCCGTCCATGTGGAGCTGCGCGAGGCGCCCGGCGAGGCCGGCCGCACCCTGCTCACGGGCGCACTGACCGGACTGGCGGGCGTGCGCGAGACGCTCTTCGACGGCCGTCGGATCAGTGCCCGTGCCGACGACGGCGCCGCCGCCATGCCCGCGCTGCTCGCCGTTCTTGAGCGGGCCGGGGTGACCGTGGTGGCCGCGACCGTCGCCCGCCCCTCCCTCGACGACGTCTACCTGCGCCACGCGGGCCGCCGTTACGCCGAGGCCGACACCGCCGACACGCTCGCCCCGGCCGGAGGTGCCCGATGAGCAACGCGCTCTCCCAGACCTGGTACATGACCCAGCGCCAGCTGCTGGTGTTCGCCCGCCAGCCCGCGTACGCCGTCATCACCCTGATCCAGCCGGTGATCTGGCTGTTCCTGTTCGGCAACCTCTTCAAGAAGGTCGTCGAGCTGGGCGGCTTCGGCACCACCAGCTATCTCGACTACCTGGTGCCGGGCGTGGTCGTGATGAGCGCCCTCAGTTCCAACATGTGGGCGGGCATGGGTACGTTGGAGGAGATCCAGCGCGGCACCCTCAACCGCTTCCTGACCACACCGGTCAGCCGGGCCGCGCTGATGAACGGCAACGTGGTGAACAACGGCCTGGTCACCGCCGGCCAGTCGCTGATCATCGTGCTGCTCGGGCTGCTGGGCGGCGCCGACTACCCGGGCGGGATCGGGGGCATCGCGGTTCTGGTGGTGGCCGCCGTACTGCTCGGCACCGTCTTCGGGGCGCTGTCCAACGCGCTCGGGATGCTGGTGCAGGAGCGGGAGTCGATCATCGGGATCAACACCTTCCTGCTGCTGCCGCTGACCTTCCTGTCCAGCGCCTTCATGGCGCCGTCCCGGATGCCGGGCTGGATGCGGCACACAGCCGACTTCAATCCGCTCAACTGGGCGATGGTGGCCGGGCGTTCGGCGATGTCGGCGGATCCCGACTGGGGTGCGGTGCTCGGTCGTGGCGGCGCGCTGCTGGCGCTGGCGGTCGCGGCCGTGTGGCTGTCCATCAGGACGTTCCGGTCGTACCAGCGTTCGGTGTGACCGACACGGGACCGGCGGCGCCTCCGGGTGCCGCCGGTCCCGAGGCCGCGCGGCCCGACCGCGTACGGCCTCGTGGCCTCCGGGAACTTCTCAGGCGGCGGCCGCCGCTCCGCCGCCCTCCTGCTCCGCCTCGATACGGGCGTTCCAGTCGCGCTTGGAGGCCTGCCAGCCGTCCTCGTTGTGACCCAGGCGCCAGTAGCCGGAGATCGACAGATCCTCGCGCGGGATCTGGTGCTCGACGCGCAGCAGCGCCCGCAGCTCCTTCACGAAGCTCGCCTCGCCGTGGACGAAGGCGTGCACCCGGCCCTCCGGGAACTCCAGCGCCCGTACGGCCGCGACCAGGGCCTCGCCGATGGGCCGCTCGCCCCGGTGCAGCCAGACGACCTCCACATGGGAGTCGATCTTCTGCTCCTCCTCGGGGCCGGAGATCTCGATGAAGGCGAAGGCCTTCGCCTCGGGGGGCAGGGACTCCAGGGAGCGGGCGATCGCGGGCAGCGCGCTCTCGTCGCCGGCGAGCAGATGCCAGTCGGCGTCCGCGTCGGGGGCGTAGGCGCCGCCGGGGCCCATGAAGTGCACCGTCTCGCCGGGCTGGACACGGCACGCCCAGGGGCCGGCCAGGCCCTCGTCGCCATGCACGACGAAGTCCAGGGTCAGCTCGCGGTGTTCGGCGTCCCAGGAACGCACCGTGTAGGTCCGGGTAACGGGCCAGTGCTCGCGTGGGAACTCGGCGCGGATCCGCTCCATGTCGAAGGGCTCCGGATAGGTGACGCCTTCCGCACCGAAGAGGAGTTTCACATAATGATCGGTGCAGGTGTCCGCGGCGAAACCGGCCAGTCCGTCACCGCCGAGAACGACGCGCTGCATATGCGGGCTCAGCCGCTCGGTGCGCACCACCTGGGCGGAATGGGGCTTACGCGCCTTACGTCCCGGGCGCTCTGCCATGACCGGCCTCCCTGCTCCACTGGTTAGGTTTGCCTAAGTTAGCATCTCCTTCCCAGTTAACACCTCCTCCATGAACACTTGATGAGCGGGTTTTGCCGGAACAATTCTCTGACAGTCACCCGCCGAGTGTCAGCAGCAGCCGGTGCAGCGAGCCGCCCAGCCCCCAGCGCGCCGACAGCGCGTCCAGCCGGGCGGGATCACGCGGGGCCTTCGGCAGCGTGGTGTCGACGTCCGGCAACGGGACGTCCCCGGCCACCCGGACGACCGTCGGCGCGACGGCCACATACGGCCGGGCCTCGTCCAGCCGCTTGCGCTGCGACGGGGTGAGCCTGGCCTTCGGGTCGTCGACGGCGGTCATGATCCCGGCCAGGTCACCGAACTCGGCGAGCAGCTTGGCGGCCGTCTTCTCACCGATGCCCGGCACGCCCGGCAGACCGTCGCTCGGGTCGCCGCGCAGCAGCGCCAGATCCGCGTACCCGCGTCCGTCCACCCCGTACTTCTCGCGCAGCCACGCCTCGTCGGTCGTCTGCAGCGTGCCGACGCCCTTGAGCGGGTACAGCACCCGCACCCCGCGCCCGTCGTCCACCAGCTGGTAGAGGTCACGGTCGCCGGTGACGATGTCGACCGGGCCGTCGGCGCGCGCGGTGAACGTGCCGATCACGTCGTCCGCCTCATAGCCGGCGACGCCGACCCGGGCGATACCGATCGCGTCCAGCACCTCCTCGATGACCGGCACCTGCGGGGAGAGGGTGTCCGGCACCTCCTCCTCGTCCGGTCCCGCCTCGTGTTCCTCGGCGACGCGGTGGGCCTTGTAAGAAGGGATGAGGTCGACCCGCCACTGCGGCCGCCAGTCGGCGTCCATACAGGCCACCAGCCGGTCCGGACGGTGGTCCTTGACCAGCCGGTCGATGAAGTCCAGCAGCCCGCGCACGGCGTTCACCGGCGTGCCGTCCGGCGCCCTCACGGAGTCCGGGACGCCGAAGTAGGCGCGGAAGTACAGCGAGGCGGTGTCGAGAAGCATCAGTCGTGCGGTCACGCCTCGCATCATGCCGCACGGCACTGACAGCGGCGGGGTGCCTCCGTGCCGAGGTGCGGCTTGTGGAGATCTCGTGACCTGGCCCACTCGTGGGTTTGACCTGCGCCGACCAGGGCGGGTACGGCATCTGTCACTGGCCTGGTGGCTGCGCGGGGTGGCCCCGGGCGTCCTCGCCTTCGCCGGCCTCGGTCGCCACCTCCCGGTTCGAGGCGCTCGCCGGGGACGTGACGCCGGCGGACGGCGCGGTCTTCGGCGCACGGGACGACACCGGCCGCACCATGGACACCGCCGAGATCACCCACCCGAGGTGTACGGCGGCGGCTACCTCGCCGTCCACCACACCACCCTCGCCGACGGCCGCTTCCGTTCGGCCGTCGCAACCTCCACCGACCTGCGCACCTGGACCCGCCGCCACGACTTCGGCCCGGGCACCAGCCAGTCCTCCCTGCACACCGGCGGCAGCGGCGGATGAGTCCTCGCCCACGAAAAGGATCCGGCCAACCACATAGCGCTACGGCACTACCCAAGCCTCACCGCTCTGCTGACCGGAACGGCCGACCGCGCGTTCGACGCGCCCCACACACTGTCCCGCTGTGCCGAGGGCACCCCGGACATCACCGCGGTCCACGGCGACACCGTGGAACTGACCGGCCACTACCGCGCCGACTGCGCCACCGACCGCCAACTCCGCGCCACCTGCGGGACTTCAGCGTCTGGCGGGCCGGTCCGGATCAGCGTCTCGACCTGGCTCTCCTGGCCTGGGGCACCGCCGGGAACATCGGGGACCGCTCACGCGTCGAACTGATGGGGCGCCCCGTCGTCCTGATCGAGGGCCAGCGCCTGCGCAACGACTTCGGCAGCTGTCGACCTACGCCTACGACCCCGCCTCCGGCCGGGCCGACCGGCTGAGCCTGCGCACCCCCGGCCGCAGTCGCGCCTTCGCCAATCCGTCGGCCACGCTGCTCACCGACCCCGACGGCCGCCCGGCCCTCCTGGTCAGCGTCTTCATCCCGAAGGAGGAGTCCGCACCCGGCGAGTCCGGCGAGCTCGTCTACTGGCGCGAACTGTGAGGGTCGCCCTCACCCGACGTGACGGGGATGTGACGCCCGCCTGAAACGGTTTGCCGAACATGCGTAGGGTGCAGAGAACCCAACGAAGGGGTCCGGCCCGAGCGGGGCACCCGGAAGACGGAACGACGAGCGAAGGAGGGAGCCGGAGCGATGGGCGACCACAAAGACCAGCAGCCCGTGCGGGTGGGCGCGGCAGTCCGGCGGCGCCGCCGCGCGCTGGAGCTCACCCTCGCCGTCGTGGCCGAGCGCAGCGGCCTTTCGGTGCCCTTCCTGAGCCAGATCGAGAACGACAGAGCCCGGCCCAGCCGCACCTCCCTGGAGAAGGTCGCCGACGCCCTGCGCACCACGGCCGTCGAACTCCTCGCCGCCGCCGACCCGGCGTGCAGCGTGGACGTCGTACGCGCCGACGCCACCGAACCGGACTTCGCACCCAGGGTGCGCTCCCTGGTGCGCGGCCACCACCAGCTGCACGCCTCCGAGTTCACCGGCGACCACGACGCCGGCCGCGAATTCCAGCATCGCAACGACGAGTTGATGTACGTCGCCGACGGCGCGGTGGAGATCGAGGCCGAGGGCCGCGCCTACCGCCTCGGCCGCGGCGACACCCTCTATCTGACCGGCGGAGTCCGCCACCGCTGGCGGGCGACGGTCCCGGACACCCGGGTGATCGTGGTGGCGGTGGCGGAACACATCGAGGCGGTCCAGGACCGCCCCCGCTGATGAGGGTGGTCTCCCTGGTCCCGTCGCTCACCGAGACGGTGGCCGTGTCCGCGCCGGACGTCCTCGTCGGCGCCACCGACTGGTGCACCCATCCGGCCGACCTCGACGTCACCCGTGTCGGCGGCACCAAGAACCCCAAGCTCGACCGGATCCTTGCCCTCGCCCCCGACCTGGTGATCGCCAACGAGGAGGAGAACCGCGCCTCCGACCTCGACGCACTGCGCGCGGCCGGGGTGGAGGTGCTGGTCACAGAGGTACGGGAGGTACCCCAGGCGTTCCGGGAGCTGGCCCGCGTGCTGACCGCGTGCGGGGTGAGCGGCCGTCCCCGCTGGCTGGACGAGGCGGAGGCGGCCTGGTCCGCGCCGGTGCCCGCTGGACCCCGTGCGACGGCGGTCGTACCGATCTGGCGGCGGCCGTGGATGGTCCTGGGCAGGGACACCTTCGCCGGGGATGTCCTGGAGCGGCTCGGCCTCGAGAATCTCTACGCCGCTCACCCCGAGCGGTATCCCCGTATCGCGGTCGAGGAACTGATCGAGGCGCGGCCCGGCCTGGTCGTCCTCCCGGACGAGCCCTACCGCTTCACCGCCGACGACGGTCCGGAGGCCTTCCCCGGCCTGCCGTGCGCCCTGGTCAGCGGGCGGCACCTGACATGGTACGGGCCGTCACTGGCCGAGGCGCCACGGGTGCTGGACGAGGCCCTGCGAGCAGTTCGCCGCTGAGCAGCCCGCGTACGGTGCCGGAGGCAGCCGCGAGCCAGCCGGCGACGAGCACGGCGTACAGACCCACCGCCAGCCAGTCGTACACGGCGAGACCGGTGTGCCGCCCCAGCGCGGCGGCGCCCGTGACACACGTCCCCACCGGGAAGGTGAAGGCCCACCAGGACATGGCGAACCCCATGCCGTGCCGCCGCGCCCGCACCACATGCGCGACCGCCAGCGCCAGCCACAGCATCGCGAATCCCATGACCGGAACGCCGTAGAGCACCGCGAGGAGGCCGAAACCGGTGGCGTACTGGGGCGGTACGACCCCGGGGGCGAGGTCCGCGAAGGCGCCGACCGCCGTCGTGGACTGCCCGAGCGGGCCCAGCACCAGGAAGATCGTCGGGATGAGCACGAGGGGCAGCGGACCACTGGTGACCAGCCGGGCGAAGACGAGCGTGAGCATCAGCAGGGTGGCCAGCAGGCTCACCCCGAAGAGCGCGAAGCAGCCGTAGAGCAGGGTCTCGCGCGGCTGCCCGGCTGGCAGATGCGGGACCAGCAGCGGGCCGAGCGCGGCCGACACCATGGGTGCGACCAGCGGCAGCAGCCACACCGGGGTGGCCTGACCGGGCTCGACCCGGTGCCGTACGGCCAGCAGGTACGGCACGGCGACGGCGGCCGCGAGCCCCACGGCCGTCCCGGCGACGAACAGCACGGAGTCGAGGTCGACGGCCGCGGTTTCGCCGATCCAGTCCCGCCCGAGCGTGAGGGCACCGCCGCCGACCGCGAGCAGGGCCATGGAGAGGCAGCCGTAGAAGGGGGCCATGGCCGGATCGCGGAGGTGGGCGCGGGCCTGGTCGGGATGGTAGGTCCAGTGCAGGGCGCGGGCGGCCAGCAGGACCACGAGTTGCAGCAGGGACAGTGCCCAGACGCCGACGAAGAGCTCACGCAAGCCGTCGTCGCCGAGCGCGGCGCCGCCGAGGGCGAGGGCTGCGGTGCCCATGACGGAGGCGTACCAGTTGGGGCCGAGATGCCTGAGTGCGGTGACCATGAGCCCACCGTGCTCCCGACGCGGGGCCGCGACCAGGGAGTCCGGTCCTATGGGGGCATAAGCTGGTCTTATGGGCGAGACGGAGGGTCGGACGGCAGGCGGCACGCTGGCGCATCGCGTGCCGGATCTCGGTGCGCTGGAGCTGCTCCTGGCGGTGGCGCGGCTGGGCAGCCTCGGGGCGGCGGCCCGGGAGATCGGCATCACCCAGCCGGCGGCCAGCAGCCGGATCCGCTCGATGGAACGGCAGTTGGGCGTGGCTCTCGTCGACCGCTCACCACGTGGCTCGCGGCTCACCGACGCGGGCGCGCTGGTGACCGACTGGGCGCGACGGGTGGTGGAGGCGGCGGAGGCGTTCGACGCGGGCGCGCAGGCGCTGCGGGACCGACGGGACTCGCGCCTGCGGGTCGCGGCGAGCATGACCATCGCCGAGTACCTCCTCCCCGGCTGGCTGCTCGCACTGCGCGCCCAGCGCCCCGACACGGCGGTCTCCCTGCTCGCCGGCAACTCGGCGGCGGTGGCGGAACGGCTGCTCGCGGACGAGGCGGACCTGGGCTTCGTGGAGGGGCTGACGGTTCCGCAGGGCCTGGACTCGGCGGTGATAGCCCACGACCGCCTGATCGTGGTGACGGCCCCCGCGCACCCCTGGGCCCGTCGCCGACGCCCGCTGGCGGCCGAGGAACTGGCGGCGACCCCCCTGATCCTCCGCGAACGCGGCTCCGGCACCCGCCAGGTCCTGGACGCGGCACTGGGCGGCCTGGCTCGCCCACTGATCGAACTGTCGTCCACTACAGCCGTGAAGGCGTCGGCGGTCAGCGGCGCGGGCCCGGCGGTGCTGAGCGAACTGGTGGTGGGGGAGGAGCTGGCGATGAGACGGCTGGTCAGCATCCCGGTGGAGGGGATCGCGCTGCGCCGTGACCTGCGCGCGGTCTGGCCGACGGGCCACCGCCCGACCGGCCCGGCGCGCGAACTGCTTTCCCTGACCCGCGGCTGACGCCGGAGACCCTCGCCCACCCACCGGTCGGCCGGCCCGTCCGGTGTTCGAGGACGAGGCCGTTCAGGCCGAAGTGGGGGCCTGGGGGCGGCAGCCCCCGGAAGCGGGGGCGGAAGGGGGCGCAGCCCCCTGGTGAGGGGACAGGTAGGGGCGGAGGGGGCGGAACCCATGGCCGCGACCGCCCCAGCGCGCGCACCGACGCCGCCCCGGCGCCGCTCAGGTCGACGCCGCCCCGGCGCCGCTCAGGTCGCGGCTGTGATCAGTGCGCGCATCACCCGCAGGTCCTCGCCCATCTCCGGGTGCCACTGCACGCCGAGGACCCAGCCGCGGTCGGCGGGGAGTTCGATCGCCTCGACCGTGCCGTCGGGCGCGTACGCCGAGGCGACCAGGCCGTTGCCGAGGCGGTCCACCGCCTGGTGGTGGAAGGTGGGGACGGCGGTCTCCTCCGGGACCGTGTCGGCGTACCGGGTCCCGGGAACCGGCTTCACCTCGTGGCGGCCGAAGACACCGGGCACCTCCGCGTGCCCGTCGATGTGCTGGACGAGGGTGCCGCCGAGGGCGACGTTCAGCAGCTGCATGCCCCGGCAGATCCCCAGCAGCGGTGTGCCCGCCGTCAGCGCCGCGTCGATCAGGGCCAGCTCCCAGGCGTCCCGGGCACGCGCGGGGCGGCCGGTGCGGGGGTCGGGTTCGGCGCCGTAGCGGACCGGCTCCACGTCCGGGCCGCCCGCGATCACCAGGCCGTCCAGGCGGGCCACCGTAGCCGCCGCGTGCCCGGGGTCGTCCGGCGGCAGCAGCGCGGCCAGGCCGCCCGCCCGCTGGACCAGACGTGGGTAGCCGGCCGGCAGCAGGGCCGCCTCCAGCTCCCAGACGCCCCAGCGCGCCCCGGCCTCCAGGTATGTGCTCACGCCGATCAGTGGCCGTCCGGCCATGGGCCCCTCCCTCAAAGGTGTGCGTCCACACCTTTATGGCACGACGACCGGCCGCTACGCCAGAAAGCCCCGGAGCAGAGCGGCCGTCCCCGCGCAGTGTTCCCGCATCATCTCCCGGGCGCCGTCCGCGTCCCCGTCCAGGACCGCCTCCACCAGGGCGATGTGCTGGCGCTGCGAGTGCTCCAGGTTGCGGACCAGGAGCGGGATGCAGTCGAGGAGGTCGTTGACCGTGGCCCGTACTCCCGCGTACTGGGCGGTGAGAGAGGGGGAGCCGCACAACTCGGCGATCGTCAGATGCAGCAGGGTGTCGAGACGACGGTAGTCCGCCAGCGGCGCCTCATGGGTGCGGGCCAGGGCCTCCCGGAGGCGGCCTGTCTGGTCGTCGGTCAGCCCGTGCGCCGCGCACAGCCCGGCCGCGCCCACCTCGAGCACCTCACGGAAGCGCAGCACGTCCTCGATGTCGACCTCGGCGATCCGGCGCCGCAGCTCGTCCTCGCCGCCCGCGTCGGTGCGCGGCAGCACGAACGTCCCGCCGTACCGGCCGCGCCGGGACTCCACCAGACCCTGGTCCTGGAGCACCTTCAGCACCTCGCGCAGCGTCACCCGGCTGATCCCCAGCCGTTCCGCCAGTTCCCGCTCGGCGGGCAGCCGCTCGCCGCCCGGAACCAGGCCCAGCCGGACGACCTGGAGGATCTGCTCCAGCGCCTCCTCGAAGCCGTTGCCCGCCCGTACCGGTCGCAGCACCGGCGTCAACGGGTCGTCGAGGGCGCCGTCCGCATCCAGCGACATATGGCCGTACCCCCTTCCCAAGCAATGGTCCTCACCAATACCTTAGAGCTCCCGGCCCGGCCGCAACAGCGCGATGAAGCCCAAGGAGTCCTCCCGTGGCAGACCGCACACCCCCGCTCAGCGTCGAGGAACTGCACACCCTTGTCGCGAGCGGTGAGATCGACACTGTCGTCCTGGCCTTCCCCGACATGCAAGGGCGACTGCAGGGAAAGCGGTTCGCCGCCCGTTTCTTCCTCGACGAGGTCCTGCGCCACGGCACCGAGGGCTGCAACTACCTCCTCGCCGTCGACACCGAGATGAACACGGTCGAGGGCTATGACATGTCCTCCTGGGACCGCGGTTACGGCGACTTCGCCATGCATCCCGACCTCGCCACCCTCCGCCGTGTGCCCTGGAACGCGGGTACCGCGATGCTCATCGCCGACCTCGCCTGGAACGACGGTTCCCCGGTCGTCGCCGCGCCCCGGCAGATCCTCCGCCGCCAGTTGGAGCGCCTCGCCGAACTCGGCTACACCGCACAGGTCGGTACGGAGCTGGAGTTCATCGTGTTCAAGGACACCTACGAGGCGGCCTGGGATGCCAACTACCGCGGGCTGACCCCGGCCAACCAGTACAACATCGACTACTCGGTGCTGGGGACCGGGCGGATCGAGCCACTGCTGCGCCGGATCCGGAACGAGATGGCGGCCGCGGGCCTGACGGTCGAGTCCGCCAAGGGCGAGTGCAACCCCGGCCAGCACGAGATCGCCTTCCGCTACGACGAGGCCCTGGTCACCTGCGACCAGCACGCCGTCTACAAGACCGGCGCCAAGGAGATCGCCGCCCAGGAGGGCGTCTCCCTCACCTTCATGGCCAAGTACAACGAGCGGGAGGGCAACTCCTGCCATATCCACCTGTCGTTGACGGACGCGGACGGCGCCAACGTCTTCGCCTCCGAGGACGGCATGTCCGAGGTCATGCGGCACTTCCTCGCCGGACAGCTCGCCGCGCTCCGCGACTTCTCGCTCCTCTACGCGCCCAACATCAACAGCTACAAGCGGTTCCAGCCGGGCTCCTTCGCCCCGACCGCGGTCGCCTGGGGCCACGACAACCGCACCTGTTCACTCCGGGTCGTCGGCCACGGCCGCTCGCTGCGCTTCGAGAACCGGCTGCCCGGTGGTGACGTCAACCCGCACCTCGCCGTCGCCGGCCTGGTCGCGGCCGGGCTGTACGGCGTCGAGCAGAAGCTCGAACTCCCCGAGTCCTGCCCCGGCAACGCCTACACCGCCGACTTCGCGCATGTCCCGACCACGCTCCGGGAGGCCGCCGAGCTCTGGGAGAACAGCCCCATCGCCAAGGCCGCCTTCGGTGACGAGGTCGTCGCGCACTACCGCAACATGGCCCGCGTCGAACTGGCGGCCTTCGACGCCGCGGTGACCGACTGGGAGCTGCGCCGCTCCTTCGAACGCATGTGAGGCATCCCTTGTCGCACCAGTACGAACTCGACGTCCTCAACCCGGCCACGGAGGAGGTGATCGCGACCGTCCCGGGGGCCGTGGAACAGGACGTGGACACCGCCGTACGACGGGCCGCCCAGGCTCAGCAGCGGTGGGCCGCGCTCGCACCCACCGACCGGGCCCGGCTGCTGCGCCGCTTCGCCGTCGTCGTCGACGAACACCGCGAGGAACTCGCCCGGCTGGAGGTCCGCGAGGCCGGGCACACCGTCGGCAACGCCCGCTGGGAGGCGGGCAACGTCCGGGACCTGCTCGACTACGCGGCCGGCGGAGTGGAACGCCTGACCGGACGCCAGATCCCGGTCCCCGGCGGCCTCGACATCACCCTCCTCGAACCCCTCGGGGTCGTCGGTGTCATCGCTCCCTGGAACTTCCCCATGCCCATCGCGGCCTGGGGCACCGCCCCAGCCCTCGCGGCCGGCAACGCGGTGATCCTGAAGCCCGCCGAGACCACCCCCCTCACTGCACTCCGCCTCGCCGAACTCGCCCTGGAGGCGGGCCTTCCCGAGCACCTCTTCCAGGTGCTGCCCGGTCGCGGCGACATCGCGGGCGAGGCCCTGGTCCGCCACCCCGGCGTCGCCAAGATCGTGTTCACCGGCTCCACCGGCGTCGGCAAGCGCATCATGGCGCTCTGTGCCGACCAGGTGAAGCGCGTGACCCTGGAACTCGGTGGCAAGAGCCCCAACATCGTCTTCGCCGACGCCGACATCGAGGCCGCCGCGGCCGCCGCCCCCATGTCCTTCCTGGACAACTCCGGGCAGGACTGCTGCGCCCGCACCCGCATCCTCGTCCAACGGCCCGTCCACGACCGCTTCCTGGAACTCCTCGCCCCCGCGATCGAGTCCGTCACCGTCGGCGACCCGGCCGACGAGAGGACCGACATGGGCCCACTGATCTCCAAGGCCCAGCTGGAACGCGTCCGTTCGTACGTCGACACCGACGCGCCCGGCATCCGCGGCAAGGCCCCCGAGGGCCCCGGCTTCTGGTTCCCGCCGACCGTCCTCACCGGCGTCGACCCGCACGCGCGCGTGGCCGTCGAGGAGGTCTTCGGCCCGGTCGCCGCGGTCATCCCCTTCGACGACGAGGCCGACGCGATCCGCATCGCCAACGACACCGACTACGGCCTCTCCGGCTCCCTCTGGACCCGTGACGTCGGCCGCGCCCTGCGCGTCTCGCAAGCCGTCAGGGCCGGCAACCTGTCCGTCAACTCCCACTCCAGCGTCCGCTACTGGACTCCCTTCGGCGGCTTCAAGCAGTCGGGGATCGGCCGCGAACTCGGCCCGGACGCGCTCACCGCCTTCACCGAGACCAAGAACGTCTTCATCAGCACGGAGGGCCCCGCACAGTGACCGCATCCACCGAAGAGACCGTCTGCCGCCGACTCGTCGGCCGTACCGCCGTCATCACCGGAGCCGGCAGCGGCATCGGGCTCGCCACCGCGCGGCGGCTGGCCTCCGAGGGCGCGCACGTCGTCTGCGGCGATGTCGACGACACCCGTGGCAAGGCCGCCGCCGAGGAGGTCGGCGGACTCTTCGTGAAGGTCGACGTCACCGACCCGGAACAGGTCGAGGCGCTCTTCAGGACCGCCTACGACACCTACGGCAGCGTCGACATCGCCTTCAACAACGCCGGCATCTCGCCGCCCGACGACGACTCAATCCTGGAGACCGGCCTGGAGGCCTGGAAGCGCGTCCAGGAGGTCAACCTGACCTCCGTCTACCTGTGCTGCAAGGCCGCCATCCCCTACATGCGGCGCCAGGGCAAGGGCTCCATCATCAACACCGCGTCCTTCGTGGCCCGGATGGGCGCGGCGACCTCGCAGATCTCCTACACCGCGTCCAAGGGTGGAGTTCTGGCCATGTCCCGGGAACTGGGCGTCCAGTTCGCCCGGGAGGGCATCCGGGTGAACGCACTGTGCCCGGGGCCGGTCAACACCCCCCTCCTCCAGGAGCTGTTCGCCAAGGACCCCGAGCGGGCCGCCCGCCGCCTGGTCCACATCCCGCTGGGCCGGTTCGCAGAGGCCGAGGAGATCGCCGCCGCCGTCGCCTTCCTGGCCAGCGACGACTCCTCCTTCGTCAACGCCAGCGACTTCCTGGTGGACGGCGGGATCTCCGGGGCTTATGTCACACCCCTGTAGGAGCCGTCTCGACTCCCGCCCTACAGTGCGGGAGTGAGCATGACGCCGCCCGGCTGGTACTCCGACCCACAGGCCCCGCACCTGGAGCGCTGGTGGGACGGCAGGACCTGGACCGAGCACCGGCGCACCCCGGCAGGCCTCCCCGCGCCGCCGACCCCGGCGGCCGGGGCGTCCGGACGCGCCAAGGCGATCGCGCTGATATCCGCCGGTGCCGTGCTGGCGACGGCGATCGTCGGCGGCGCGAGCGTGCTTCGCACGGACGAGGTGCGCGACGGCATGGACACCACGCTCAACACCGCCCCCACCGGCCCACCGCCCCCGTCGCTCGTCGTCGACCAGCTCAACGGCATCACCCTGCCGGTCCCCACCGGCTGGACCAGCTCCTCGGACCTCGCCCAGAACGACATCGTGATGACCACCGACGGCACCTACCACTGCCCGGCCGAGACCGGCCGGTGCCGCCACGGCGAGGTCATCAGCCGTACGGCCTCCGATGCCGACGGCGCCTCCGCGCGCACCGTCGCCGAACGGGACGTACCGGACGCGGCCGAGACGGCGTACGGGCACGATCCCGGCGGGCGGCGGCCCTTCGGCGGCATCCGGTCCCACCAGGTCGTCAAGTCAGGGCGGGTCGCGGTCGCCGGCCGTGACGGCTACCTGGTGCGCTGGCGGGTGAGGACGGCCCAGGGACCCGGCGGCTATGTCCAGTCCCTCGCCTTCCCCTCCCACTCCGGCATCCCGGCCCCGGCCGTCGTCCGGTTCGTCTTCGACGCCGGCCCGGACGGACCGCCGCTGTCCGACATGGACGCGATCACCAGCGGCATCCGAGCCGTGGGCCGGAAGCCGACGGGTTGAACGGGTCAGAGGAAGGTGTGACCTTCACCCCGGTACGTCGGTACGGTCGCCGTCACCCGGTCGCCCTCGACCAGATGCAGCTCGGCGAACCGCTCGCACAGCTCGCCCGCCTTGGCGTGCCGGAACCACACCTTGTCGCCGATCAGCAGATCGTCCGCCGCGGAGCCCAGCAGCGGGGTCTGCACCTCGCCGGGGCCCTCCTGCGGGTCGTACGACAGCCCCTGCGGGAGGTACGGCACCGGCAGCCGGTCGGGGCCCGCGGCACCCGAGGCCGGATAGCCGCCGCCGAGGACGGTGACGACCCCGACACCGGGCCGCCGTACCACCGGCATGGCGAACAGGGCGGCCGGACGGCCGGTGAACGACGTGTAGTTGTCGAAGAGCCGGGGCACGTACAGGCCTGACCCGGCCGCGATCTCGGTGACCGCGTCCTCCGCCGCCGTGGTCTGCACACTGCCCGTGCCGCCGCCGTTGACGAACTCCAGGTCCGGCGCCACCGCCCGTACCGCCCGCACCACGGCGGCGCGCCGCTCGGCCAGCTCACGGCGGGCGGTGGCCTGCATCAGCCGGACCGCGCGGGAGCGCAGCGGCCGGCCGGCGACATCGTCGCCGACCCCGGCGATGTGCCCCTCGTACCCCATGATTCCGACCAGCTTGAAGCCCGGCCGCCGGGCCACGGTCCGCGCCAGGTCGGCGAGCTGGGCGGGGGAGTACAGCGGTGAACGGCGGGCCCCGACCCGCAGCCGACCCCCGAGCAGCTTCAGCGAGGTGTCCAACTCCAGGCAGACCCGCACCACTTCGCTCCCGCCGTCACGCGCGGCGTCGATCAGATCGAGGTGTGCCGGGTCGTCGATCATCACCGTCACGGCGGCGGCGAGCTTGGGATCGGCGGCCAGTTCGGCGAACCGGGTCCGGTCGGCGGACGGATAGGCCAGCAGGATGTCCTCGAACCCCGAGCGCGCGAGCCACAGCGACTCCGCGAGCGTGAAGGACATGATCCCGGCGAAACCGTCCTTCGCGAGGACCCGTTCCAGCAGGTGCCGGCAGCGCACGGACTTGCTCGCGACCCGTACCGGCTTGCCGCCGGCCCGGCGCACGAGATCGTCCGCGTTGGCGTCGAAGGCTTCCAGATCGACGATCGCGAGAGGGGCGTCCAGATGGGCGGTGGCCCGGTCATAACGGGCCCGGTCGGCGGCGCGCGCAGTCATGAACGAAGCCTGCCAGACAGGATTACCGCAGGGTAGGGGGACGATACGGGCAGATGCCCCGGGGGCGCGGACTGGTTCCCGTTCGCCCTCGTACAACCCGTAGAGTGACGCGCACGTACGGCGGAACGACCCCGGGCGCCTGACCCGTGCCGGGATGCGGATCCGCACGTGCGGGTATGCGTGCCCGGGGGCGGACGTCTCCGCGCCGGGGAGCACGCCGGCCGGTACGCGGAGTTGGCCCGGGCAGGAGGAA
The DNA here is from genome assembly GCF_055634995.1 of Streptomyces sp. NPDC111744. Taxonomy (NCBI): domain Bacteria; kingdom Bacillati; phylum Actinomycetota; class Actinomycetes; order Kitasatosporales; family Streptomycetaceae; genus Streptomyces; species Streptomyces sp. NPDC111744. The sequence goes on from NZ_JBVKCG010000006.1 coordinate 233,386, forward strand.
ACGGGGGGCGCATGAGCACGGAAGCGCGGCACGCCCCGATCCCGCGACGGCCTTCGCCCGACCCCGCGCCGGACGCCGACGGGGCGGGCGGCGGGAGTGAGACGCCGGGTGCGGCCGCGGCCGATGCGTCCGGGCGGACCGACGGGCCGGGATTCTTCGACCGGCCGAGCCGAGTGAACTGGTCGCAGCGGTCCGACGTATCCACTGGTAGGGCCGACACCACCGGGCAGGACCAGCTGCCGGGACGGCCCGGCGTGCAGCAGAGTCGTGATGACCGGACGAGTCGGGGCGGTGCGGTGGCGCAGGGCGAACAGGGTCCGGGGGACCGGGCGGTCGACCGCCAGACGTCCGCCGAACGCATCACGCGTCCCCGCTACCCCGACCTCCGCCCCCCGCAGAGCGAGCCCACCGCGTCACCGCCCCGACCGCCGGCCCCGGCCCGCTTCCCGGACACCCCGCCTGACACCTCCGGTCCGGAGCCGGGCCGGACGGTACCGTCCGCGTTGCCGGGGCAGGAGGCCCGCCGGATCGAGCCGTTGGCGTCTTCTGGGCGGGAGGCAGGCCGTGCCACGCCGTCTGCCGCCTCGGGTCTGGAGCCGGGTCGGCCGATGCCGCCCGTGTCCCCCGGGCAGGAGGGTCGCCGGACGGTGCCGCCCGTGTCCCCCGGGCAGGAGGGTCGCCGGATTGAGCCGTTCGCGTCTCCTGGGCGGGAGGTCGGCCGCGCCGCGGCGCCCGTGTCTCCCGGACAGGCGGACCGTCGGACCGAGCCGTTCGCGTCGCCCGGACGGGAGACCGGCCGCGTCACGCCGTCCCGGACGCCGTACGGTCCTGGCCTGTCGTCCCGGCGCCCGGAGTCCGCTTCGGAGTCGACCGCCTCGCTTCGCCCCGACGGTGCTGCGGAGGAGCCCGAGCCGTCGTCGGACGGGCTGCGCGGTGCCGCCGGACCGGCGTCCTCGTCCTCGGCCGGTACGGCCGACGGCTCCGCCGGTGTGACCGGGCCCAGACGGCCCGAGCGGTCGCGCAGTGACTTCCCGGCCTCTCTCGGCGCGCCGGAGCCGGGCACCGCCTGGAGCCCGCACATGCGGACGTTCCCGGTACCGACGGCCCCGCCGCGCCCCATGACACCGCCGAAGGCGCCCCCGCCGCCCCGCCCGGCGAAGCCCCCCAAGCCCACCCTCCCGCCCCGCCCGACGGACGCCCCGGCGCCGGCCTCCGTCGCCCCGCCCCGCCCCGCGACTCCCCCGGCTACCGGTGTTGCGCCGCCTCCCCGTGACACCGCCTCGTCGTCGCACGGCCCCGGTCTGTTGCCGGACCCCGCGATGTCCTGGACCGCCTCCACGGGAACTCCCGGCAGGGACCGGCCGGTTGTGACCTTCGGCGAGCCCGAGGGGTACGACGAGCGAGGGTGGGGGCGGTCGTTGGTCGGTCGCGTGGCGCCCCGTACCGCCGCTGCCGCCGCCTGCATGGTGCTCGGGCTCGGACTGATCGGCGGCGCGGTGACCGGAAGCTGGATCATCGACGACGGCGGTGACGTGGCAGCGGCGAGCAGCTTCAGTTCCGCCGCCGGCCTGTGGCACAACGTGCCTGTCGACGAACTGTTCCCGCCCACTGTTCAGGGCACCGGCGCCGGCCCCGGCGGAGCCGACCGCACCTGGACACGGATCGCCGTCGCCCCCGCCACCGGCTGCGCCGACGCCTTCGACCCGCTGTTGCGCAAGGTCCTCGCCCCCGTCGGCTGCCAGCGACTGATCCGGGCCACCTACACCGACGCCACCCAGAGCTATGTGACGACCGTGGGGCTGCTGTTCACCAAGGCCGACCCGGCCGGGATGACAGCCCTCGCCAAGCGGTTCGAGGACGAGCACCTGGACCGCCGTACCGACCTGATGCCCCTTCCGTACGCCGCGAAGGGCACCGCCGCCGAGCGGTTCGGCCGGCACCAGCGGGCCTCCTGGACGATCTCCGTGCTCACCGACGCCCCGGTCGTCGCCTACGCCGTCTCCGGCTGGGCCGACGGCCGTACCGTCGACACCCCGCAGTCCGCCGCCGACGCGGAGGCGTCCGGTGCCACCACCGCCGCGGCCCAGGGCGGCCTCGGCAACGAGGCCCAGGGCCTGGCCGACCGCATCGAACGGCGACTGCGGCAGAACACCGCAGGCTCGGCAACGGAGAAGCCCTCATGAAGCGCCGCGCAACCGGGGCCGCGGTGAGCCTGCTGCTCGCCGGCTCGCTCGCCCTCCTGCCGTCCACGACCGCCTACGCCGACAGCATCCGCAGCCAGCAGTGGGGTCTGTCCGCCCTGCACCTCGACGAGGCCTGGCAGACCACCAAGGGCAAGGGCGTCACCGTCGCCGTCCTGGACACCGGTGTCGAGGCCGACCACCCCGACCTCGTCGGCAACGTCCTGACCGCCAAGGACATGATCGGCTTCGGCGCCCGGCCCGGCGAACGCACCTGGGCCCGGCACGGCACCGCCATGGCCGGCATCATCGCCGGTCACGGCCACGGGGTCGGCAACGGCGACGGTGTGATGGGGGTCGCCCCGGAAGCCAGGATCCTGCCCGTCCGGGTCATCCTCGAAGACGGCGACAGCGCCCGCGGCAAGGCCCGCTCCACCCGGGGCAACGCCCTCGCCGAGGGCATCCGCTGGGCCGCCGACCACGGCGCCGACGTCATCAACCTCTCCCTCGGCGACGACTCCGACTCCGCACACCCCGAGCCCAGCGAGGACGAGGCCATCCAGTACGCCCTGAAGAAGGACGTTGTGGTCGTCGCCTCCGCCGGCAACGGCGGCGACAAGGGCGACCACATCTCCTACCCGGCCGCCTACCCCGGCGTCATCGCCGCCACCGCGGTGGACAAGTTCGGCACCCGCGCAGCCTTCTCCACCCGCCGCTGGTACGCCACGATCAGCGCACCCGGCGACGACATCGTCATCGCCGACCCGGACCACAAGTACTACGAGGGGTGGGGCACAAGCGCCGCCTCGGCCTTCGTCTCAGGCGCCGTGGCCCTGATCAAGGCCGCCCACCCGGGCCTCACCCCGGCCCAGGTCAAAAAGCTCCTGGAGGACACGGCCCGCGACGCCCCGGCCGGCGGCCGCGACGACTCCCGGGGCTTCGGCATGATCGACCCAACCGCGGCGATCAAGGCCGCGGCCAAGCTGAAGACACAGAGCCTCACGTCGGCGTCGTACGGCAAGAAGTACTTCGGCCCGGGCCCGGACACGGAGAAGCAGACAACGAGCGCGACGGACTGGGCGGCCCCGCTGGCGGGCGGCGCGGGCGGCGTGCTGTTGGTGGCGGCAGGAGTCCTGTGGCGAAACCGCCGCAGACCGATCTGAAGAAGCGCGGGGCTGTATCGGTGTGCGGCTCCGCCGCGTGGGCGCGACCAGGTCCCACCGGCGCGCACCCGCCCACGAACCGTTGAACCCTCCCCCTACTGCGAAGCAGAAGCAGCCGCACTCTCAGAAGAAGACTCCGTGAACGAGCCCACCGCCGCCTTCGCAGCCGCCTCCACCAGCGAAATCCCCTTCGCCTGGCTCACCGTGCCGTTGGACAGCACCGCGACCAGATAGTCGGTCCCGCCCGCTGTCACCCGCCCGATGCTGTTGACGTCCCACAGTTCGGTCGTACTCCGCGCCAGCCACCCGTTCTTCAGCGCGAACTCCGGACCGTCGGCGGCGGCCGAGACCCCCCACCGCTGGTCCGACTCGACCGTCTTCATCAGCCCCTGGATGTAGGCCTGCGAGGCCTCGCTCAGCTTCGAGCCGTCCCCGAACACCTGCTGGAGCAGGGTGAGCTGGTCGGCCGCCGTGGTCTGGGTCAGCCCCCACAGCGCCCCGTCACCGCCCTCCGTCTCCGTCAGCCCGAAGCGCTTGTTCGCCGCGTCCAGGCCCGCCGCCTTGCCGATGATCTCCCACAGCTCCGACGCGGAGGTGTTGTCGCTGTTCTCGATCATCTTCACGGCGTACGCCTTCTCCGTCGCCGTCAGATGCCGGCCCGCGTCCTGCGCCTGGAGCAGCAGCGTCGCCAGGATGTCGACCTTGACGATGCTCGCCGTGTCGAACGCCGAGTCGCCGTAGGTCGCGCTGTCGCCGGAGTCCAGGTCGAGGACGGCCGCCGACACCTTCGCCCCGGACGGCACGGTCACCGTCTCCATCACCGTGCTCAGCAGCGCGTCCCGGTCCACGGCCGGCTCCGTCACGGGCTCCACCGATGCCTCCCCGCTCGCCGAGGCCGAGGAGGAGGGCGTCGGCGACGCAGCCGAGGATACGGCGCCGCCGTCGCGTGCGTGTGCCTTCACATACACGGTCCCCGCCGCGGTGGCGCCGACGACGGCGACCGTTGCGAGGGAGATGTACAGCAGGGCCCGGCGCCGGGGCCGGGCACGGCGGCGGCCCCGCCGGGATCCTGAGGTGGCTCTGGGGGACTCCATGCCCGCGATGCTTGGGGCGGGGACTGTGCGATCCGTTTGTCGGAAGTTAGAAGGAGGTCAGGGATATCTGAGAATCCCGTGAAAGCCGTGTCGATCCGGTTTCGGGGCCCGCACAACCGCAGCAGCATCCCACCGATAGGGTCGGGGACCGTGGCGAACAAGAACATTCCCGACTCCGGCTACTCCGACGACGACGGCTCCGCCGACCCCCGGCTGACCGCCGCGCTGGCCGCCTGGGCCGAGGACCGGACGGCGACGGGACCCGTCCTGGCGGCACTGAAGGGCGCGCGGCTGCTCGTCCCGGTGGTGGCCGTCCTGGGCGAGGTGGAGGAGGACGAGAACGGGCTGCGCCGCGAGAAGACCAGCGACATGGCCGTCCCCACCCTGAAGGCCGGCCACCGTACCGCCCTGCCCGCCTTCACCTCCACCGAGTCGCTGGCCCGCTGGGACCCGGCGGCGCGGCCCGTCGCCGTACCCCTGCACCAGGCGCTGCAGGCCGCCGCGCACGAGAAGGCGGACACGGTGGTGCTGGACCTGTCGGGGCCGGTGCCGTTCGAACTGACCGGATCGGCGCTGCGGGCGCTCGCGGAGGGGCGTACGACGGCTGATCCGCTCGCCGACCCGACGGTGCGGGAGGCGGTACGGGCCGCGGTGGCCGCCGAACCCGCCGTACACCGCGCCCACCTCGGGCCGGGGCAGACGGACGGCACCCTCGCCCTGGTCCTGGACCCGGCCGCGCCGGCCGCCGAGACCGTCCAGGCCGTCGCCGGGCGACTGGCCGCCGACGAGACGCTGCGGGCCCGCCTGGTACGCGGCCTCGACCTGGCACTGCTGCCGGCCGGGACCACGCCGCCGGGCGAGCCCTTGTACGTAAGGAACTGATCGCTAGCCGTAGACCGGGCCGGTGTACTTCTCGCCGGGGCCCTGGCCCGGTTCGTCGAGGACGATCGAGGCCTCGCGGAAGGCCAGCTGGAGCGACTTCAGGCCGTCCCGCAGCGGGGCCGCGTGGAAGGAGCTGATCTCGGTCGCGGACGCGTCGAGCAGTCCGGCGAGGGCGGTGACCAGCTTGCGGGCCTCGTCCAGGTCCTTGTACTTGTCGCCCTCCTCGGTCAGACCGAGCTTCACGGCCGCGGCGCTCATCAGGTTGACGGCGACCGTCACGATCACCTCGACCGCGGGGACCTCGGCGATGTCGCGGGTCATCTCGTCGAAGTCGGGCTGTCCGGCGTCACCGGGGCCAGGAAGGGGCGTCTCACTCATGACGCCCACGATAGGCGCAGCGGACCCAGGGCTCCGACCTGGGCCCAGGACGTCCCAATTGGTCCTCTCTCCGCTTTGCTGCTAACCTTGTGTGACGACCGGCCGGACGGGTATGCCTCGCGGCTAACCGACCCGGCCCACAAGTGGAGGCTTCGAACTCCCACCTGATCGCCCTGCTGGGCGGCGGGTCACCGGTCAGACGGTCGCTTCGCCGCTATGGCGACGGCGTTCCGTCCGATAGTGCGCCCCGCGATCCTCGCGGCGGTGTTCCGGTAGTTCGAGGAGCCCCGCCTGTGATCGTCCGGGGCATTTTTTCTGCTTCGGTGCGGTTAGGTCTCACGAAAACAGACGTTACGCGGCTGTCCGCCAGACCGTCGCGTGGTGCTACCGAGGAGGATCCATCAGCACCGAGCCCCGCATCAACGACCGGATTCGCGTTCCCGAGGTGCGACTTGTCGGTCCCAGTGGCGAGCAGGTGGGCATCGTCCCCCTGGCCAAGGCACTGGAGCTTGCGCAGGAGTACGACCTCGACCTGGTCGAGGTGGCGGCGAGCGCACGCCCGCCGGTCTGCAAGCTCATGGACTACGGCAAGTTCAAGTACGAGTCGGCCATGAAGGCCCGTGAGGCGCGCAAGAACCAGGCGCACACGGTCATCAAGGAAATGAAGCTCCGGCCGAAGATCGACCCGCACGACTATGACACCAAGAAGGGTCACGTCGTACGGTTCCTCAAGCAGGGCGACAAGGTCAAGATCACGATCATGTTCCGTGGTCGCGAGCAGTCCCGGCCCGAACTGGGCTACCGACTGCTGCAGCGTCTCGCGGAGGACGTCCAGGACCTCGGTTTCGTCGAGTCGAACCCGAAGCAGGACGGCCGAAACATGATCATGGTTCTCGGTCCGCACAAGAAGAAGACCGAGGCGATGGCCGAGGCCAGGCAGGCGCAGGAAGCCCGCAAGGCCGAAGCGAAGGCCAACCCCGGCAAGTCGCAGAACGCGGCTGAGCTGGAGGCCGACGCGGAGGCCGAGGCGCCCGCCGAGGAGCCCGCCGAGGCGTGATCCCGGGGGCAACCGCCCCAGGTCAGCACCCAGGGGCGAAAGTCTCCGGATGCAATCGATACAAGAGCGACGTTCCACCGTGCCCGGTTTCGCGACCGGGCACCGGAGCGCCATCGACGAGGAGATAACGGCGCTATGCCGAAGAACAAGACGCACAGCGGTGCCAGCAAGCGCTTCAAGATCACCGGCTCCGGCAAGGTGCTGCGTGAGCGCGCCGGCAAGCGCCACCTGCTCGAGCACAAGTCGTCTCGTGTGACGCGTCGCCTCACCGGCAACGCCGAGATGGCCCCGGGCGACACCGCGAAGATCAAGAAGCTTCTCGGCAAGTGACACGCGGGCGCCGGCCGGCGCCCTGAAGTCAGCACCGGGACCCAGTCGTTTCCGGGCCGCGTGAGTCAACCGCGGCCCCGCTACAAGGAGTTAACAAGTGGCACGCGTCAAGCGGGCAGTCAACGCCCACAAGAAGCGCCGGGCGATCCTCGAAGCCGCCTCCGGCTACCGCGGTCAGCGTTCGCGCCTGTACCGCAAGGCCAAGGAGCAGGTCACCCATTCGCTGGTCTACAACTACAACGACCGCAAGAAGCGCAAGGGCGACTTCCGGCAGCTGTGGATCCAGCGCATCAACGCCGCTGCCCGCGCCAACGGCATCACGTACAACCGCTTCATCCAGGGTCTGAAGGCCGCGAACGTCGAGGTCGACCGCAAGATCCTGGCCGAGCTGGCGGTCAACGACGCCGGCGCGTTCGCCGCGCTCGTCGAGGTCGCGCAGAAGGCGCTGCCGGCGGACGTCAACGCGCCGAAGGCGGCGTGACGCTGGCGCTGGCCTTGGCCGACGTGACTGAAGGACCCGCAGGCTGAATGGCCTGCGGGTCCTACTGTTGCCTGCCGCCCCATCTCTTGCTGAAGGTGAAGAACAAGATGCCCACCCCCGAGCTGATCTCCCCCCGCTCCGCCCGTGTGGCTGCCGCTCGGCGGCTTGGCAAGCGGAACTTCCGGGGGAAGGACCGGCTGTTTCTCGCCGAGGGTCCGCAGGCTGTGCGGGAGGCGGTGGGGCATCGGGTCGACGGGACGGCGACGCTCGTCGAGCTGTTCGCGACCGTCGAGGCCGCGGAGCGGTACGCCGACATCGTCGGGGACGCCCGGGACGTCGGCGCCCGGATCCACCTCGCCTCCGAAGAGGTCGTCGCCGACATCTCCACCACCGTCACCCCACAGGGGCTGGTCGGTGTCTGCCGGTTCATCGACACCCCGTTCGAGGACATCCTCGCCGCCCGTCCCAAGCTCGTCGCCGTCCTCGCCAACGTCCGCGACCCTGGCAACGCCGGGACCGTGCTGCGGTGCGCGGATGCTGCCGGTGCGGAGGCCGTCGTACTGACCGATGCCTCTGTCGACCTGTACAACCCCAAGGCCGTGCGCGCCTCCGTCGGGTCGCACTTCCATCTGCCCGTCGCCGTAGGGGTGCCCGTCGAGCAGGCCGTCGCCGGGCTGAAGAACGTCGGTGTGCGGATCCTCGCCGCCGACGGCGCCGGGACCGACGACCTCGACGACGAGCTCGACAAGGGCACGATGGGCGGACCCACCGCCTGGGTGTTCGGGAACGAGGCCTGGGGGCTCCCGGAGGAGACCCGCGCGCTGGCGGACGCCGTCGTGCGCGTTCCCATCCACGGGAAAGCCGAAAGCCTGAACCTCGCCACCGCCGCCGCCGTATGTCTGTACGCAACGGCCCGTGCACAGCGTGCCTCCGGAGGGTGCCGTTCCGTCACCGAGAGCTAGTAAGGTGACCAGCTCGGGGGCCTGCTGCGCCGTCTGAGAGGTGGAGTACGGGGATGAGTGTCGGCACCAGCAACGCGCCGGGCGGCAGCGGCACCGGCCGCGTACCCGCACCCCGGCATGGCGACCTCACCGGCTCCGGTGTCGACCCCGACGAACTGCCCGACGGCCTGGTGGTCGCCGACGAGCACGGCATCGTCGTACGCTTCAACGCGGCCGCCGCCCGGATCACCGCCACCGCCCCCGCCGACGCCCTCGGACAACGGCTGGAGAAGGCCCTGCCGTTAGAGGACCTGGAGGGCAGGCGCTGGTGGCAGCTCACCGATCCCTACGGCGGCCTCGCCATCCGGGTCGGTCAGCCGGAGCGGAACCTCCTGCTGCCCGGCGGCCGGGAGGTGCTGGTGTCCGCCAGGTATGTGCGCGCCGAGCCCACCGGGCCCGTCCGCCGGGTCGTCGTGTCGCTGCGGGACACCGAGGCCCGCCGCCGTACCGAACGCAGTCACGCCGAGCTGATCGCCACCGTCGCCCACGAGCTGCGTTCCCCGCTGACCTCCGTCAAGGGGTTCACCGCCACCCTGCTCGCCAAATGGGAGCGGTTCACCGACGACCAGAAGCGGCTGATGCTGGAGACGGTCGACGCCGACGCCGACCGGGTCACCCGGCTCATCGCCGAGCTGCTGGACATCTCCAGGATCGACAGCGGACGCCTTGAGCTGCGCCGGCAGCCCGTGGACATAGGGGCGGCCGTCGGGCGGCACATCCAGGCGTATGTCGCCGCCGGGCAGCCCGCCGACCGGTTCCTGCTCCGCATCGAGCAGCCGCTGCCCGCGCTGTGGGCCGACCCCGACAAGGTCGACCAGGTCCTCAGCAACCTCATCGAAAATGCCGTGCGGCACGGCGAGGGAGCCGTCACCATTGACGTCACGCCCTCGGCGTCCCCGCGCGAAGGGGAGAGCGCCGGCACGTCGGTCACCGTGAGCGACGAGGGGCCAGGCATCCCGGAGGAGTCCATGAACCGCGTCTTCACCCGCTTCTGGCGGGGCAGCAAGCGCGGGGGCACCGGCCTCGGGCTCTATATCGTCAAGGGCATCGTCGAGGCCCACGGCGGAACCATCACCGTCGGACGCGCCGCGAGCGGCGGCGCCGAGTTCCGATTTACGTTGCCCGTGAGCGCACCGGCGTATCTCGCCTGAGATCACGGACACCGTCCGGCTCACCGAGACCGCCTGAGCAGCCCGCGGGCGCTTCGCATTCCTCCACCCCGTTAGACTCGGCCTTTGGCACCTTTGTGTCCTTCACACGGCCCACCAACGGTCTCGGGGACCACCGCCAGCCAATCGGAAGCACGGGAAGAGATGTCGGCACCCAATAAGTCGTACGACCCTGTCGAGGTCGAGGCGTTGAAACCGGAAGAGATCGAGCGCATGCGGGACGAGGCGCTCGCCGCGTTCGCCGCCGCGGGCTCCCTCGACGCGCTCCAGGAGGCCAAGGTCGCCCACACCGGGGGCACCTCCCCGCTGGCCCTCGCCAACCGCGAGATCGGCGCCCTGCCCCCGCACGCCAAGGCCGCCGCCGGAAAGCTGGTCGGCCAGGCCCGCGGCGCCGTGAACAAGGCCCTTGCCGGCCGCCAGGAGGAGCTGGAGGCCGAGCGCGATGCCCGGGTGCTGGTCGAGGAGGCGGTGGACGTCACACTGCCCTACGACCGCGTCCCGGCCGGTGCCCGCCACCCGCTGACCACGCTCTCGGACCGCATCGAGGACATCTTCGTGGCCATGGGCTACGAGGTCGCCGAGGGCCCGCAGGTCGAGGCCGAGTGGTTCAACTTCGACGCCCTCAACATCGGCCCGGACCACCCGGCGCGCGGCGAGGCGGACACCTTCTTCGTCGAGGGCCCGCAGGGCGGCACCGAGTCCGGTGTCGTGCTGCGCACCCACACCTCGCCGGTCCAGATCCGCTCGCTGCTCGACCGCGAGCTGCCGGTCTACGTGATCTGCCCCGGCCGCGTGTACCGCACCGACGAACTGGACGCCACCCACACCCCGGTCTTCCACCAGGTGGAGCTGCTCGCCGTCGACGAGGGCCTGACCATGTCCGACCTCAAGGGCACCCTGGACCACATGGTCCAGTCGCTGTTCGGCGAGGGCATGAAGACCCGGCTGCGGCCGAACTTCTTCCCCTTCACCGAGCCCAGCGCCGAGATGGACATGCTGTGCTACGTCTGCAAGGGCGAGTCCGTCGGCAACCCCGACCGGCCCTGCCGTACCTGCTCCTCCGAAGGCTGGATCGAGCTGGGCGGCTGCGGCATGGTCAACCCGCGGGTGCTCACCGCCTGCGGCGTCGACCCGGAGAAGTACAGCGGCTTCGCCTTCGGGTTCGGCATCGAGCGGATGCTGATGTTCCGCCACAACGTCGAGGACATGCGAGACATGGTCGAGGGTGACGTCCGGTTCACCCGGCCGTTCGGGATGGAGATCTGATGCGGGTCCCGCTTTCCTGGCTGCGGGAGTACGTCGACCTGCCGGCCACCGAGACCGGCCGCGATGTGCAGGCCAAGCTGATTTCGGCCGGTCTGGAGGTCGAGACCGTCGAGCAGCTCGGCGACGGCCTCAAGGGCCCCCTGGTCGTCGGCCAGGTCCTCACCATCGAGGAGCTGGAGGGCTTCAAGAAACCGATCCGCTTCTGCACGGTCGACGTCGGCAGGGCCAACGGCACCGGTGAGCCGCAGGAGATCGTCTGCGGCGCCCGCAACTTCGCCGTCGGCGACAAGGTCGTAGTCGTCCTGCCAGGGGCAGTGCTCCCCGGCGGGTTCGCGATCAGCGCCCGCAAGACGTACGGCAGGACCTCCCACGGCATGATCTGCTCCAGCGACGAGCTGGGCATGGGCGCCGACGGCACCCACGGCATCATCGTGCTGCCGCCGGAGACCGAGGTCGGCAAGGACGCCATCGAGCTGCTCGAACTGGTCGACGAGGTCCTGGACATCGCCGTCACCGCCAACCGCGGCGACTGCCTGTCCATCCGCGGTGTGGCCCGCGAGACCGCCATCGCCTACGGTCTGCCGCTGCGCGACCCGGCGCTGATCGACGTACCCGGCCCGAACGCCTTCGGCTACCCGGTCCAGGTCGCCGACCCGATCGGCTGCGACCGGTTCACCGCGCGCACGGTCACCGGGCTGAGCCCCGAGGCCCGCTCCCCGATCTGGCTCCAGCGCCGGCTCCAGAAGGTCGGCATGCGCCCGATCTCGCTCGCCGTCGACGTCACGAACTACGTGATGATGGAGCTCGGCCAGCCGCTGCACGCCTACGACCGCAACCTGGTCCAGGGCACCATCGGCGTCCGCCGCGCGGCCGAGGGCGAGAAGATCGTCACCCTCGACGGCGTCGAGCGGAAGTTGCACGCCGAGGACCTGGTGATCACCGACGACCGCGGCCCGATCGGTCTCGCGGGCGTCATGGGCGGCGCCAACACCGAGATCGCCGACCACGAGGACATGGAGAACGCCACCTCCGACGTGGTGATCGAGGCGGCCCACTTCGACGCCGTCGCCATCGCGCGCACCGCCCGCCGCCACAAGCTGTCCTCCGAGGCCTCCCGCCGCTTCGAGCGCGGGGTCGACCCGCAGGCCGCGGCCGCCGCCGCGCAGCGCACGGTGGACCTACTGGTGCTGCTCGCCGGCGGCACCGCCGAGGCCGGCGTCACCGAGGTGATCGCGCCCTCCGCGCCGCACACCATCACCGTCGCGGCGAACCACCCCGACAAGGTCGCGGGTGTCGAGTACGGCCGGGAGACCGTCGTCCGCCGTCTCCAGGAGGTGGGCTGCGATGTCTACGGGCAGGACGAACTGATCGTCACCGTGCCGTCCTGGCGGCCCGACCTCATCGAACAGAACGACCTGGCCGAAGAGGTCATCCGCCTGGAGGGCTACGAGAACCTGCCCTCCACGCTGCCCAAGGCGCCGTCCGGCCGGGGCCTGACCCACCGTCAGCGGCTGCACCGCCGGGTGGGCCGCGCGCTGGCCGGGGCCGGTTATGTCGAGGCGCCGAACTACCCGTTCGTCAGCGAGCAGGTCTTCGACCAGCTGGGCCTGGCTGCCGACGACCCGGCCCGCCGTGCCCTCCGGCTGACCAACCCGCTCAACGACGAGGAGCCCGCGCTGCGCACCTCGCTGCTGCCGGGTCTGCTCGGTGCGCTGCGCCGCAACGACGGGCGGGGCGCCCACGACCTGGCGCTGTTCGAGACCGGCCTGGTCTTCCTCCCGCGCGAGGAGCAGGGCGTCGCCGGTCATCTGCCGGTCGACCGCCGCCCGACCGACGAGGAACTCGCCGCGCTGAACGCCGTGCTGCCCGAGCAGCCCCGGCACGTGGCCACCGTCCTCACGGGCGCCCGCGAGCAGGCCGGCTGGTGGGGCAAGGGCCGTCCGGCCGACTGGGCCGACGCCGTCGAGGCGGGGCGCACGGTCGCCCGTGAGGCCGGGGCCGAGCTGATCGTGCGGTCCGGCCAGTACGGGCCGTGGCACCCCGGCCGGTGCGCCGAGCTGGCGGTCGTCGCCGACGGCACCGAGCGGGTCGTGGGCCACGCCGGCGAGCTCCACCCGCGCGTGCTCAAGGCACTGGGGCTGCCCGCGCGCACCTGCGCGATGGAGCTGGACCTGGACGCCCTGGAGCAGGCCGGCGACGGTGTGCCGCAGGCGCCGAGCATCTCGACGTTCCCGGTGGCCACGCAGGATGTCGCCCTCGTGGTGGACAAGCCGGTACCGGCCGCGGATGTCGAGGCCGCGCTGCGCGAGGGCGCGGGTGAACTGCTCGAAGGCATCCGGCTGTTCGACGTGTATGTCAACGACGAGCAGCTCGGCGACGGGAAGAAGTCGCTGGCGTACGCGCTGCGGTTCCGGGCGTCCGATCGCACGCTGACGGTGGACGAGGCGTCGGCTGCCCGGGATGCGGCGGTCGCCCTGGCGGGCGAGCGCACGGGAGCGGTGCTGCGGGGCTAGGCGCAACGGACACAGTCCCGAGTCCCTTCGGGGCGCTTGCCACCTGCATAAATGCGGGTGTCTGACGGACGGTCACTCATTCGGGTGAGATCCATCCGGGACATGGCCCTTTCGGGGCATGCCGTCGACAGAATCGGACCGGCCTTTCGGGGTCGGTCCGTCTGTTCTGTCAGGGCCTACTTGGGGGCCATCGGCATGATCCGCATCAAGGCTGGGGTTCCCCGTGGGAGGCGGCCCCGGACACGTTCTCGGTCCTCGCGCTGTGCGCTCGCCCTGGGGTTGCCCACGGTGTGGGGTGCCGTCGCGGTCTCGTACAAATTCGGATGCCCGCTGGCCGAGCAGAACGGGCTCGGCGCGCGGATCGTCACCAGCGCCGTGTTCTTCGCGGTCGGCACCGGGCTGATACTCCATGTCCGCCGGGCCCTGCTCCGGGAGCTACGGCAGGCCCGCAGGGTCGCCTGCGCCGCGCAGAGCGTGCTGCTGCGGCCTCTGCCGCCCCGTCTCGCGGGGCTGAACGTCGCGGCCGCCCAGCTCTCCGCCGACCGGGGCGCGATCATCGGCGGCGACCTCTACGAGGCCGTCGCCACCGAGCACGGCGTACGGGTCGTGATGGGCGACGTACGCGGGCACGGACTGGCCGCCATCGGCACCGTCGCCGCCGTCCTCGGCAGCTTTCGCGAGGCCGCCCACGACGAGCCCGAACTGGGCCATGTCCTCGGCCGGCTGGACCGCGCCCTCGCCAGACACCTGCGCGAACGAGCCCGCGCCGAACACCCCTCCAGCGGCCTCGACCCGGACAACCCGGTCGCCGAGGAGTTCGTCACCGTACTCCTGCTGGAGATCGCCGGGGACGGCGAACTACGCGCTCTCAACTGCGGCCATCCATGGCCGTATCTGATCAGCGGGACGAGGATCGGCCCGTTGTCGGGGGCGGAACCGCTGCCGCCTCTGGGGCCCTTCCCCCTGCCGCCGGACCTTGCCGCCACGCACTGTGGTCGACTGCTCCCGGACGACTCCCTCGTCCTTTATACGGACGGTGCGGAGGACGCGAGAGACGCGCGGGGCCACTTCTTCTCCCTGCGGGGGGCCTTGGCGGAAGCGGTACGGGACCGCCCGGTCTCTCCGCAGACCATCCTGAGGACGGTCTTCACCGCCCTGCTCCACCACACGAACGGCCGTCCCTCCGACGACATCGCACTCCTCGCACTGACCAACGACCGTGCACAGCAACGCGCCTTGCTCGGGGCGCGGGGAACCGTGCGACCGACCCCTGCGCACCCGCAGCCGTCAACGCACCGCTAGCCCCCGGACATCGGCCAGGCCACCGCACTGTAGGAGGGGGGGAGCCGGCGGCCCGGCCGGCCTCTTGCGAGGCAGTTCAGTCAACCGGTCCGACACGCTCCGCAACAGCGTGCGTACGCTGCGGATTCGCGCACTCCGTTCACACCCCGTGTGAACACCCACGCACTACGCTGACGGCACCAGGCCACTCGGGGGGGCATTCATGCAGCCCAATTCTCTGCTCGACGCGATCCTGGACGAGGCGGGGATCTCGCACGCCGGTCTCGCCGCCCATGTCAACCAGGCGGGCCGGGCCCGTGGACTCTCGCTCCGCTACGAACACACCGCCGTGGCACGGTGGTTGAAGGGCCAGCGGCCGCGTGGCCAGGTGCCCGACCTGATCTGCGAGGTGCTCGCCGCCCGGCTGCACCGCACGGTCACCCTCGATGACATCGGCCTCGGCGTGCCCGGCGAGCCCAGTGTCCCGCACACCACCGCGCTCTCCGGGTTCGTCGAACGGGCCACGGCCCTGTGGCGGTCCGACGAACAGCAGCGCCCGCACATACTCGGCGCCCCCGCCGTCACCGGCACGCCCGCGGTGATGCCGGTGTGGGAGTGGGAGAACCCCCCTGAGGACGTGGACGTCTCGCGTGGCGGCCGGCACCGGGTCACCCCGGGCGACCTGGAGATGCTGCGTGCCGCCCGCGCCCACTACGAGCAGATGTACCGCAAGGCCGGCGGCATGGCCACCCGCAGCAGGGTCGTCGGCTTCCTCAACGCCGAGGCGGCTCCGCTGCTGCGAGGCAGCTACACGGACGCCACGGGGCGTCAACTGCACCGGGCGACCGGGGGATTGGTCGCCATTGTGGGGATCTGCGCCTACGACTCCGACGCCCACGGCCTCGCTCAGCGTTACTTCCACCAGGCCCTGCGCCTGGCGAAGGCGAGCGGCGACCGGGGACTCGGCGCGTACGTCATCGCGCTCCTTGTCAACCAGGCGCTGTTCATGCGGGAGTTCCGGCAGGCCGTCGCGTTCGCGGAGGCCGCGCTGCGCGCCGCCGGCAAGCACATCACCCCGGCGCTCGCCTCCGACCTCTACGCGATGCAGGCCAAGGCGTACGCCCACCTCGGCGACGGCACGAGCGCGCTGTCCTGCATCCGGCGGGCGGAGGCGGCCGCCGAACGCATCCGGCGCGGCTATGAACCCGACGAGACCGGCTATGTCCAACCCGGTCTGGTCAATGTGCAGGTGGCCGAGGCGCTGCTCAGTCTCGGCGAGCTGGCCGCCGCCCGGGAGCATGCCGCGGCCGCCGTCGACAACCCGGCCCACGACCGGGGACGGGTGCATCGGCTGGCCATGCTCAGCACCATCGAACTGCGCCAGGGAAACGCGGACAACGCGGTGGCCACGGCCGTGCAGATGGCCGAACAGGCCCGCGGAATGGAGTCCCAGCGACTGCGCGACAGACTCCGCGCGGTGCGCGAGCACCTGGTGCGCAGCGGTTCGGCCGGAACCGCCGAAGCCGCCGAGCTCATCGACAGCGCGCTGCGCGTACCGCTGTAGACCGCACCCGTATCGATCGAGGCGCACTGTAGGCCTGAGGAGTCCCTGCTGCGATATTGCCACTTACTCGGCGGAAGGTGGCAGAACCGTGCAGTGGACGAAACTGAACGAACAATCTGTGTATGAAAACCGCTGGTTCAGCGTCAAACTCGCAGATGTCGAGCTGCCGGACGGCCGGCATCTCGACCACTTCCTGATACGGCTGCGGCCCGTGGCCGTGGCGACGGTGGTCAACGAGGCCAATGAGGTCCTCCTCCTGTGGCGCCACCGCTTCATCACCGACAGCTGGGGGTGGGAACTCCCGGCCGGTGTGGTCGAGGACGGTGAGGACATCGCCGTCGCGGCCGCCAGGGAACTGGAGGAGGAGTCCGGCTGGCGGCCGGGAACCCTGCACCACCTCATGACCGTGGAGCCGTCCAACGGCCTCACCGACGCCCGGCACCACATCTACTGGTCCGACGAGGGCGAGTACGTCGGACACCCCGTGGACGACTTCGAATCGGACCGCCGGGAGTG
This sequence comes from Streptomyces sp. NPDC111744, assembly GCF_055634995.1. NCBI lineage: Bacteria > Bacillati > Actinomycetota > Actinomycetes > Kitasatosporales > Streptomycetaceae > Streptomyces > Streptomyces sp. NPDC111744. The sequence goes on from NZ_JBVKCG010000006.1 coordinate 250,261, forward strand.
GGTCCCTCTCAAGCTCGTCCCGGACATGATCGCCCGCGGGGAGGTCCCGGCCGCCAACATGGCGGCCGCGTTACTCCTGCTGCACCACCTCAGGCTGGCCGGTGACTAGGCGACTGACGACTGGCCGACTAGCGGGCCAGCGCCTGCCAGACGGTGACGACGAGGGCGCCCAGTGCGATGAGCGCGGCGATCGAGGGCAGAGGCCAGCGGGCATTCTCCAGCGAGGCGAGGCGGGCGTTCACGTCGTCCAGTTCCTTGGCCGTCTCCTTGGTGCGGTGACTGAGCAGGTTGAGCCCTCCCTCGACCCGGGCGTAGGCCACATCGAGGCGACGACGTAACTCTGCGAGTTCTCCTTGGACCACGGGATGCTCTTGTTCGGTGGCCACGGGTCCACTCCTTTGCGTAGTCGAAGATGTCGTTCCGCATCCCTTTGCATGCGCATGAAGATGAACTCGCCAGGTGAGCGCGTGGGGAGAGTGTGCGAAGGGCATATGCGTGTCCGGAGCGCACACGGTGTGTGAAACACGCGGGCCCGGCACCGTTGGCGGTGCCGGGCCCGTGGAGCATCGCTCCCTGTAATCAACGTGGAAAGTCGGGTGTGCTCAGCCGTAGGTGTAGAAGCCCGAGCCGGTCTTCCGGCCCAGCCGGCCCGCCTCGACCATGCGCTGGAGCAGCGGGGGAGCGGCGTACAGCGGCTCCTTGTACTCGGCGTACATCGAGTTGGCGATGGAGACGATGGTGTCCAGACCGATCAGGTCGGACAGCTTCAGCGGGCCCATCGGGTGGGCGCAGCCCATCTCCATGCCGTTGTCGATGTCCTCGCGGCTCGCGATGCCGGACTCGAACATCCGGATGGACGAGAGCAGATACGGCACCAGTAGCGCGTTGACCACGAACCCGGACCGGTCCTGGGCGCGGATCGCGTGCTTGCCGAGCACCTTCTCGGCGAAGACCTGGGCACGGCTCAGGGTGCCCTCGGAGGTGGTGAGCGCGGGGATCAGCTCGACCAGCTTCTGCACCGGGGCCGGGTTGAAGAAGTGGATGCCGATCACATGGTCGGGACGGGAGGTCGCGACCGCCAGCTTCACCAGCGGGATCGAGGAGGTGTTGGAGGCCAGGATCGCGTCCGGGCGGGTCACCACCTGGTCGAGCACCTGGAAGATCTCCGTCTTCACCTGCTCGTTCTCGACGACGGCCTCGATCACCAGGTCACGGTCGGCGAACTCGCCGAGGTCCGTGGTGAAGCTCAGCTGCGCCAGGGTGGCGTCCCGCTCCTCCTCGCTGATCTTGCCGCGCTCGGCCGCCTTGCCCAGGGAGTTGAACAGCCGGGTACGGCCGATCTCCAGGGCCTCGCCGGTGGTCTCGGCGACCTTCACGTCCAGACCGGAGCGAGCGCACACCTCGGCGATGCCTGCTCCCATCTGGCCGCAGCCCACGACTCCGACCTTCTCGATGTCGGTCACATCGTCCCCTTCGCTGATCTACGGCCGGCCGGCAGGACCTCCGGATCCGGTGCCTGCTCCGTTCGTGCACGTTACCCGTAAGTATCGATGATCGATCGTGTGGGTGGGTGCATCCTGTGGCGCGGAGGCGATCCGTGACCACGCGGATCCGGAGAGTTAGAAGGTCTCAGATGGCAGGAGTGTCTCGCAGGATGTTTGCGGCGGCGGCGCTGTCGACGCTGGCGCTGGCGGCACCGGGGGCGACGGCCGCGGCCCGGCCCCGACGCGCGGCCACCGAGATGCGAGGCATGTGGCTGGCGACCGTCTCCAACCGTGACTGGCCCTCGCGCACCGGGCTGTCGGCCTCGGCCCAGCGCAAGGAGCTGACCGCCCTCCTCGACAAGGCGGTGGACTACCGGCTCAACACTGTGATGTTCCAGGTGCGGCCCACCGCCGACGCGTTCTGGCCCTCGCCCCACGAGCCCTGGTCCCAGTACCTCACCGGCACCCAGGGCAAGAACCCGGGCTGGGACCCGCTCGGCGTGGCCGTCGCGGAGGCGCACGCCCGGGGCCTGCAACTGCACGCCTGGTTCAACCCGTACCGGATCGCCAACAACACCGACCCGGGCAAGCTGGTCGCCTCGCACCCCGCCCGCAAGCACCCGGACTGGGTGGTGCCATACGGCGGCAAGCTCTACTACAACCCCGGCATCCCGGCGGTCCGTGCCTTCGTGGAGCAGGCGATCCTGGACGCGGTCGCCAAGTACCCCGTGGACGCGGTCCACTTCGACGACTACTTCTACCCGTACCCGGTGGCCGGCCAGACCTTCGACGACGACGACGCCTACGACACCCACGGCGGCGACTTCTCCTCCCGGGCGGCCTGGCGCCGGGACAACATCGACAAGCTGGTGACCGAGACCGCCGCCGGGATCAGCAAGCTCCGGCCCGGCACCCGGTTCGGAATCAGCCCGTTCGCCGTGTGGCGCAACGCCACCACCGACTCCCGGGGCTCGGACACCCAAGCGGGGGTGGAGACCTACGACGACCTGTACGCGGACACCCGGAAATGGGTGCAGAAGAACTGGATCGACTACGTCGTCCCGCAGGCGTACTGGCAGATCGGCGACGCGGCCGCCGACTACGCCAAGGTCGTCGAGTGGTGGGCGGGCGTGGCCAAGGGCTCCGGGACCCGGCTCTACATCGGTGAGGCGCTGTACCAGGCGGGGGCCGCCGGCGCGCCCACCGCCTGGCAGAACCCGGCCGAGCTGTCCCGGCATCTGACCCTGGCCAACCAGTACGCGCAGGTCGGCGGGCATGTGTACTTCGCGGCCCAGGACGTGGCCGCCGATCCGATCGGGGCGCTGTCACGGGTGGTCGCCGACCACTACCAGCAGCCGGCCCTCCCGCCGGTCTGACCGGAGAGCGGCGGGCGCCCCCGTTGCGTAGGCCCGTCGCCGCGGCCTACTGACGCTGTTGGGTCTCCCGGTGCTTGACCTGGCAGTCGGGGCCGGGGGACATGATGGCCTCGTGGCCGTCCTCGAAGCGGACCCGGTAGGGCGGGTTGCCCTCGGGGCCCAGCACCTGGACGACTTCCGAGACATGGTCGTGCTGTCCGACCACCCTGCCGTGCTGGACAAGCTGGTCGCCCTTGGATGCATGCATCTCCAGGGCCTCCTCACGATCGCGATCGTTGGGTGACGGCGATGCACACGAGCACTGCGGCGGCCGTGAGTGGAGCGGCCGCGGTGACGTGCTCGCCGAGCAGCAGTACCGACCACACCAGTGTGAGCAGGGGCTGGGCCAACTGCAACTGGCTGGCCTTCGGAATGCCGACGGCCGCCATGCCCCGGTACCAGACCACCAGACCGAGGAACTGCGAGCCCACCGCCACCCACAGCACGCCGGCCACGCCGTGCGCGTTCCAGACGACCGGCTCGTACGACAGCGCGACCACCGCGGCCGGCACGGTCAGCGGCAGGCAGCACACCAGCGCCCAGCCGATGACCTGCCAGCCCGGCATGATCCGGGCCAGCCGGCCGCCCTCGGTGTAGCCGGCCGCGCACACCACCAGCGCCGCGAAGAGATACCCGTCGGCGGTCGTGAGCGCCCCGCCGCTCTGGGCGATCGTGAACGCCAGCACGGTCGCCGCGCCCGCGAGGGCCGCCGCCCAGAAGGTGCGGGAGGGACGTACGCCCATGCGCAGGGCCGAGAAGAGGGCGGTGGTCAGCGGGAGCAGGCCCGCCACCACGGCCGCGTGCGAGGTGGTGGAGGTCTCCAGGGCGAGCGTGGTCAGCATCGGGAAGCCGAGCACCACGCCGGCCGCGACGACGGCCAGCCCCGCCCAGTGCCGGCGCTCGGGCAGTCGTACCCGAAGGAACAGCAGACAGCTGCCCGCCATGGCCGCCGCGAGCACGCTGCGCACCGCCACCAGCGCCCAGGGCCCGAACCCCTCAAGCCCCCAGGCGGTGGCCGGGAAGGTGAGGGAGAAGGCGACGACACCGAGTGCGGCCTGCAGGGTGCCGGCCCGATGGGAGGCGGGGGTGGCCGGGGGAGTGTCGACCGCTATCGAACTGGCTGTGGTAGCGCTACTCTCTACTCTCATGCAAGAGCGTAGCAGTGTCCTTGAACTGGCGGAACATCTGCGGCGGGAGCTCGACCGCTACTCGGCGGGTGGAAAGCTGCCGTCGAGCCGGGCGCTGGTGGAGCGGTTCCGGGTGAGCCCGGTGACGGTCTCGCGGGCGCTGGCCCAGCTGGTCGCGGAGGGTCTGGTCGTCACCCGGCCCGGTGCCGGTGCCTTCAAGGCCCGGCCGCGGACCACGGCAGAGTCCACCGGGGACACCTCCTGGCAGGAGGTGGCGCTCAGCGCCGACGGCGCCCTCGACGTGGTCCCGCGCACGGTCGACGCATCCGGGGTCACCGTCTGCCTGGCCGTCCCGCCGCCCGGTGTGCTGGAACTCAGCGGCGGCTACCTGCACGCCTCCCTGGAACCGGAGCGCGCGATGGCGGCGGCACTGGCGAGGGCCGGCCGCCGGCCCGGCGCGTGGGGACGGCCGCCCCTCGACGGGCTTGCGGAGCTGCGCGAGTGGTTCGCCCGGGACATCGGCGGCGCGGTCACCACGGCCGACGTGCTGATCGCGAACGGTGGCCAGTCGGCCCTGGCCACCGCCCTGCGCGCGCTCGCCCCGCCCGGCGCCCCGGTCCTCGTCGAGTCCCCCACCTACCCCGGCATGCTCGCCATCGCACGCGCCGCGGGACTGCGCCCGGTCCCGGTCCCGGTCGACCCCGACGGGGTGCGCCCCGCCCTCCTCGCCGACGCGTTCCGCGCCACCGGCGCCCGGGTCTTCGTCTGCCAGCCCCTCTTCCAGAACCCGACCGGGGCCGTCCTCGCCCCCGACCGCCGCGCCGAGGTGGTGCGGATCGCCCGGGAGGCCGGCGCGTTCGTCATCGAGGACGACTACGTACGACGGCTGGTCCACGCCGACGCGGGCCCGCTGCCCCGCCCGCTCGCCGCCGACGACCCCGACGGAGTCGTGGTGCACGTCGGCTCGCTGACGAAGGCCACCTCGCCGAGCTTCCGGGTGGCCGCACTGGCCGCCCGCGGTCCGGTCCTCGAACGCCTGCGCGCCATCCAGATCGTCGACACCTTCTTCGTCCCCCGCCCCCTCCAGGAGGCCGCCCTCGAACTCGTCGGCTCCCCGGCCTGGCCCCGCCATCTGCGCGCCCTGTCGGCCGAGTTGAAGAGCCGCCGTGACACCCTCACCGGCGCACTCGCCCACCACCTCCCCGAACTCGCCCTCCCGCACATCCCCTCCGGCGGCTACCACCTCTGGCTCCGCCTGCCCGAAGGCATCGACGACACGACCCTGACCGCCGCGGCCCTCCGCGCGGGCGTCGCCGTCACCCCCGGCCGCCCCTACTTCAGCGCCGAACCCCCGGCCGCCCACATCCGCCTGAGCTTCGCGGCGGTCGCCGGGACGGGGGAGATCCTGGAGGGCGTACGACGGCTGCGGACGGCCTGTGACGAGGTGCTGCGGCCCGGAACCCTGAGAGCCCCGTCCGAAGGACCCTGAAATCCGATCGACGCCGGTGCGGCCGACCGGCGAGGATCCCCCCATGAGCGACGCACCCAGCCTCCCCGAGGGCTATGAGTTCTCCGCCGACACCGACCGTGTGGACGTCGAACGCGTCCACGACTGGCTGTCCACCGACGCCTACTGGGCGACCGGCCGCCCGCTGGAGCAGCACCGGCGGGCGATGACCGGCTCCCTCAACTTCGGGGTCTACGACACCGTCACCGGGGAGCAGGTCGCGTACGCGCGCGTGGTGACCGACCAGGCGCTGTTCGCCTGGCTCGCCGACGTGTACGTCGACCCGTCGGTGCGCGGCAAGGGCGTCGGCACGGCGATGGTCGGGGCGATCCGCGAGCACCTGCGGCCGTCCGGGGTGCGGCGCGTCCTGCTCGCCACCCACGACGCCCACGGGGTCTACGAGAAGCTCGGATTTGCGCCGCTCGAACACCCGGACCAGTGGATGGTCCTCTACTACGAGGCACCGAAGTGACATTCCGGTTGACTTGTCGGACACCTCCTGACCATTGGGTAACGTTTCCCCCTCCTCGCGCAAGTCACCCATCAAGAGCCCTTGACCTGTGCACTTGAGCGTCACACCATCGCCGCATGTCACTTCGGGTCACGTTCGTGGCGGCCGCGCGCAGCTCACCGCTGCTCGCGGAGCGCTTCGAGGACGCCCGCCCCCTGGACCAGGCGGGCTGGGACGAGGTGCAGCGCGTCGCCGCCGACCTGCTACCGCTCGCGGCGGCCGAGCTGCGCTACTGTTCGCCGACCCCGCGCAGCCGCGCGACCGGCGAGGGTCTGGGCTACGCCCCGCTGGTCCAGCTCGCCCTGCGCGACTGCGACATGGGCCGCTGGCGCGGGCTGACGCTGGGCGAGGCGATGGCCAGGGAGCCCGACCAGGTGGACGCCTGGCTCGGCGACCCGCGCGCCACCCCGCACGGCGGTGAGTCGCTGCTGTCGTTCATCTCCCGGGTCGGCGGCTGGCTCGACACCCGCCCGGTGGACGACGGCGGCCGAATCGTCGCCGTCGCCGAGCCCTCGGTGATCCGCGCCGCGCTCGTCTACGCCCTCAAGGCGCCCCCGTCGACATACTGGAACATCGACGTGCGCCCCCTGTCGACGACCACGGTGACGGGCCGCGCCGGACGCTGGAACCTACGGTTCGACGTGTCGCCGAACCAGGCCTCGCGTACTTGAGCGCTCCGCTGGAGGTGCCGCATGGCGGCGGCGTCGGCGGTCCGTGGAGCCGTGGTGGCCGGTTCGTGGTCACGGGTTGGTGGGCCGAGGTCCGCTGGTCCGGTCTCAGGGCTCGCGCACGTAGTCGCTGGTCAGGACCAGGTCCTTCGCCGGGCCGCCGACCAGCCACACCGTCCGCCAGTGGTCGGCGTCCCGGACGGTGAACTCGCCCCGGTAGAGGTCGGCCGCGCACGGGTGGTCGGCGACATAATGTCCCGACGCCAGGTCCAGGTCGTGGAAGGGCCGCCCGTCGGCGAACCGCACGTCCGCCGTGCCCGGCCGCGGCCCCGGCAGGAACCGCAGCGTCCGCTCGGCGGGCCGCGCCACCCCCTGCCAGGTGAACGTCCCCGACTCCTCGTGCAGCAGGCCGCCCCCGGCCAGCGTCCGGAACACCGTGGCCCCCTCGAACCACCCTTCGTCCCCGCTCGCCAGATCCCGCACGCCCCGCTCGACCCGCCACCGCCCGAGCAGGTGCGCGAGCACATCGGCCACCGGCCAGAAATCACCCACGGTCATGCCTTCGGTCATGTCTTCTTCGGACGGGGGGAGCCGGTCGGTGCCTTGCGCTCGGCCTGCTGCCGGATCTCGTGGTGCGAGGCGTGGCCGGTCGCCCGGAACGCCTCCTCGTACGCGGCGAGCGCCCCACTCAGCCCGCCACCCGCCGAGCCCCGTCGCCGGATGTACCGCGCGAGCCAGGCGAGAGCCGCGAGGACGGCGGCGAACCCGGCGAGCACGATCAGGTACGGCAGCAGCATCTGCATGCGCCGACTTTACGCCGCCATGGCACCCGTCCCCGAGCCGGCCGACGTCCGCCCCCCGATCTCCTGGGGCGTGAGTCCCGCGTTCAGGGAGAAGTTGATGTGCACCTCCAGCTGGGGCTCACAGCCGCCGAGCGCGGTGAGCATCCCCAGGGTCACCAGCTGCCGGTCACGCGGCACCAGCTCGGGCCGGGAGCAGATCTCCCCGAAGCCCCAGGCGACGACCTGGTGGCCCAGCTCGGGGCTGCTGTCGGCCAGCGACTCCAGGACCCGCTCCCCGAGCCCGCCGTCGACCTGGCTCATGACCTCCAGCCCACGGGCGAAACGCTCGTCACGGCTGGTGCTCTCGCTCATCTCAGCCCACTGGTCAGGACATTCTGACCTGGTTCTCAACGGCGAGTTAACCTGTCGCTCACATCCTGGAAATCTTCTGTTTCCATCGAAGTAATGAATTCCTTCTACACGCGTACACACATTCGGAATTCGACTTATTACTTCACAGGCGAGACACAACCATCAGGAACCTCTACCCGTCTAAGTCGGCGAAACACCGACCAGCGGGGAGTAACCACCCCCCGTTTTTCTCTGGGGGCCGCACAGCATGAATCGCACGACCCTGACCGGGCACGAACAGGGGGTGAAACCGGCGGGGAGCGAAGAGCGGGAGACCGGACTCGCGCGACGGCTGAACGCCGATCCGCGCCGGGCGGCCGCCCTGCTCTCGGCGCTCCTCACCACCGTCGCGTTCTGTGCGGCCGACGTGGTGGCCCGCAGCTACCCCTTCGGCTCCCACACCCGCAGCGTCAACGACCTCGGCAACCAGTACGTGCCCTTCCACGCCCACCTGTGGGACCTGCTGCACGGCAGGGCCGACGGCGGGATCGTCTTCAACTGGCAGTCCGGTTACGGCTCCAGCTTCCTGCCTGACATCGGCACCTATGTCAGCAGCCCGTTCGCCCTGCTGGTCGGGGTGTTCCCGCGTGACGAGATCGACCTCGCGGTGTACGTGATCACCGTGCTGAAGACGGCGACCGCCGGAGCCGCCATGGCCTGGCTGCTGCTCAGCCTGCGCCGCGGCCGCTGGTGGGCGGCCGGGATCCTGGGTGCCTCCTACGCCCTGTGCGGCTGGAGCCTCGCCCTCGCCTCGTTCAACCCGATGTGGCTCGACGGGCTGATCGCGCTGCCGCTGCTCTGCCTGGTCGGCGAGTGGGCCATGGCCGGCCGGCGCCCGCTGCTCGGCGTGCTGATCGTGGCGCTCGCCTGGACCGCCAACTTCTACACCGCCTACATGGCCACCCTCGGCGCCGCCCTCGTGCTGCTGCTCCGGCTGGTGCTCGCCGAGCTGCCGTGGCGGCGCGCACTGGCCGTGGTCGGCCGGGCCACGGTCGTCGTCGGGCTCGGGATCGGCCTGGCCGCGCCGCTGGTGATCGTCGTCTACTCCGGCACCAAGCACGCCTACCCGGGCCGCGAGGGCCACTTCGCCCCGGTCGGCGCCGACTACCTGTTCGCCCGGCTGCTGCCGACCACCTACAGCTACAACTCGCCGGCCCTCTACGTCGGCATCACCGCGCTGGTGCTCGCCCTGGCCCTGCCCTTCCACCGCAAGGTCCCGGCCCGGGTACGGGCGGGCTGGACGGTGCTGGTGCTCGCCGTGGGTCTGTCGTTGCAGTGGGCGCCGACCAGCCTGGCCTGGCACGCCTTCGCCGCCCCGAACGGCAGCTCCTACCGGCAGGCCTTCGTGTTCTGCGCCCTGCTGGTGATAGCGGCGTGGCATGCCCTTGCCTACGGGCTGCCGGACCGGCGCGCCCTGGGCGCCGCCACCGTGCTCCTGGTCCTGATCGCCGTCGTCGCCGGCCGCAGCACCCTGACCCAGAAGCATGCCCACCACACCTGGCCGGTGGTGCTGATCGCGGTCGCGGGCGCCCTCGGCGGGCTCGCGCTCCTGAGTCTCAGGGACGGCAGGCCCGCGCTTGCCGGACTTGCCGCCGTGCTGCTGATCGGCGCCCAGTTCGGCGAGGCCGCCGCCACCTCCGCCGTGGCCGGCCGTATGCGTCTCAGCCAGATGGACGACTACGCACCCTGGGGAGACCGCCAGCAGCGGGAGGCGGACGCCGTCGCCCAGGCCGACGCCTGGCCCAAGTACCGCACCGAACCCGGCCGCAACCAGACCGTCGCCAACGACCCGATGATGGTCGGCGGCCAGGGCTCCCAGTACTACAGCAGCCTCACCTCCGACGTCCTCAGCCGCACCCTCACCGCGCTCGGCGACGGCTGGACCTCGCGCGGCCGCAGCCTGCAGAGCCTCGACAACCCGGTCACCGACGCAGTCTTCTCGGTGGGCGCCCGGGTGCACAACCCGCCGGACCCGCACCAGAAGTGGCTGCCCCAGGGCGGCGGCCCGGCGACCGTCACCCGCGAGGACGTCCCGCCGCTGGTGACCGTGCGGCCCGCCGCCGCGCGCACCACCCCGGCCGCCTTCGGCCTCTCGCCGTACCGCAACCAGGAACTGCTGCTCGGCACCCGCGTCTACACCCTGCCGCGCACCACCCTCAGCGGTGAGCGGAAGGGCGACGAGGTGCGGGGGCTGCTGGTCGACGGAGCGCAGACGCTCACCGCTCGGTGCCGGGCCGGAAGCGAGGCGTTCCTGTGGGCGCCGCATTACTCCGGTACGGCACAACTCGCCAGCGGCGGCGAGCAGCAGCTCTACCGGTCCGACGCCGAGGGCGCGAAGATCGCCGCGATGCAGCCGCTCGGCACGGTACGCGCCTCGGGGCGGGTGCGGATCGACCTGTTGCCCAACCGGCTGAGCCGCGTCCCGGCGCAGGGCGCCGTCGGCTGCCTCGACACCGCGAAACTGCGCAGCGCCGTACAGCAGTTGAAGTCCACGGGCGCGACCGAGGTGACCGTCTCCGACGGCACCCTGCACGCCCGGCTTCCCGCCGGCAGCAGGGGAACCGCCGTCGTGGCCGCCCCGCGGATCGCCGGCTGGCGCTGCTCAGCCGGGGGCGACGAGGTCGCGGCGAGCGAGTTCTACGGCCTGATCGCCGTCCCGCTGCACGGCTCCGCCACCAGCCTCACCTGCACCTTCCACCCACCCGGGCTGCGCCTGGGCACCGCCGTCGGCGGCGCCTCGCTGCTGACCCTGATCCTGCTCGGCACCCTCTCGGCCGTACGCCGCAGAACCGTCATCCGCTCCGGCGAGCGCACGACCACCGCTCACTGACCCGTCCCCAGGGGGAGAAACCCATGCTGATATCGATCGTCGCGCCCTGCTACAACGAGGAAGACGTCATCGAGCGCTTCCACGAGCAGGTCCAGAAGATCGCCAACGAGCTCCTGCCGCTCGGTCACGACATGGAGTTCGTGTACGTCGACGACGGCAGCCGCGACAAGACGCTGACCCTCCTCAGCCAGATCGCCGAGGGCGACTCGCGCGTCCGGTATGTCTCCTTCAGCCGCAACTTCGGCAAGGAGGCCGCCCTGCTCGCCGGTCTGAAGCACGCCACCGGCGACGCCGTGATCGTCATGGACGCCGACCTCCAGCACCCGCCGTCGCTCATCAAGCGCATGGTCGAACTGCGCGGCGAGGGCTACGACCAGGTCATCGCCAAGCGCACCCGGCAGGGCGACCGCTTCACCCGCACGCTCACCGCCCGCCTCTACTACCGGCTCATCAACCGGCTCGTCGACGTCGAACTCGTCGACGGCGTGGGCGACTTCCGGCTGATGTCGCGCCGGGTGGTGGACGCCGTCGTGGACCTCACCGAGTACAACCGGTTCTCCAAGGGCCTGTTCGCCTGGGTCGGCTTCCCCAGCACCACCTTCGAGTACGAGAACGCGGTACGCGAACACGGCTCCAGCTCCTGGTCGTTCCGCAGCCTGCTCAACTACGGCCTCGACGGGCTGCTCTCCTTCAACAACCGCCCGCTGCGCGCCGCGCTCTACCTCGGCATGACCCTGCTGGCCCTGGCCGGTGTGTACACGGCGTGGATCGTGGGCGGAGCGATGATCAACGGCGTCCAGACGCCGGGCTATGTCACCATCATTACAGCCGTCACCGCCCTGGCCGGCGTGCAGATGATCATGCTCGGGGTCATCGGTGAGTACACCGGCCGGATCTACTACGAGGTCAAGGGGCGCCCGCACTTCCTGGTGAAGGCGACGAACGTGGACCGAACGGAAGACCGCACCCGCGGCACGACGAAGGACCTCATCCCCTGATGCCGAACGCCTTGACCACCGGACCCACCCGCCCGATATCCGGGCAGATCATCACCTTCGCGGTGATCGGGGTCATCAACACGGCGACGTACTACGGTCTCTACCTGCTGTTCCTTGTGTATTTGCCGTACCTCGCCGCGCATATTCTCGCATTCCTGCTGAGCATGATCGGTTCGTTCTTTCTCAACGCGAAGTTCACCTACCGAATACGTCCCACCTGGCGGAAATTCCTGCTGTTCCCGCTGACCAATGCGACGAATTTCGTGATCACCACGGTGGGGGTCTATGTGATCGTCGACGTACTGCACGCCGGCAGCCGGTTCGCTCCGCTGCTGGCCTCGGCGGCGGCGATTCCGGTGACTTTCGTGGTGTCGCGCTGGGTCATGCTGCCGAAGGTGGAGGCCGCATAGGTTGCATACGGCGTTGCATAAACGTGCAACGGACCGTATAGTCATGCCATCTGGAGGAGGATGGACATGGCGGTACGTGCGGCGGTTGCCGGAGCGAGCGGATACGCGGGCGGAGAGGTCCTGCGGCTGCTCCTCGCGCACCCCGAGGTCGAGATCGGTGCCCTGACCGGCAACTCCAACGCGGGGCAGCGCCTGGGCGCGCTCCAGCCGCATCTGTTGCCGCTGGCCGACCGTGTGCTGGCGGAGACGACCGCCGACGCCCTCGCCGGGCACGACGTCGTCTTCCTCGCCCTGCCCCACGGCCAGTCCGCCGCCGTCGCCGAGCAGCTCGGCCCGGACGTCCTCGTCGTGGACATGGGCGCCGACTTCCGTCTCGAGGACCCGGCCGACTGGGAGCGCTTCTACGGCTCCCCGCACGCCGGCACCTGGCCCTACGGCCTCCCCGAACTGCCGGGTGCCCGCGCCTCGCTGGAGGGGTCCAAGCGCATCGCGGTACCCGGTTGCTACCCCACAGCCGTCTCCCTGGCCCTGTACCCGGCCTACGCGGCCCAGCTCGCCGAGCCCGAGGCCGTGATCGTCGCCGCGTCCGGCACTTCCGGCGCGGGCAAGGCGGCCAAGCCGCACCTGCTGGGCAGCGAGGTCATGGGGTCCATGTCGCCGTACGGCGTCGGCGGCGGCCACCGGCACACCCCCGAGATGATCCAGAACCTCAGCGCGGTGGCGGGGGAGCGGATCGCCGTCTCCTTCACACCGACGCTCGCGCCGATGCCCCGGGGCATCCTCGCCACGTGCAGCGCCGCGGCGAAGAGCGGGGTGAGCGCCGAGTCCGTCCGGGCCGCCTACGAGAAGGCCTACGCCGACGAGCCCTTCGTCCACCTGCTCCCCGAGGGCCAGTGGCCCGCCACGGCGTCCGTCTACGGTTCCAACGCCGTTCAGGTGCAGGTCGCATACGACGAGGCGGTGGGCCGCATCATCGCGATCAGCGCCATCGACAACCTGACCAAGGGCACCGCGGGCGGTGCCGTCCAGAGCATGAACCTCGCCCTGGGTCTCGCCGAGACCACCGGGCTGACCACGATCGGAGTTGCGCCGTGAGCGTGACGGCAGCGAAGGGATTCACGGCCGCGGGCATCGCGGCCGGGATCAAGGAGAACGGCAACCCCGACCTGGCCCTCGTGGTCAACGACGGGCCCCGCCGTGCCGCCGCGGGCGTCTTCACCTCCAACCGCGTGAAGGCCGCGCCGGTCCTGTGGTCCGAGCAGGTCCTCAAGAGCGGCCAGGTCTCGGCCGTCGTCCTCAACTCCGGCGGCGCCAACGCCTGCACCGGCCCCAAGGGCTTCCAGGACACCCACGCGACGGCGGAGAAGGCCGCCGAGGTGCTGGGCCGGGGCGCCATCGAGGTGGCCGTCTGCTCGACCGGTCTGATCGGTGTGCTGCTCCCGATGGACAAGCTCCTCCCGGGGGTCGAGACCGCGGCCGCCGCCCTGAGCGAGCACGGCGGCGAGAAGGCCGCGATCGCCATCAAGACCACCGACACCGTGCACAAGACGTCCGTGGTGACGAAGGACGGCTGGACCGTCGGCGGCATGGCCAAGGGCGCCGGCATGCTCGCGCCCGGCCTCGCCACCATGCTGGTCGTGCTCACCACGGACGCGGTCGCCGAGAGCGAGGTCCTGGACAAGGCGCTCCGGGCAGCCACCCGTACGACCTTCGACCGCGTCGACTCCGACGGCTGCATGTCCACCAACGACACCGTGCTGCTGCTCGCCTCCGGATCCTCCGGGGTCACCCCCGGGTACGAGGAGTTCGCCGAGGCCGTACGGGCCGTCTGCGACGACCTCGGCCAGCAGCTGATCCGGGACGCCGAGGGCGCCAGCAAGGACATCAGGGTCGAGGTGGTCAACGCGGCAAGCGAGGACGACGCCGTCGAGGTGGGGCGTTCCATCGCCCGCAACAACCTTCTCAAGTGCGCCATCCACGGCGAGGACCCCAACTGGGGCCGCGTCCTCTCCGCGATCGGCACCACCAGGGCCGCCTTCGAGCCCGACCGGCTCAACGTCGCCATCAACGGCGTCTGGGTGTGCAAGAACGGCGGAGTCGGCGAGGACCGCGAGAAGGTCGACATGCGCTACCGCGAGGTGCACATCGTCGCCGACCTCGCCGCGGGCGCGGAGACCGCCACTATCTGGACCAACGACCTGACCGCCGACTACGTCCACGAGAACAGCGCCTATTCGTCATGAGCACTACGCGTAAGCACACCGCGCTGCCCAAGGCCCAGACCCTCATCGAGGCGCTGCCCTGGCTGGTGCGCCACAACGGCAGGACCGTCGTCATCAAGTTCGGCGGCAACGCCATGATCGACGAGGACCTGAAGGCCGCGTTCGCCCAGGACGTCGTCTTCCTGCACCACGCCGGCCTCAAGCCGGTCGTCGTGCACGGCGGCGGCCCGCAGATCAGCGCCGCCCTCGACCGGCACGGCATCGTCAGCGAGTTCAAGGCCGGGCTCCGGGTCACCACCGAGGACGCCATGGACGTCGTACGGATGGTGCTGGCCGGACAGGTGCAGCGCGAGCTGGTGAACCTGCTCAACCAGCACGGCCCGCTGGCCGTCGGTCTGACCGGCGAGGACGCCCACACCATCACCGCCACCAAGCACCGGCCCGAGATCGACGGCGAGCTCGTCGACATCGGGCGGGTCGGCGAGATCACCGCGATCGACACGGGCGCGATCCAGGCCCTGCTCGCCGACGGCCGGATCCCGGTCGTCTCCTCGATCGCCCGCTCCCAGGACGACTGTGATTCGGGACATGTCTACAACGTCAATGCTGATACGGCGGCTGCGGCACTCGCTGCTGCGCTGGGCGCCGAGACTCTCATGGTCCTCACCGACGTCGAGGGCCTTTACGAGGACTGGCCGAACTCCGACGAGGTGATCAGCCGTCTCACCGCTTCCCAACTGGAGAAGCTGCTGCCGGAGCTGAGCTCCGGCATGGTGCCGAAGATGGAGGGCTGTCTGCACGCCGTACGCAACGGCGTCACCACCGCCCGCGTCATCGACGGCCGAGTCCAGCACTCGATCCTGCTGGAGATCTTCACCGACGAAGGCATCGGCACGATGGTCGTGCCCGACGAGCGACAGGGGGAACAGTCATGAGCAACCAGGAGCTGACCACGCGGTGGCAGGGCGCGCTCATGAACAACTACGGCACCCCGCGGCTGCCCCTGGTACGCGGCGAGGGCGTCATGGTCTGGGACACCGAGGACCGCCAGTACTACGACTTCGTCGGCGGTATCGCCACCAACGCGCTCGGCCACGCCCACCCCGCGATCGTCGAGGCCGTGAGCCGGCAGATCGCCTCCCTCGGCCACATCTCCAACTTCTTCATGGCCGAGCCCACCGTCACCCTCGCGGAACGGCTGCTCCAGCTCTTCGGCCGGGAGGGCAGGGTCTTCTTCTGCAACTCCGGCGCCGAGGCCAACGAGGCCGCATTCAAGATCGGCCGGCTGACCGGGCGCACCCACATGGTCGCCACCGACGGCGGTTTCCACGGCCGTACCATGGGCGCCCTCGCGTTCACCGGGCAGCCCGCCAAGCAGGACCCGTTCCGCCCGCTGCCCGCCGACGTCACCCACGTGCCCTACGGCGACGCACAGGCGCTGGCCGCCGCCGTCACCGAGGACACCGCCCTGGTCGTCATCGAGCCCGTGCAGGGCGAGAACGGCGTGGTCGTCCCCCCGGCCGGCTATCTCAAGGCGGCCCGCGCGATCACCGCCGCCACCGGCGCACTGCTCGTCCTGGACGAGGTGCAGACCGGTATCGGCCGCACCGGCACCTGGTTCGAGTACCAGGCCCACGAGGGCGTGCTGCCCGATGTCGTCACCCTCGCCAAGCAGCTGGGCGGCGGACTGCCGCTCGGCGCGACCGTGGCCTTCGGCCGCGCCGCCGAACTCCTCCAGCCGGGCCACCACGGCACGACCTTCGGCGGCAACCCGGTCGCCTGCGCCGCCGGGCTCGCCGTCCTCGACACCATCGAGAACGAGGGGTTGCTGGAGAACGTCAAGCGGCAGAGCGAGAAGTTGCGGGACGGAATCGAGGGTCTCGGCCACCGGCTGATCGATTATGTCCGGGGGGCGGGCCTCCTCCTGGGTATCGTGCTCACCGAGCCGCTGGCCGTACAGGTGCAGCAGGCGGCTCAGGAGGCCGGGTTCCTGGTGAACGCGCCCGCCCCGGACGTCGTTCGGCTGATGCCCCCGCTGAACCTCCGCGACGACGAGGCGGACGCGCTGCTGCGGGCCCTGCCCGGCATCCTCGACGCAGCGAGCGGGGACGGACGATCCGGAGAATGAGACGACGATGAGCCAGGCGCAGGAGTTCGACCAGTCGGGCGGGGCGGGGCCCGCGGTGCCGCAGACCCGGACCGCCCGGCACCGCCGGATCGTGGACATCCTCAACCGGCAGCCGGTGCGGTCGCAGAGCCAGCTCGCGAAGCTGCTCGCCGACGACGGGCTGACGGTCACCCAGGCGACGCTCTCCCGGGACCTCGACGAGCTCAACGCGGTGAAGATCCGCAACACCGACGGGGAACTGATCTACGCGGTGCCCAGCGAGGGCGGCTTCCGTACGCCCCGTGCGCCGCTGGGGGAGTCGGCGAAGGAGGAGCGGATGCGCCGCCTCTCCCAGGAACTCCTGATCTCCGCGGAGGCCTCGGCGAACCTGGTCGTCCTGCGGACCCCTCCGGGGGCGGCTCAGTTCCTCGCCTCGGCGATCGACCAGGCGGAACTGCAGGACATCCTGGGGACGATCGCCGGGGACGACACGCTGCTGCTCATCAGTCGTGAGCCGACCGGCGGACAGGCCCTCGCGGACCACCTGCTGCGCCTGGCCCAGAACGGTCACTGACCCGCGTGCGTGGCCCGGCCCGCCGACGGAGAATGGGTATGTGATCTTCCGCGGCGAGCGGTCAGGCGGCCGGGCAATCCCCTGGCGGCCGTCGAACGTATACAGAGGTGTGTCGGGTTTCCGGTTCCCCGTCGGCCGTCTCCCGGACGAGGCTCTGCTGTCAGGGCTGGCCAGCGGAGATCCGGAGCTCGCCGCGATCTTCGTACGGAGGTTCCAGCACCGGGTCTTCGGCGTCGCCATGGCTGTCGCCGGGGACCAGCAGCTCGCGGAGGACATCGCTCAGCAGACCTTCGAGCGCGCGTGGCGGCATGCCCAGATCTACGACTCGCGCCGCGGCTCGGTCGCGACCTGGCTCACCACCATCGCGCACAACCTCGCCGTCGACGCCGTCCGTGCCCGGCGGACGCAACCGATGGCACCCGAGGACCTCGACCCCCTCCTCGACGTCGTCACCGAGACCCCGGAGCAGTGGGCGCTGGCCGACGAGGCGTCCACCCAGCTCCGGGCGGCTCTGGCACGGCTGCCGAGGGAACAGGCCCGAGCCCTCATGATGGCAGGCATCTACGGCATGACAGCCCAGCAGATCGCCGACACGGAGCAGATCCCGCTGGGCACCGCCAAGACCCGGATCAGGACGGCGATGGCAAGACTCCGCACCGTACTCACGTCTCCGAAGCGAGGCGACCATGTCCAGTGACGCCAACTGCGAGAAGCTGCGGGAGGCCGGCGCCGAACTGGCGCTGGGCGTGCTGCCCGGCCGCGAGCGGGCCGAGGCCATCGCCCATCTGGACGGGTGCGCGGACTGCCGGGAGTACGTCCGGCAGCTCACCGGGATCGGCGACCGGCTGATCGGCCTGCTGCCGGACCGCGAGCCACCGCCCGGCTTCGAGACCCGGGTGGCGCGCAGCCTGGCCCAGCAGTCGGCGGGGCCCGAGGGGCAGCGGCCCGCCCGCGCCGCCCAGGGCCTGCGCAGCCGCGCCCGGCGGGCCCGGCTGCGGCTCGCCGCGGTCGGCGCCGCCCTCACCGTCGCCGTCGGATTCGCCGGCTGGGGGATCGGCACCGCCGTCCAGGAGATCACCGCCTCGGCGCCCGCCGTCGGGTCCGAGCCCGTGCTGGTCGGGGACATGACCCCGGCCGGGGGCGGGCAGCCCGTCGGCGAGGTCTACGCCCACCCCGGCCGCCCCGCCTGGATCTTCATGTCCGTCGCCCTCACCGGCACCCCCTACACGGGCAAGGTCACCTGCCTCCTGGAACGCGCCGACGGTACGACCACGCGGGTGGGCGACTTCCCGCTGCGCGACGGGCGCGGCAACTGGGGTGTGGCCGTCCCCGTCGACCTCACCAAGTACACCGGCGCCCGCCTGGCCTCTCCCGACGGCACCGTCCTCGCCACCGCCCAGCTGCAGAAGGGCAACGTGGTGGCCCCGAAGACGTGAATCACGCGCCGCGGGTCGGGGACGGCAGGGTCGCGTCCAGGGCGGCGGCCAGGTCGGGGACGGTGGGGCGGGCCGAGGGCTCGGCCCGCAGACAGCCGTCGACGGCGGCGGCGAGAGGGCGGGGGAGCCGCCGCCGGGAGGAGACCGGCGGCGGACGGTGCTCCAGCGCGGCCCCGGCGCAGTCGAAAGGCCAGTCATCGCACGCGACTTCGAACAGTGTGACGCCGATGCCCCACACGTCGGCGGCGGTAGTGAGGGTGCCGCCGCGAGCCTGCTCGGGGGCGAGGTAACAGCAGGTGCCCACCCCGGCCGGGGTGGGCCCGGGCGGCCGGGCGAGGCTCAGATCGAGCACCTTGGCGTGACCGCGGTCCACCACCACGTTGGACGGTTTGAGGTCCAGATGCAGCAGGCCCCGGCCGTGCAGGTAGTGGAGCGCCGAGCACAGCTGCACCCCGAGCAGCGCCATGTCGGCGGCGGACGGCCGGCGCCGCAGCCGGTGCAGCAGGTGGGAGAGCGTCTCACCGGTCAGCGTCTCCAGGACGACGAGCGGCTCGGGGGAGTCGAAGAGGTCGTATGCGCGGACCAGGTGCGGATGGCTGAAGTCGCGCAGCCACCGGCCCTCGCGCAGCAGCCGCTCACCCAGCCCCCGCTCGCCCCGGCGGTCGGGCCGCACCACCTTGATCACGCATCGGCAGTCCCGCTCCGCGCTCCAGGCGTCGTGGAGGTCGAGCCACCCGGTGCGGGTGAGATGCCCCAGCACCTCGTACCCCGGGACCGGTCGCGTGCCAGGCGCCAGCGGCGGGGCCTGGCCCACGAGGTTCATGACAGCACCGCTCCCGCGTTCAGCCGGTGCAGCCGGGCGTACGCCCCTTCGCGGCCGAGCAGATCCGCGTGCGCGCCGTCCTCGACGACCTGGCCGTGGTCGAGCACCACGATCCGGGTGGCGTCGCGGACGGTGAGGAGGTTGTGGGAGATGACGACGGTCGTCCGTCCGTCCATGAGCCGGCGCAGCGGGTCCATGATCCGCCGGCCCGACCGGACGTCGAGCCCGGCGGTCGGTTCGTCCAGGAGCAGCACCGGCGCGTCCCGAATCATGGCCCGGGCGATCGCCAGCCGCTGGCACTGGCCGCCCGAGAGCGTGCGGCCGCGCTGGCCGACGAGCGTGTCGTAGCCCTCCGGGAGCCGTTCGATGAACTCGTGCGCGTCCGCGGCGCGCGCCGCCGCGACGATCTCCGCGTCCGTGGCCGCCGGCCGCCCGTAGGCGATGTTGTCCCGCACGGTGCCATGGAAGACGAGCGTCTCCTGCAACACCACCGCCACGTTCTCCCGTACGTCGGACAGGCTGAGCTCGCGCAGGTCGGTCCCGTCGAGGCGGACCGCGCCCCGGTCGGGGTCGTAGAACCGCAACTGCAGCTTCGCGAGAGTGGACTTGCCCGCCCCGCTCGCCCCGACCAGCGCCAGCGTCTCCCCGGGCGCCACATGGAAGGACACCCCCGACAGCGCCCAGGCCGCCCTGCCGGGATAGCGGAACCACACCCCGTCGAACTCCACGTCACCCCGCGCCCGGCGGATGCGCCGTGCCCCCGGCGCCTCGGCCACCTGGGGCCGCTGGTCCAGGAACTCGATGATCCGTTCCGCCGAGGCGGAGGCCGCGTAGAAGGTGGTGCCGAGCCCCGACAGGCCGTGCACCGGGCTGTACAGCTTGCCGATCAGCGCGAGGAACGCCAGCAGCCCGCCGAGCGTGAGCCGGCCCTCGGCCATCTCCCAGGTGCCGAGGCCCAGCACCGCGAGCCCGCCCGACACCTCGATGATCTCCACGACGGGCCCGTACACGGCACGGATCCGCGCCGACGCCATCGCCGCCCGGAACCTGCCGACGTTCTCCCGCTCGAACCGGCGCGCCTCCCAGCCCTGCCGGTTGTACGCCTGCACGAGCATCACATTGCCCAGCGACTCCTCGGCGATCGCGCTGAGTGAGCCGCTGCGGCGCCTGCGCTCCCGGGACGCCTCCTTGATCAGCCGCGAGAAGTGCCGGGCGGAGCCCCAGAACAGCGGCACGATGACGAGGGCGAGCAGGGTCAGGTCCCAGCGCAGGTAGAACAGCAGACCGAGAAAGACGCCCAGACGGATCACGTAGTACAGGGCGTCGGCCACCCCCGAGAGCAGGAACGTCTCCACCGCGTCGACATCGCCGGTGACCCGGGACAGCACGTCCCCGAGTCGCCGACGCTCGAAGAAGCCCAGCGACAGCCCCTGGACATGCCGGAACACATCGGAGCGCAGAGCGAGCAGGAAGCGTTCGCCGACCCAGGTGGAGGTCACGTCGTCGGCGAAGCCGAGCACGCCGGAGCAGACCACAAGGCCCAGATAGGTAGGCGCGATCCACAGAAACGGCCGCAACTCCCGCGTGACGAGCACATCGTCGACGACGATCTTGAAGAGCCAGAGCTCGGCGGCGTCGACGGCGGGGGCGGTCAGGCTCAGCAGGACGAGGGGCACGAGCCAGCGCCGGCCACCGCGGGTGTACGGCCAGAACCGCCGGAAGACCTCGCGCGGGGACAGCGGGGGTGCGGCCGCGACCAGGGCGTCGGACGGCTCACCGTTCGACAGCAGACGCCGCAGGACATCAGCCATGACGGGGATCCCCGGGGAACCGCCGGCTGAGCGGACCGGCTCCTTCGATCGCCGGTCCGCTCAGCCGCTGCGCGCGGTCAGTAGCCGTTGTGGCCGTGACGGTCGCCGTGGTCGTGGCCGTGGCGGTCGTGGTGGTCGTGGTGGTCGTGGTGGTCGTGATCGTCGTGGCGGTGGCCGTGACGGTCGTCGTCGGACGAGCGGTCGTCATGGTGCCGGTGGTCGGCCGGCATGAGGTTGCTGAAGATGGCCATGGTGTTCCTCCCGAAACTTGCTTCACAGGGAGTACGGCCGAAGAGGGGGATGGGATGGCGATCTATGGGTCAAATCTGAAAAATGTCGCACTCTGCTCAGTCGGTGCCCTCAGCCCAGACGCGCCGCGAGCCCCCCGGTGCACCGCACCTCGTCGCCCGCGGTGATCAGCAGCCCCTCCACGTCCGGCAGGGACTCCAGCCACGCCAGCCCCGCCCGCGACCCCATCGCGAACGCCGCCGTGGCCCAGCAGTCCGCCCAGGTCAGCCGCGGACCCACCACCGTCACCGCCACCAGGTCCGTCACCGCCGACTTCCCGGTCCGCGGGTCGATGATATGGGCGCCCCGCTCCGCCGTACCGGAGGTGGCCACCGCCAGTTCGCCCACGCCCGCCGCCGTGATCACCGCCGCCAGCCCGCCCGGCCGCAGCGGATCGGCGATCCCCACCCGCCACGCCCGTGTCGGCTCGGGCGCGCCGAACATCTGGACGTCGCCGCCCCCGTTCACGCTCACCCCGGTCACCCCGGCGACCCTTGCCAGCGCCCGCGCCGCCCGCTCGACGGACCAGCCCTTGACGATGCCGGTGGGGTCGAGGCGTCCCCGGTAGCGCGTGCTGAACCAGCCGTCGCTGGCCCGTTCCGCCTCGGCCGCGAGCTCCAGCACCTCGGCCACCTCGGCGTCGCACTCGTCGACGCCCAGTTCCTCCCGTGCCAGGCGGGACACCTGGCTGTTCTCGCGGTAGGTGCTGAACACCTCGTCGACCCGGTGCAGTCCGGCGACCGCCTCGTCCAGGGCCGCCCGTACGGCATCCGGATCCCCGCCGCGGACATCGAAGGAGAAGACGGTCCCCATGACCTCCTCGGCATGACGCATCGCGGCGGGAGCCTCCGCGTCCGCCACCGCCTCAGCCACCGGCCTGGTCCAGCGCCGACTGCAGGGACTGCTTGTAGCCGGTGCTGGTGTAGGTGGCCCCGGAGACGGAGTCGATGTTCGCGTTCCCGGCCGCCACCGCCTCCTGGTTGAGCTTCGGTACGGAGAGCGCGGTCTTCTGGTCGCTGGTGCCGCCGCTGGGCGCCTGTACGGCGTCCACCTTGGTGATCTTCCCGCCGGCGACGGTGATCCGGACCTGGACCGGCCCGTACTGGGTCTGCGCGACCTGCCCGGTCACCGTCTTGGCCTGCGCCTGCGCGGACCCGGAGCCAGATGAGGAGCCGGACGACGAGGAGCCGGACGAGCCGGCCGCGCCCGTCTCCTTCATCTTGTCCAGCGCCGACTGCAGGGACTGCTTGTAGCCGGTGCTGGTGTAGGTCGCCCCGGAGACGGAGTCGATGTTCGCGCTCTGCGCCGCCACCGTCTCCTTGTTCAGCTGCGGCACCGACAGCGCGGTCTTCTGGTCGCTGGTGCCGCCCTTGGGCGCCTGGACCGCCTCGGCCTGGGTGATCTTCCCGTCCGCGACGGTCAGCCGGACCTGTACGACCCCGTACTGGGTCTGGGTCGCGTCACCGGTCACCGTCGTGGCCCCGGCGCCCCCGGTGCCGCCCTGCGGCGACTCCTGTCCCGCCGCCGCGGCCGACGGGGCCGCGCCCGCCGCCGACGCGGACGCCGGGGCGGACGACGGCTTCAGCGACAGCAGCAGCACGACACCGGACACGGTCGCCGCGGTGGCCAGCACCACACGCCTGATGGGGTGACTCTTCCTCATCGTTTCCGAACTCCCGATTCCCTGGATTCCGTGGATTCCGTGGTCCCGTCGCTCACATCTCGAACGACTCGTGATGGATGCGGCGGGCGGGAACCCCCGCGCCGCGCAGAGCGTCGTACACCTGCTGCGCGAACCCGGGCGGGCCGCACATGAAGACGTCGTGGCGATCGATGTCCGGGATCTTCCGCTGGAGGTTCTCCGCGGAGATGTCGGGCCGCTCGCCCTCCGGGCTGTTGACCGCGTACATCAGCCGGGCCCCGCGCTCGTTGGCGATCTTGGCGAGTTCGTCCCAGAGTGCCAGATCCTGCGTGGTGTTGGCCCGGTAGAGCAGCGTCAGGTCGCCGGCGGCGCCGGGCAGCGTCTCGAACAGCGCCCGCATGGGCGTGATCCCGACGCCGCCCGCCACCAGCAGAACCTTGCCGCGGCTGCGCCGGGACGCGGTCATCGCCCCGTACGGCCCTTCGGCCCACACCTTGGTTCCGGGCCGTAGTTCGCGCAGCCGCGCACTGTGGTCGCCGATCGCCTTGACGGTGATCCGCAGCATGTCGGGGCGGGGCGCCGCCGACAGCGAGTACGGGTGCGAGCTGAACCGCATCCCGGGGGCCATGAACCGCCAGCGGAAGAACTGGCCGGCCTCCGCGCCCATCCGGTGCAGCTTGCGGCCGCCGATCAGCACCGACACGATGCCCGGCGTCTCCTCGATGACCGCCTCGACCCGCATCCGGTGCCGCAGGTTGAGCCGGATCGGGGTGAAGATCCGGTACCAGACGACCAGCGCGCTCACCGCTCCGTACAGGCCGTACCAGAACGTCTTGGCCATCGGTGTGAGGGCGAAGTCGTTGCCGGTGGTGATCTGGTGCCAGAAGGTCAGGAACACCGCCGCGTACGTGAGCAGGTGCACGTGGTACCAGGTGTCGTACGGCATCCTGCGCCGGACCGGGCCGATCGAGGTGAGGCCGATGACCACGAACAGACCGGTGCCGATGGCCGCCTTGCCCATGTCGGGGAGCTGGTTGATGGAGTCGATGGTCTGCTGGACGATGTCGTTCAGCGTCTTGCCGGCCTGCAGCGCATAGCCCCACATGATGAGGAAGACATGCGCGAAGACCAGGCAGAGCGTGTAGCGGCCGCTCATCGCGTGCCAGCGGGCGACGCGGTCGGAGCCGACCCGCCGCTCCAGCGCCGGCACCCGGGCCATCTGGAGCACGACGAGTGCCATCAGGTATCCGGCCAGCAGACCGGTGATGCGGCCGGCGTTGAGGATCTTGCCGTTCTGGTCGGCGATGGACGGGGTGTTGTGCCACCACAGCCACAGCACGGCCGCCGCGCCCGCCCACACGGCGAGCAGCAGCGGTACGGCCGGGGAGCGGCGCGGGCGGATGCGGCGCATCGTCTGGCGGCGGGCGGCACGTCCGCCTGCGAGCGTGGTGGTCACGGTTCCTCCGTCGGGACTTGACCCTTGGCCCACAGGTACGTGCCGCACAGCCCGAGTGTTCAGAGACCCGCGGAGTCCAGTGCCGACTGGAGCGACTGCTGGTAACCCTCGCTGGTGTAGGTGGCCCCGGAGACGGTGTCGATGCTCGCGCTCTGGGCCGCCAGCGCCTCGCTGCGCAGCTGCGGGAGGGCGTAGCTGTTGATCTCCTGG
The DNA here is from genome assembly GCF_055634995.1 of Streptomyces sp. NPDC111744. Classification (NCBI taxonomy): domain Bacteria; kingdom Bacillati; phylum Actinomycetota; class Actinomycetes; order Kitasatosporales; family Streptomycetaceae; genus Streptomyces; species Streptomyces sp. NPDC111744. The sequence continues at coordinate 274,973 of NZ_JBVKCG010000006.1, forward strand.
TCCCGGGGGTTGCCCTGCGGGTACTGGAGCGCCGCTACGTCGGTGATCTTGCCGCTCTTGACGGTCACCCGCACCTGGACGGGACCCCAGCGGGTCTGGACGGTGTCCCCGGTGACGGTCTTGGTAACCGTGCTGCCGCTCCCGCTGGTGCTGTCGTTCCCGCCGGTGCTGCCGCTCCCGCCGGTGCCGTTCGACGCCCGAGGCGCGGCGCTCGCGCTGCTCGACGGCGCCGGGGCCGCCGAGTCGGTGACCACGGTCGGGCTCGTGTGCGGCTTCAGTGCCAGCAGCAGCACCATCCCCGAGACGGTGGCGGCGCTCGCCAGCATGATGCGCCGCAGGGGCCGGTTCTTGTTCAGTGGGTGCACGGCAGGGGCCTCACAGCTCGAAGGACTCGTGGTGGATACGGCGGTCCGGCACCCCGGCGGCACGCAGCGCGCCGTACACCTCCTGGGCGAACCCGTGCGGACCGCAGATGTAGACGTCGTGCCCGGCGAGACCGGGGAAGGTCGCCCGCAGCGCCTCCGCCGTGAGGGCGGGGCGCTCGCCGTGCGGGCCGTTGAGGGCGTACCGCACCTCGGCGCCACGCCACCGAGCTATCGCCTCCAGCTCGCCGCCCAGCGCCAGGTCCTCGGCCGTACGCGCCCGGTAGAGCAGCGTGACCTCGCCGGGCAGCGTCTCGAAGAGCGCCCGCAGCGGGGTGACGCCGACACCGGCCGCGATCAGCAGGGTCCGGTGGCTGGTGGCCCGGTCGGCGGTGAGAGCGCCGTACGGGCCCTCCGCCCACACCCGGGTGCCGGGGCGCAGCAGCGACACGGCCGCACTGTGGTCGCCGAGTGCCTTGACGGTGATCCGCAGCAGGTCGCCGCGCGGCGGTGCCGAGAGCGAGTACGGCGTCGACGTCCAGCCCATGCGGTCGCCGCCGAGGAACCGCCAGCGGAAGAACTGCCCGGCCCGCGCCCCGATTTCGTCGATGCGCCGCCCGCGGATCACCACCGAGTACACGCCCGGCGCCTCCTGCTGCACGGTCTCCACCCGCAGCCGGTGCCGGAGATTGAGCCGCACGGGAGCCAGGATCCGGAACCACAGCACCAGGCCCGCGACCCCCAGGTACAGCGCGTACCAGAAGGCGGTGGGGACCGGCTTGCCGTTGAAGTCGTTGCCGAGTGCCAGCTGGTGGCCGAAGGCGAGGAAGACGGCCGCGTAGGTGAGGAGGTGGACGTAGTACCAGAACTCGTAGCTGGTACGACGGCGCATCGCCCGCACCGAGGTGACACCGACCGCGAAGAGGATCACCGTACCGGCGGTGGCCTTGAGCATCTCCGGATAGTCCAGGACGACGGTGAGCGTCTCGTGGACGAGCGAGGCATGGTCCTGGGCGGCGTACCCGCTGAGGATCAGTGCGATGTGCGCGACCAGCAGGCAGACCGTGTACCGGCCGGCCATCGCGTGCCAGCGGGCGACGCGGTCCGAGCCGACCCGGACCTCCAGCAACGGCACCCGGGCCATCAGGCCGACGAGCACCGCACAGGCGTACCCGCACAGCAGTCCGGCGATCCGCCCGGCCCCGGTCAGCCAGCCCGCCGCACCGACGACCGAGCCGCTGTCCGACCACCACAGCGCGAGCACGGCCACCGCCCCGGCCCACAGCACGGTGAGCACGGCAGTGGCGGGGGAGCGGCGCGTGGCCACGGGCACGGCCGGGGCCGTACGCCGTTCGTCCACGGTCGTCATGAGTCGCGTCCTTTCTCCGTTCCGTGCCGCCACTGTGCAGTCCGAACTTCTGAGCGACCTCTGAGCGGGCGCCTGCTGAGCCGACTCAGAGCAAACTCAGAGGACCAGGGGTCACCGCTCTCTCCCCGGAGGAGCGATGCTGGTAGACGCGATGAACACCACCCGCTCCGGCCGCCCCGCCCTCACCCGCCCCGACGGCACCCCGCTGCGGGTCCTCGTCGTCGACGACGACCCGGATCTCGCGGAGGTGCTCACCGGCGCCCTGCGCTACGAGGGCTGGGAGGTCCGCGAGGCGGGCGACGGCGAATCCGCCCTGGCCACGGCCCGTGAGCTGCGGCCGGACGCGGTGGTCCTGGACGTGATGCTGCCGGACACCGACGGCTTCGCCGTGCTCCGTTCGCTGCACCGGGTCAAGCCGGACGTCTGTGTGCTCTTTCTCACGGCCCGGGATGCCGTGGAGGACCGGATCGCCGGTATCACCGCGGGCGGCGACGACTACGTCACCAAGCCCTTCAGCCTGGAGGAGGTCGTCGCCCGGCTGCGCGGACTGCTGCGCCGCGCCGGAATGGCCCGTCAGCAGGACGAGGGCCCTCGCCTCACCGTCGGGGACCTGACCATGGACGAGGAGGCCCGAGAGGTGACCCGGGCCGGCGAACTGATCGAGCTCTCCCCGACCGAGTTCGAACTCCTCCGCTTCCTGATGCGCAACCCGCGCCGCGTCCTCAGCAAGGCGCAGATCCTGGACCGGGTGTGGTCGTACGACTTCGGCGGCCGCGCCCACGTCGTGGAGCTGTACATCTCCTACCTGCGCAAGAAGGTGGACGCGGGCCGAGAGCCCATGATCCACACGGTCCGCGGCGCGGGCTACGTCCTGAAGCCGGTGACCAGGTGAATCTCCTACGGCGGCGGCTACGGCGCCTCCGCGGGCCCCGCACCCTCCGCGCCCGCCTCACCGTCGGCCTGGTCGTCCTGCTCGCGGTGAGCTGCGCGGCCGTCGGCGTCGCGGCGGTGCTCGAGCTGGACGGCTTCCTCACCGGACGCCTGGACCAGCAGCTCCAGCAGACCGGCGTGAGCTTCCCGGAGTCGCTGGAGCACGGCAAGATCAAGCCGACCGACCACGACGGCGACGAGCACGGCGACACCCGGCGCCAGGCCGCCGGCACCTTCGGCGCGCGGCTCCTGAAGGGCCAGGTCACCAACGCGGCCTTGATCCCCTCCGGGAACAATCCGGACCTGACCGTCGGCCTCACGGCCCGCGACCGCGCCTCCCTCGCCGAGGTGCCCGCGAACGGCGGGGGCCACACGGTCCGGCTCTCCTCCATGGGCGACTACCGGCTCATGGCCTGGCCGGGCCGCGACGGGGACGTCCTGATCACCGGACTGCCCCTGGAGCCGGTGAAGGCCACCGTCCACCGACTGGAAGGGGTGGCGGCCGGCGTCTTCGGCCTGGCTCTCGCCGCGGCGGGAGTGGCCGGAGCCCTCTGGGTCCGCTGGTCCCTGCGCCCCCTGAGCCGGGTGGCGGCCACCGCCACCCGGGTCAGCGAACTGCCGCTCGCCAGCGGTGAGGTGGCCCTGCCACCCCGCGCCCCCGAAGCGGACCCCCGCAGCGAGGTCGGCCGGGTGGCCACGGCCTTCAACCGCATGCTTGGCCATGTCGAGGACGCGCTGACGAAACGCCACGCCAGCGAGGAACGCCTGCGCACCTTCGCGGCCGACGCCAGCCACGAGCTGCGCACCCCGGTCGCCTCGGTCCGCGGCCACGCGGAACTGGCGCTGCTCCACCCGGGCCCGCTCCCTCCCGAGATCACCCGGGCCCTGGAACGCATCGCCGCCGAGTCCTCCCGGATGGGCGAGATGGTCGACGACCTCCTCCTCCTGGCCCGCCTGGACGCGGGTCGCCCGCTGGAACGCCACCCGGTCGACCTCACCCGCCTGATCCTGGACGCGGTGACGGACGCCCGCGCCGCGGGCCCGGACCACCACTGGACCCTGGACCTCCCGGAGGAGCCGGTGACGGTGACGGGCGACACGCACCGCCTGCAACAGGTGTTGGCCAACTTGTTGGCCAACGCGCGTTTGCACACGCCTGTTGGTACGAAGGTGACGGTGACGCTGGAGGCGGACGGCCGGGCAGGGGTCCTTCAGGTCCACGACGGCGGTCCGGGCATCCCGGCAGACATCCAGCCGGGCGTCTTCGAACGCTTCACGAGAGCCGACCACCGCCGCCGCGCGGACGCCTCCGGCGGGGGAGCGGGCCTGGGCCTGTCGATCGTGGCGGCGGTGGTGGAGGCCCACGGGGGGACCGTCACCTTGGAAAGCGCCCCGGGATCGACGACGTTCATGGTCGGACTTCCGCTCGGGTGACCCAGCAGGGGTGGCTCCTGCGGCGCTTCTGTGAAGTCAGTACCGGGTGATCGCCGTGTCCCCGCCGGTGGTCCCGATGGCGATGTGCGGTGCCCGGGCCGGATCCGCCCACCGCAGAATCTCCCGCATCGCGTCCACCGGCACCGACACACACCCGGCCGTGGCGCCCTGTCCGTTGACATGGAGAAAGATCCCGGCACCCCGTCCCCGCACAGGACGCTCGTAGTTGAACCCGATCACCAGCGCATAACCGTACTGCGTCCGGTACGACGACAACCGCTCCGACTCGGCGGCCCGGCAGTCGCTCGGCAACGGCTCGACCCAACGGTTGTAGGAGGTCGAGTCGTTGTCCTGGCACCACCATGAATTCGCCGTCACCGCCCGGTACTCGACGGCAGTCCCGGTCGGTGCCGGCTGGAGGCCGAACCCGAACGGAAGGTCGTACAACCCCGTCGGGGTGGTGTTCGTGCTCTGCTGCCGCGCGGTTCCCTCGACCAGTCCCTTCGCGCCGAACCGCGCGGCGGCCGACCCGACCCGCACCCACTGCCCGTCTCGGCGCTCCCACCAGGTCAAAGTCCCCGATGTCGAGTTCGGTGCGGACGCCTCGGCGGTGATCAGCTGGCTGCCGCCACCCGTGTCGGCCAGCCGCGCGGGCAGCGGTGCGGTGTCCCCGCCGCCCGGTGCCGCGCCGAGCAGCAGCAGGGACGCGGAGACAAGGGTGACGGCGACGCCTGGACGCATGGCTCAGACGGTAGACGGCGGCAGCGGCAACGGCAGCCCGGGTAGGCCATCCAGGCTCACCGCGATGTGGTCCTTCTTCTCGAAGTACGCGCTCAGCGAGGCGTCGTCCTCGCGCGCGAAGCGCCTGCCGTGCAGGTCGCGGTCGGTGTCGTACGCCATGTAGGGGACCGCGTAACCGCAGGTGTCCCGGACGAGTTCGGCGTGCACGACGATGATCGCGCGCAGGCCGTGCGGGGTGGGGTCGATGCCGGGGAAACGGGTCAGCAGTTCTCCGAACCGCGGGTCGTCGCGGAAGACCGGCTCGCCGCGGCCGTGCACCCGCACGATGTTCGGCGGGCCCTGGAACGCGCACCACATCAGGGTGATGCGGCCGTTCTCCCGCAGATGGGCGATGGTCTCGGCGTTGGAGCCGGCGAAGTCCAGGTAGGCCACGGTGTGTTCGTCGAGCACCGCGAAGGAGCCCTTGAGGCCCTTGGGGGAGAGGTTGACCGTGCCGTCGCCCGCGAGCGGTGCGGTGGCGGTGAAGAACACGGGCTGTTCCTCGATGAACGTGCGGAGTCTGCCGTCGATGCGCTCATAGGTCTTTCCCATACCAGGGAATTATCGGCGCGTTTACTTCGCGCGTCTAAGCAATTCCGGCATCCGGACGGCCCCGGGGTCCCCAGGCCTCCGGACACCACTGTGGCCGCCCCGGCCGGCGCTGTACACGGGGCGGCCACAGCTGCCTGTCACGTCACTTGGTGAGCGTGCAGGCGGCCAGGGAGTCCAGGCCGGTCGGCTTGGTCGACGTGCGGCCGATGGCGATCGCGATCCGGTCGATGGTCGACTTCCGCTTGTCGGTCAGGGGGCCGAGAATCGCGTTCTGCACGAAGTTCGGGCCGCCCTGGCCGACCGTGGTCTGGAGACGCTTGTTGGCTTCGTCGATCTGAGTCTGGAGCAGGGTGAGGTTCCGGTCGACCTCCGCCTGCGCGGAGGCGGGGATCGCGGGCAGCCGCGAGGCGACGTCGGGGCAGGTGATCGTGCCCACCGCGGAGCTGCTCGTGCCTGTGCCGCCGGTCGACTGTTGCTGGGTGGCTGCCGCGCTCGGCGTGGCCGAGGCCGTGCCCGTCGCCGTGCCGCTGCCCGTGTTCGTGCCGGTCCCGTTCGCGTTCAGGGTGCACGGCGCCAGCGCGTCCAGGCCGGTCGGCTTGGCGGCCGTACGGCCGATCGCCGTCGCGATGCGGTTGATGGTCGCCACGCGCTTGTCCTTGAGGGGACCGAGGATCGCGTTGTTCACGAAGTTAGGCCCGCCCTGGCCCACCGTGTCGACCAGCCGCTTGTCGGCCTCCTGGATCTGCGTCTGGAGGAGCGTGAGGTTGCGGTCGACCTCGGCCTGCGCGGAGGCCGGGATCGCGGGCAGCTGCGAGGCGACGTCCGGGCAGGTGATCGTCCCGGGCGAGGCGGCGAGGGTGCGTGCGTTGCTGGTGCCGCTGCTCTTGTCGGGCGTCCCGGCGAGGGCCGAGTCGGCGATGACCGCACCGGACAGCGCCACGGCGGCGGCACCGCCGATGAGCGCGACGCGACGCTTGTTGTACTTCGGAAGAGCCCTGGACATGCGGATGCCTCACTTGGGTCGGAGGTGGCTTTACAGACGCGGCGCCGGCGTTCAGGCATGGGTACGAGAAAGCGGTTTCGTTTGTTCAAACCTCTTTCGCGAATCTCTGACACCGCCCGGAAGGCATCCGTGAGCGGAGCGGGCCCGATTGACGAATCATGCAGAGCTCTGCATACTCATGCATAGTAGTGGATTAGCTGAGGAGGGACCCATGACCGAGCGCGTCGTACTCGCCTACTCGGGCGGGCTGGACACCTCCGTGGCCATCGGCTGGATCGCCGAGAAGACGGGCGCCGAGGTCATCGCCGTCGCGGTGGACGTCGGCCAGGGCGGCGAGGACCTGGACGTCATCCGCAAGCGCGCCCTCGCGTGCGGTGCGGTCGAGGCCGAGGTCGCCGACGCCAGGGACGAGTTCGCCGAGGAGTACTGCCTCCCGGCGATCAAGGCCAACGCCCTCTACATGGACCGCTACCCGCTGGTCTCCGCCCTCTCCCGGCCGGCGATCGTCAAGCACCTGGTCGCCGCGGCCCGCAGGCACGGCGCCACGACGGTCGCCCACGGCTGCACCGGCAAGGGCAACGACCAGGTCCGCTTCGAGGCCGGCATCGTCGCCCTCGCCCCCGACCTGACCTGCATCGCCCCGGTCCGCGACTACGCGATGACCCGCGACAAGGCCATCGCCTTCTGCGAGGCGAAGCACCTCCCGATCGCGACCACCAAGAAGTCCCCGTACTCCATCGACCAGAACGTCTTCGGCCGCGCCGTCGAGACCGGCTTCCTGGAAGACATCTGGAACGGCCCGATCGAGGATGTCTACGAGTACACCCAGAACCCCGCCACCCCGCGCGAGGCCGACGAGGTGGTCGTCACCTTCGATCAGGGTGCCCCGGTCGCGATCGACGGCAGGCCCGTCACCGTGCTCCAGGCGATCCAGGAACTCAACCAGCGCGCGGGTGCCCAGGGCGTCGGCCGGATCGACCTGGTCGAGGACCGGCTGGTCGGCATCAAGTCCCGCGAGGTGTACGAGGCCCCGGGCGCCATCGCGCTGATCACCGCCCACCAGGAACTGGAGAACGTCACCGTCGAGCGCGAACTCGCCCGCTACAAGCGGCAGGTGGAGCAGCGCTGGGGCGAACTCGTCTACGACGGCCAGTGGTTCTCCCCGCTCAAGCGCGCCCTGGACGGCTTCGTCGACGAGGCGAGCCGGCATGTCACCGGCGATGTCCGCATGACCCTGCACGGCGGTCGCGCGGTGGTCACCGGCCGCCGCTCCGACTCCTCCCTCTACGACTTCAACCTCGCCACCTACGACACCGGCGACACCTTCGACCAGGCCGCGGCCAAGGGCTTCATCGACATCTACGGTCTGTCGTCCAAAATCGCGGCCAAGCGCGACCTGGCCTAAGCAGTAGCGTGACAACCGCCTCCTCACCCGCAGGTGGGGAGGCGGCGCCACATCCCTATCTCTCTAGGAGCAACGCAAGTGAGCAGCAACAGCGGTGACGTACGGCTCTGGGGCGGCCGTTTCGCCGACGGTCCCGCCGAGGCCCTGGCGAAGCTGTCCGCGTCCGTCCACTTCGACTGGCGGCTCGCGCCCTACGACATCGCCGGTTCGCGTGCCCACGCGCGCGTGCTGCACAAGGCGAGCCTGCTCACCGAGGACGAACTCCAGCGCATGATCGCCGGCCTCGACCGGCTGGAGGCCGATGTCGCCGACGGCTCCTTCGTGGGCACCATCGCCGACGAGGACGTCCACACGGCTCTGGAGCGCGGCCTCCTGGAGCGTCTCGGCCCCGACCTCGGCGGCAAGCTCCGCGCGGGCCGCTCCCGCAACGACCAGGTCGCGACCCTGTTCCGGATGTACCTCCGGGATCACGCCCGTGTGATCGGCGGCCTGATCGCCGACCTCCAGGACGCCCTGATCGGCCTCGCGGAAGCCCACCCGGACGTGGCCATGCCCGGCCGCACCCACCTCCAGCACGCCCAGCCGGTCCTCTTCGCCCACCATGTCCTGGCCCACGTCCAGTCCCTGTCCCGGGACGCGGAGCGGCTGCGCCAGTGGGACGACCGCACGGCCGTCTCCCCGTATGGCTCCGGCGCCCTGGCCGGCTCCTCGCTCGGCCTGGACCCGGAGGCGGTGGCCGCGGACCTCGGCTTCGAGCACGGCAGCGTCGGCAACTCGATCGACGGCACGGCCTCCCGTGACTTCGTCGCCGAGTTCGCCTTCATCACCGCGATGATCGGAGTGAACCTCTCCCGGATCGCCGAGGAGATCATCATCTGGAACACGAAGGAGTTCTCCTTCGTGACCCTGCACGACGCGTTCTCCACGGGCTCGTCGATCATGCCCCAGAAGAAGAACCCGGACATCGCGGAGCTGGCGCGCGGCAAGTCGGGCCGGCTCATCGGCAATCTCACCGGGCTCCTCGCCACTCTCAAGGCCCTCCCCCTCGCCTACAACCGCGACCTCCAGGAGGACAAGGAGCCGGTCTTCGACTCCTGCGACCAGCTGGAGGTCCTGCTCCCCGCCTTCACCGGCATGATGGCCACCCTCACCGTCAACCGCGAGCGCATGGAGGAACTGGCCCCGGCCGGCTTCTCCCTCGCCACGGACATCGCGGAGTGGCTGGTCAAGCAGGGCGTCCCGTTCCGCGTGGCCCACGAGGTGGCCGGCGAGTGCGTCAAGGCGGCGGAGGCCGAGGGCAAGGAACTGGACGAGCTGACGGACGAACAGTTCGTGAAGATCTCCGCCCACCTGACGCCGGAGGTGCGGTCGGTCCTGAACGTCCCGGGCGCGCTGGCTTCCCGCAACGGCCGGGGTGGCACGGCACCGAGCGCGGTGGCGACCCAGCTGGCGGAGGTCAAGGCGGACGTGGCGGCCCAGCACTCCTGGGCAACGGCCCGGCAGCACGCCTGAAGGGGCGCGGGGAACTGCGCGACAAGCCACGACGCGTCCGCGCCCGCCAACACACCGCACCGCGCGAGTTCTGAGGCGAAGGTCATCGCGGGTTACGTTGGTCGGAAGCCGTACCGGAGCCGACCGAAACGGAGCCCGCGATGCCCTTCGCCCGCCTCGCGACCGCGACCACGCCGACCTGCCACATCGGCCTCGGCCTCGCCGCGGTCGGCCGCCCCGGCTACATCAACCTCGGTCGCGAAGAGGACCTCGGAGAGGACCGCAGCGTCGCCGCCCTCCGCACCCGCACGCAGGAACTCCTCGACGCCGCCTACGCCCAGGGCGTCCGCTACTTCGACGTGGCCCGCTCGTACGGCCGCTCCGAGGAGTTCCTCGCCGACTGGCTGAACGCCCGCCCCGACGCCGCCGCCGAGGTGGTCGTCGGCAGCAAATGGGGCTACACCTACACCGCCGGCTGGTCGGCGGACGCCGAGACGCACGAGGTCAAGGACCACACCGTCCAGACGTACGACCGCCAGCGCGCCGAGACCGCCGAACTCCTCGGCGACCACCTCGACCTCTACCAGATCCACTCGGTGACCCCGGACAGCCCGGCCCTCACCGACAAGGAGTTGCACGCCCGCCTCGCGGAAGCCGCGTCCACCGGCCTCACCATCGGCTTCTCCACGAGCGGCCCCGCCCAGGCCGACGCCGTCCGCGCCGCCCTCGCCGTGACGGTCGACGGCGAGCCCCTCTTCCGTACCGTCCAGTCGACGTACAACGCGCTGGAGACCTCGGCCGGCCGCGCCCTCGCCGAGGCGCACGACGCCGGACTGACGGTGATCGTGAAGGAGGGCATGGCAAACGGCCGGCTGGCCGGCCCGCACGCTCCCGACGCGCTGCGGGCGGTGGCCGAGGAGACCGGCCTCGGTTGTGACGCCGTCGCTCTCGCGGTCGTACTGCGACAGCCCTGGGCCGGAGTCGTCCTCTCCGGCGCGGCGACGCTCACCCAGCTCGCCTCGAACCTCCACGCGGCCGCGGTCGATCTCGACGAGGACCAACTGACCCGCCTCGCTGCCCTGATCGAGGAGCCCCAGGCGTACTGGGAGCGGCGCGGCAGCCTGCCCTGGCACTGACGCGAAACCATCTCCGACCTGCCTCTTGTGAGTCGCACATGCCCAGAATGAGACAAGCATGTCTCACATGGGCTACCCTTGTCTCATGGCCCTCGATCGTGAGCAGGTGCTGCGCAGCGCAGCCGCCCTGCTGACCCGCAAATCCACCGCGACCATGGACGAGGTCGCCAAGGCCGCCGGGATCAGCCGGGCCACCCTGCACCGGCACTTCGCGGGGCGGGACGCGCTCGTCCGCGCTCTGGAGGCGCTAGGCATCGAGGAGTGCGACGCGGCCCTGGACGCGGCCCGGCTCGACGAGGGCCCGGCGGCCGACGCCGTCCACCGCCTGGTCCGCGAGATCGAACCGGCCGCCGGCCTTTTGGCCTTCCTCTACACCGAGAACCAGCTGTTCGAGGGCGGGCAGCAGAACCCGGGCTGGACCCGGATCGACGACCGCATCGCGGCCCTCTTCCGGCGCGGCCAGCAGAGCGGCGAGTTCCGTATCGATCTCACGCCCGCCTGGCTCACCGAGGCGCTGTTCGGCCTGCTGGCCTCCGCCGCCTGGGCGGTGTCGGAGGGCAGGGTCGCCCCCAAGGACTTCACCCACATGATCGTCGAGCTGTTGCTCGGCGGCGCGCGACGAAGAGAGGAATCATGACCAGCACCCTGCAGCCGGCCTTCGCGAGGGAGACGGACAGGCGTCCGGGCCGCTGGCTCGCGCTCGCCGTCCTCGTACTGGCCGTGCTGCTGGTGGCCGTGGACGCGACCGTCCTCGGCCTCGCGACCCCCTACATCAGCGAAGACCTCAAACCCTCCGGCACCCAGCTGCTGTGGATCGGTGACGTCTACTCGTTCGTCATCGCCGGACTGCTGGTCTCCATGGGCAGCCTCGGCGACCGTATCGGCCGCAAGCGGATCCTGCTCGGCGGCGCCACCGCGTTCGGCGCGATTTCCGTCCTGAACGCGTACGCGACCACCCCTGGGACGATGATCGCGGCCCGCGCCCTGCTGGGCGTCGCCGGCGCGACCCTGATGCCCGCCACCCTCGCCCTGATCCGCAACCTCTTCCACGACCCGCGTGAGCGCAGCCTCGCCGTCGGCATCTGGGGCGCCACCGCCTCCGCCGGTACGGCCATCGGCCCCATCGTGGGCGGCTTCCTGCTCGAACACTTCTGGTGGGGCTCGGTCTTCCTCATCAACCTGCCGGTGATGGTGGTCCTGGTCCTCGTCGGCATCAGGACGCTCCCCGAGTCCCGTAACCCCGACCCCGGCCCCTGGGACCTGACCAGTGTCGTCCTGTCGCTGGTCGGCATGATCGCGGTCGTGTACGCGGTGAAGGAGGCCGCGACCCACGGCGTCACCGGAGTCACCGCGGCCGCCGCCCTCCTCGGCGCCGCGGCCCTCTACGGCTTCGTCCGCCGCCAACTCACCATGCCCAAGCCCCTGCTGGACATGCGGCTGTTCCGCGGACGCGGCTTCAGCGGAGCGGTCCTCGCCGACCTGCTGACCGTACTCGGCATGTCTGGCCTGGTGTTCTTCCTCTCCCAGTATCTGCAATTGGTCCAGGGCAGGCATCCGTTCGAGGCGGGCCTGGCCGAACTCCCCGCCGCCGTGGGCGCGGTGGCGGCGGGCCTGGTGGCCGGCCGGGCGGCCCGCCGCTACTCGGTACGGGCGGTGGTCTCCGGCGGCCTGGCGGCCGTCGGCGTGGCCCTCGCGGCCCTGACCACGCTCGCGCAGTCCACCGGCTACCCGATCCTCGGCGCGGCCCTTCTGGTGGTCGGCGTCGGCGCCGGCTTCTCCTTCACGGTCACTGCGGACGTCATCCTCTCCAGCGTCCCCAAGGACCAGGCAGGCGCCGCCTCGGCGGTCTCCGAGACGGCGTACGAACTGGGCGCGGCCCTGGGCATCGCCCTGCTCGGCTCGATCGTGATGGGCGTCTACCGGGGCTTCCCGGCCCCGGCGGGCACCCCGGCCGCCGCCCACGAATCCCTGGGCGCGGCGGTGCAGGCCTCGACGGCCATGCCTCCCCACTCGGCGACCGAGATGCTGACGGCGGCCCGGAACTCCTTCGTCCACGGCCTGCACCTGGCCTCGGGCGCGGGCGCCGTGGTCCTGCTGGCGACGGCAGTGGTGGCCTGGTTCCTGCTGAAGGGGCAGGAACTGGAGAGCGCCACGCAGGCGTGACGCCTCACTTCTTGTAACCGAGCACCGTCATCATCCCGCTCTCCGAGTGGTACTGGTTGTGGCAGTGCAGCATCCACAGCCCGGGATTGTCTGCGTCGAAGTCGAGCACCAGCTTGCGGTGCGGCAGCACGATCGTCGTGTCCTTCCGGGCCCCCGCCGAGTTCAGCCCGGTGACCGAGAACGTGTGCCCGTGCAGATGCATCGGATGCCACATGTCGGTCGCGTTGATGAGGGTCAGCCGCACCCGCTCACCGGCCCGCACCGCATGCCGCTGCCGCACGTCGTACGGCTTGTGGTCGAACCCCCAGTCGTACTTCTGCATCGTGCCCGTGATCCTGATCCGCAGGTCGCGGTCGGGCACCCGGTCGTCCATGGCGACGGACTCGGCCGGCAGCAGACGGCGCGCCGGCACGACCTCGCGGTCCAGCTCGTTCGGGCGGACGTCCGGCGCCGGAAGGTTCCTTCCCTTGTCCGTACGGAGGACCGCGAGCGCCTTGCCCTTCTTGCCCTCGGCGAGTGCGACCAGGGGGAAGACGCCGTCCTTGGCGGTGATGAGAACGTCGTACCGCTCGGCCATGCCGACGAGCAGGGCGTCGGTCCGCTTGTGCTGCACGGGGTAGCCGTCGGTGTGGGTGACGGTCATGGCGTGGTCGCCGAGCGCGACCCGGAAGGCCGTCTCGGAGCCCGCGTTGATGATGCGGATCCGGACACGGTCGCCGGGGCGGCAGCGGAAGACGGAGGGGTCGGTGCGCAGCCGCCCGTTGGCCAGGTAGTGGGGGTAGGCGACGTTGCCGCCCTCGCCGTGCAGCATGCGGCTGTGGGAGTCGCGCAGCACCCGGTCGGGGCCCGTTTGCTTCCTGGACCTGGAGGGTGTCGCGGACGCGCTCGCCGACCCGTGCGGGCTCGGGCTGCCGTGGCCGGGGCCCATGCCCATCCCCATGTGCATGGCCATGGAGCCGCCCGGCTTGAGCTGGTCGAGCACCTTGTCGGGGGTGGAGCCCTCGATGCCGTCGACCCAGTCGTCCAGGACGACGATCCACTCCTTGTCGTAGGCGAGGGGCTCCTTCGGGTCGTCGACGACGAACGGCGCGTACAGGGCGCGGTCGGGCTGCATGTCGACGTGTGAATGGAACAGATACGTGCCCGGGTGGGCGGCGACGAAGCGGTAGACGAAGTCCGTCCCCGGCGCGATGGCGGGCTGGGTCAGGTCGGGAACGCCGTCCATGTCGCAGCGCAGCCGCACCCCGTGGGCGTGCAGCGTGGTCTTCTCGGTCAGCCGGTTGCTGAGGGTCAGGCTCAGGACGTCACCGGCGGTGACCCGCACCAGCGGCCCCGGGACCGACTCGTTGTACGCCCAGCTGTGCACCGACTGTCCGCCCAGGTCCAGCAGGCTCTCGGCAGCCGTGAACGTGACCATGCGGACGGGGCCGGAGCCACGCTTCCGCTCGGTCGCGAGCACCTCTGGATCCGACGGGTTGACAAACCCCTTGGGCCCCTGCGGGACGAACGCCGCCGTCCGGGCCGCCTGCTGCGGGCCGGACCGGGAGGGGGAGTCCGAGTCGGAACAAGCGGCCAGGAGTCCCGCACCGGCGGCAGCGAACGGAGCAAGGAGCAGGGTACGCCGAGAAGGTTTCTGCATGTCTGAATAAGACATGCTGTGTGCTCATATGGCCGGTAAATGCGCAGGAATAACCGAAGTGTCGGGCCAGATTCCACCGCCAGGCGGACGTCACGGATGTCAGGCGAACGGCAGACAGACGGGCACGGACCCCCGGTCCGTGCCCGTCCGCCGAAAGAGTGTCAGGCGGCCTTCGCCTTGGTCGCGTACATGTCCACGTACTCCTGCCCGGAGAGCCGCATGACCTCGGCCATCACCGAGTCGGTCACGGCCCGCAGCACATAGCGGTCCCGGTCCATCCCCTCGTACCGGGAGAACTCCATGGCCTCGCCGAAGCGGACGGTCACCTTGCCGGGCCGCGGGATGCCCGCGCCGCCCGGCTGCAGCTTGTCCGTGCCGATCATCGCGAACGGCACCACCGGCGCGCCGGTCATCAGCGTCAGCCGGGCGATGCCGGTACGGCCCCGGTACAGCCGGCCGTCGGGGGAGCGGGTGCCCTCCGGGTAGATCCCGAAGATCTTGCCCTCGTCCAGAACCCGCTTGCCGGTCATCAGTGCGGCGACACCGCCGCTCGCGCCGTCCCGGTCCACCGGGATCATGCCGACGCCGGTGAAGAACCAGGCCATCAGCCGGCCCTTGAAGCCCTTCCCGGTGACGTACTCGTCCTTGCCGATGAAGAACACTTGCCGCTTGCTCACCAGCGGCAGGATCATCGAGTCGATGAACGTCAGGTGGTTCCCGGCGAGGATGACCGGACCGTCTCCGGGGATGTGCTCCACGCCCTCCACCTGGAGGCGGAACATCAGGCGCATGATCGGTCCGAGCGCTGCCTTGATGAACGCGAAGCGGGACAACGGGTCCTCCGACGTCGAGGGGGCGGTATGAGTCTGTGCAGGTGAGGACATTACTCGCGGCTCTGTGGGGAGCGCACATCGAGCACCGTCGGTTCACCGAGGTCTTACGCACTGTTGACGTTGGTTTACCTGCGGTGCCGCCCAGGAGACAGCTCGCGACACGCCGCCACGATGTGACGGAAGTCGCCGACAGACCGTCATGAGTCGCCGTTCATCAGCCATACGGCGTCACCCGGCCGTTGGGGCGGCGGTCTCCCGTCGGTCACGTCCGCAGCCCTACGATCAGCCGGCATCGAAGGGCGAAGGTCAGGAGAGCGCTCATGAACGCGAACGACTCGGACGAGCGGACACAGGTGAACGGTATGACCGGACGGCGGGCGCTGCTCGGTGCCGCGGTGCTCGGCGCCGGCGGAGCGGTCCTCGGCCTGCCCGGCGCCGCCAGAGCGGCCGAGGCGAGGCAGTCCGGCCACGGCAACGGCGGCCTGAAGAGCCTGCCCAAGCCGACGATCATCGGCCACCGGGGCGCCAGCGGCTACCGCCCGGAGCACACCTTCGGCTCCTACAACCTGGCCCTCGACCTCGGCGCCGACGTCGTCGAGGCCGGCGACCTGTGCCCCACCAAGGACGGCTACCTGGTCTGCCGTCATGAGCCCGAGATCGGCGGCACCACGGACGTCGCCGACCACAGGGAGTTCGCCGACCGCAAGACCACCAAGGTCCTGGACGGCACCCCCACCACCGGCTGGTTCACCGAGGACTTCACGCTCGCCGAACTGAAGACGCTGCGCGCGATCGAGCGCATCCCGGCCAACCGCCCGCACAACACGCTCTACAACGGCCGCTGGGAGATCCCCACCTTCGAGGAAGTCCTCAAGTGGCAGGACGAGCAGACCCGCAAGCGCGGCAAGCAGGTCTGGATATACCCCGAGACCAAGCACCCCACCTACTTCCGCAAGCTGGGCCTCGGACTTGAGGAGCGGGTCGCCAAGCTGCTGCGCAAGTACGGCAAGGACAAGCGGAACTCGCCGGTCATCCTGCAGTCCTTCGAGCCGACCAGCATCCAGCGCCTGAACACGCTGGTCGACAACCCGCTGGTCGTCCTGCTCTCCGCCGCGAACACCCGGCCCTACGACTTCGTCGCGACCGGCGACCCGCGCACCGTCGCCGACCTGATCACGCCGAAGGGCCTGCGGGAGATCGCCGGCTACGCGCAGGGCATCGGCCCGACCGTGGACCTGATCATCCCGAAGGACGCGAACGGCAACTTCACCACGCCGAGCACGCTGGTCGCGGACGCGCACAAGGTGGGACTGATCCTGCACCCCTACACCATGCGCAACGAGAACCCCTTCCTGCCGCCGGCCTACCGCAAGGGCAGCGACGTCACCGCGTACGGCGATGTCTTCCCCGTCTTCCAGACGTACTTCGAGACCGGCATCGACGGAGTCTTCTCGGACAACGCCGACACCGCGATCCTGGCCCGCGACGCCTTCGTCAACGGCTGAGCCCCCGCACCCCGTTCGGGGTGTCTGCGGCCGCCCCGGCAACCTGCCCCGGGGCGGCCGCGTCGTTCCGCATATGACGCACGACCTGGTTGCCGCCCTGGGCCCCCTGCTCACCGCCGAGGCCTCTGCCGAGGCATATGCCTGCGGAAGTGATCCCGGCGACCTGGAACAGACCGTCTGGCTCCGCCTGCTGGAGCGGCTGGAGACCCACGGCCCGCCACGGGCCCCCGAGGACTGGCTGCGCAGAGCCGTCCGGGCCGAGTCCCGCCGCACCCGTCGTACGACACGGCATGAACGCCCCTACGGCACCGAACCCACCGACCACACCACCCCCACCCCCGAACAGCGCGCCGTCACCACCGCCCACCACCGCGCCCTGCGCGAGGCGGTCGCCCGCCTCCCCGGCCGCTGCCCCCGCCTCCTCCAGGCCCTGCTCTCCCCGAAGGACCTGACATACCGTGAGATCGCGGGGGAGTTGGGTATCTCACAGGGCAGTCTGGGACCGGAACGTTCCAGATGTCTGGGATGTCTGCGCCGATTGTTGACGTCGGAGGTTGCGTCCCGCGAAGCGCGGGGATAGGAGTGAGAACGACAGGCGATCAGGTGAGCGGGAGGCGTGCGCACATGGGCATGAGCGTGACCATCTCGGTGGCGACCGAGCAGGACGCAGAGCAGATCTTCAGGCTCCAGTACCTGTGCTTCCAGAGCGAGGCAGCGCTGTACGGCAACTACCGCATCGACCCGCTCGTCCAGAGCCTCGACTCGGTCCGCCAGGAGGTCGCCTCCGACTGCGTCTTCGTCGCCCGCCTCGGCGAGGAGGTCGTCGGCTCGGTCCGCGGCTCGGTCACCGAGGACGGCGCCGCCGCCATCGGCAAGCTCTGCGTCCACCCCCGCCTCCAGGGCCACGGCATCGGCGCGAGGCTGCTGCGCGCGGCGGAGGCGGCGCTGGAAGGAGAACGCGGAGCCAAGAAGTTCCGCCTGTTCACCGGCCACAGGAGCGAGGGCAACCTGCGCCTGTACCGCCGGGTCGGCTACGAGACGGTAGGCACGTCAAAGGGCCAGGATGGCGTACCCATGATCGTCCTGGAAAAGCCGGCCAGCACGTACGCGACAACGGCCTAGCTTCTCAACGCCCCGAACCGGAGCGCCCCGAAAGGGGCGCGGGGCTGTGTTCGATATGCGGCTACCGCCGCGCGGGCGCGACCAGCCACAACGGTCCGCAGTCGCCCATGTCGCTCAGCCCTCCTGCTGCTTGGGCGCCTTCCGCAACCAGTACAACGCGGAAACCGGCAACAGCACAGGAATGAACACGTACCCCATCCCGTAGTCCGACCACACGGTCGCGTCCGGGAACGCAGAAGGGTCGACGAGGGTCCAGGTACCCACGATCAACACCCCGGCGAGCTCGGCGGCACAGCACACCTGTGCCGCCTTGCGCGCGGCCTCGCCGCCCCGCACCAGCGTGTACGTGATGAACCCGTACACCACCCCCGCGACCGCCGACAGCGAGTACGCGAGCGGCGCCCGGTCGAACCCGGTCGCGATCTGGTACACGGATCGCGACACCGCCCCGACGACCATCACGCCGTAGAACCACACGAGAAGCGTGCCCGGCCCACTGGTGAGCCGCTTCGGCCTCTGCTCCACGGTCGTCATCTCACCCTCCCCAGATGTCATAGAGCCGCACCTCCAGCACGGCCAGCACCACACCGCCCGCGGCGACGGTCACGGAACCCCACCGGGTCCGTTCGGCGAGCGACATGAACCCCGCGGCAGGGACGCACGCGAACGCCCCCAGCAGATAGGCCACGAAGATCGTCGTACCCTGCGCCGGTTTGTCGCCCCGCGCCAGCAGCACGATCCCGGCCACCAGCTGGATCACCGCCAGCACCGACACCACGGCCATCCCGATGAAGTGCCAGTCCTTCGTCGGCTGGTCCCGGTACGCGGCCCAGCCGCACCACGCGGCGAGCAGCAGCGCGGCGACTCCGGTCACCAGCAGCAGGGCATTGAGCATGCGGTGACCTTATTACGGCCGAAAAGGCCCGCCGTCGTCGCCCCTGCCGTACGCCGTAGGGTCGGGACCATGACGCTCCGGACGATCCACGCACAAGCCCTGCTCTTCGACAACGACGGCACCCTGGTCTCCTCCCTCGCCTCCGTGGACCGCTGCTGGACCCGCTGGGCCGTCGAGTACGGCGTCACCGAGGACTTCGCCCGCGTCGAACTGCACGGCCGCCCCGCCGCCGAGATCGTCGCCGACCTGCTCCCCGCCCACCTCGTCCCGGAGGCGGTCGCCCGGGTCGAGCAGCTGGAGGTGGAGGACGTCCCCAACGGCGGTGTCCAGCTGCTCCCCGGCACCGCCGTCCTGCTCGACTCCCTCCCCGCCGACCGCTGGGCCGTCGTCACCTCCGCCACCCGCCGGCTCGCCGAGGCCCGCCTGGACGCGGTCGGGATACGACCGAAGATGCTGATAGCCGCGGACGACATCACCCGCGGCAAGCCCGACCCCGAGCCCTACCTCCTCGCCGCCCGCAGGCTGGGCGTCGACCCGGCCGGCTGCGTGGTCTTCGAGGACGCCCCGGCCGGTCTCCAGGCGGGCCGCGCCGCCGGGATGACCACCGTGGCGTTGACCACAACCCACCAGGCGCACGAGCTGGACGCCGACCTCGTGGTGCAGGACCTCTCGGCCCTGTCGGCGCTGGTCACCGACCACGTCGTCGAGATCTCGACGCGCGGCTGACGGGCGTCCGCCGCTGTCCAGCATGCGGACGGCGGCGGCCTGTCAGGACCGTCCGTCTGGTTTACTGATCGCATGACCACGACGAGCGACCGCACCCCTGCGACCGAGGCGACCATGACGCCCGGTGCTCGTTGTATGTGTCGAATGTGCGCCTTCTAGAGGGCCCCCGCACCACCCCAGAGCCTCGCGCCCCGAAGCGAGCCGCCGCCGTGGCCTGTCCGTACGCCCTGAGCCGTATGTGACCCGGCTGCCCCGCGCACGTTTTCCCTCCCGTACCAGGGCACACCCACGCCCGCGTACTCAACAGTGATGGAATCCCAGTGATCACCACAACGGGCCTGACCAAGGTCTACCGCTCCCGCGGCCGCGAGATCACCGCCCTCGACGGCGTCGATCTGCATGTCCGCGAGGGCGAGGTGTACGGCGTCATCGGCCAGTCCGGCGCCGGCAAGTCCTCGCTCATCCGCTGCGTCAACCTCCTGGAGCGTCCCACCGCCGGCACCGTGACGGTCGGCGGCCAGGACCTCACCGCCCTCGCCGGACGCGGCCCCCGGGCCGGCAAGGAGCTGCGGCAGGCACGCAGCCGTATCGGCATGGTCTTCCAGCACTTCAACCTGCTCTCCTCCCGGACCGTCCAGGACAATGTCGAGCTGCCGCTCGAAATCCTCGGCACGTCGGGGAATGAACGTTCCCGCAAGGCGCTGGAGCTGCTGGACCTCGTCGGTCTCGGCGACAAGGCGAAGGCCTACCCGGCCCAGCTCTCCGGCGGTCAGAAGCAGCGTGTCGGTATCGCCCGCGCACTCGCCGGCGACCCCAAGGTGCTGCTCTCCGACGAGGCCACCAGCGCCCTCGACCCGGAGACCACCCGCTCCATCCTCCAGTTGCTGCGCGACCTGAACCGGCAGCTGGGCCTGACCGTCCTGCTCATCACGCACGAGATGGACGTGGTGAAGTCGATCTGCGACTCGGCCGCCCTCATGGAGAAGGGACGCATCGTCGAGTCCGGGACCGTCAGTGAGCTGCTCGGCACCCCCGGGTCCGAACTGGCCGCCGCACTCTTCCCGGTGGGCGGCGAGGCCTCCGGCGACGACCGCACGGTCCTCGACGTCACCTTCCACGGCGAGGCCGCCACCCAGCCGGTCATCTCCCAGCTCTCCCGCACCTACAACATCGACATATCGATCCTCGGCGCCGCCATCGACACCGTCGGCGGCCTTCAGATCGGCCGGATGCGCATCGAACTGCCCGGCCGCTACGAGGACAACGTGGTGCCCATCGGCTTCCTGCGCGAACAGGGCCTGCAGATCGACGTGGTGGGCCAGGAGCCCGCGCTGGTGAAGGAAGGTGCCAAGTGAGCTGGTCCGAGATGCAGCCGCTGCTGTCCCAGGCGTGTTGGGACACCCTCTACATGGTGGGCTGGTCCACGCTGATCGCCGTCGTCGGCGGACTCCCGCTCGGCGTCCTGCTCGTCCTCACCGACCGCGGCGGACTGCTCCAGAACGTGCTGGCCAACAAGGTCATCGGGCAGATAGTGAACGTCGCCCGCTCGATGCCGTTCATCATCCTCATGGTCGCGCTGATGAACTTCACACGCTCGATCACCGGGACGACCATCGGCCGCGAGGCCGCCATCGTGCCGCTCGCCATCGGTGCCATCCCGTTCTTCGCGCGTCTGGTCGAGACGGCTGTCCGCGAAGTGGACGGCGGCCTCGTGGAGGCCGTGCAGTCGATGGGCGGCAACACCTGGACCGTCGTACGGAAGGTCCTCGTACCGGAGTCGCTGCCCTCGCTGATCTCCTCCACCACGACCACGATCGTCGCGCTCATCGGCTACTCGGCCATGGCCGGCACGGTGGGCGCCGGCGGGCTCGGCGACATCGCCATCCGGTACGGCTACCAGCGCTTCGAGACCGAGCTGATGTGGATCACCGTGGGGATCCTCGCCGTCGTCATCTCGCTCATCCAGTTCGCCGGCGACCACACGGCCCGCTCGCTGCACCGGCGCGGCGGACAGTCCGGCCCGGCGCCGAAGCTGCGGCTGCTGAAGGCCTCGACGGCCACCAGCAAGACCGTCTGAGCCGCCCGCACCCCCCACAGATTTCCCCGCACCACCCACCGCGGGGTCGCTCCACCCTTAAGGAAAGGCACTTTTCGTGCGTAACACCGCCAAGCTCACCACCGCCGTCCTCGCCGCCGGAGCCCTCACCTTCGGGCTCACCGCCTGCGGCTCGGGCAAGGACTCCGCCTCCGGCTCCTCCGACTACAGCGGACCGCTGGTCGTCGCCGCGAGCCCGACCCCGCACGCCGAGATCCTGAACTACGTCAAGGACCACCTGGCGAAGAAGGCCGGACTCGACCTGGAGGTCAAGGAGTTCCAGGACTACATCGTGCCGAACACGGCGACCGAGGACGGCTCGGTGGACGCCAATTACTTCCAGAACCAGCCGTACCTCGACGACTTCAACAAGAAGCGCGGCACCCACATCGTGCCCGTCGTCACGGTCCACCTGGAGCCGCTCGGCCTCTACTCCCACAAGGTCAAGAGCGCCGACGCGCTGAAGAGCGGTGCGACCGTCGCCGTCCCGAACGACGCGGTGAACGAGGCGCGTGCCCTCAAGCTGCTCGCTGCCAACGGGCTCATCACCCTCAAGGACGGCGCCGGCAGCGAGGCGACCCCGCAGGACATCGCCAAGAACCCGAAGAACCTCCAGTTCAAGGAGGTCGAGGCGGCCCAGACCGCGCGCTCCCTGGACGACGTGGACGCCGCGGTGATCAACGGCAACTACGCCATCTCGGCCGGTATCAAGCCCGCCAAGGACGCCCTCGTCCTGGAGTCCGCGAAGAACAGCCCGTACGGCAACTTCCTCGCGGTGAAGAAGGGCAACGAGAAGGACCCGCGGGTGAAGAAGCTCGCCAAGCTCCTGACGTCGCCCGAGGTCAAGAAGTTCATCGAGGACAAGTACCAGGGCTCGGTCATCCCGTCCTTCTGATCGTCCTTCCGACGGCAGCTGTACGGCTGTCCGACTGCACGTATACGGCGTATCGCCACGCACGGGGTCCACTCGCTCACCGCGGGTGGACCCCGTCGTGCGGTTCAGTGGTTTCATGCTGCATGCTGGGCAGTTCGCACGCCCTAAGGATTTCCGAAGGTTACGGAGTGGCGCATGACTAGCACCTTCCCCAACATCTCCATCAGCACGGAGCGGTTGGTGCTGCGTCCCCTCGACGAGGACGACGTGCCCGCCCTGACCGAGATGATGAACGACGAGCAGGTCGCGGCCTGGACCGACGTGCCCCAGCCCTTTACCGAGGACGCGGCCCGGCACTGGATCACCGAGTACGCCTCCGCCGAGCGCACCGAGGGGCGGGGCCTCGACCTCGCGGTCACCGAGTTCCTCACCCAGCGCCTGGTCGGCGTCATCCAGCTCACCAAGACCAACTGGCACATCCGATCGACCGAGTTGTCGTACATCATCGCCCCCTGGGCCCGCGGCGAGGGCTACGCCTCCGAGGCCGCGCTCGCCACCGCCCACTGGCTCTTGGGCGACCAGAAGCTCGAACGCATCGAGATCCGTACCGCCGCCGACAACACCGCCTCCCAGCAGGTGGCCCAGAAGATCGGCTCGATCAGCGAGGGTGTGCTGCGCAACGCCTGCATAGTCCACGTCCGCACCGAGGACGGCACCTGGGCGGACGTGCGCACCGACTTCATCGTGTGGAGCCTGCTCCCGGAGGACCTGGAAGGCGCGGGCGAGGAACTCGCCGAGAGCGGTGGCTTCAGCTCCTGGAACTGACGCCGACGGGACTCGCCCCGCCGCGCGCCGGACGGCTCCACCAGATACTCTCACGGAGCCCGCCCACGGGCCCCGGACCATGACGACCTGCAAAAACCCTGGAGACTGACGACGATGGCCGACCGGGTCACGGTGATCGGCTGGGACGGCTCGCCCCTGACCGCCGCGGGACGCGGCGCGCTCGGCGCCGCCACGCTCGTCGCGGGCGCGGCCCACCATCTCGCCCTCCCCGAGGTGCCACAGACCGCCGAGCGCATCCGCCTCGGCAGCGTCGCCCTCGCCGCCCGCCGCATCGCCGGCCACCGCGGCACCGCGGTGGTGCTCGCCGACGGCGACCCCGGCTTCTTCGGCGTCGTACGGACCCTGCGCGCGCCCGAGTTCGGCCTGGAGGTCGAGGTCGTCCCCGCCGTCTCCTCGGTGGCCGCCGCCTTCGCCCGCGCCGGCATGCCCTGGGACGACGCCCAGGTGGTCGTCGCACACCGGCGCACCCTGCGACGCGCGGTGAATGTGTGCCGCGCCCACACCAAGGTCGCCGTCCTCACCTCACCCGGCGCCGGCCCCACCGAACTCAGCCTGCTGATGGAGGGCGTCCACCGCACCTTCGTCATCTGCGAGGAACTCGGCACCGACCGCGAGCAGGTCAGCGTGGTCACCTCCGACAAGGCCGCCGACCACACCTGGCGCGACCCCAACGTCGTCATCGTCATCGGCGGTCCTTCCGCACCGTTGGCGGCCGGCGAGGGCAGTGGCTGGATCGCGGGCCGGGACCCGTCGGCCGGCCCGCGCGGCTGGGTGCAGCCGGATGCGGAGTACGGCGAGGGAGCCGCGCTCGGCGAAGGGGAAACGGATCTGCTGAGGGCCGCCCAACTCGCCCGGCTGGGCCCCCGGACGGGTGACCTGGTCTGGGACATCGGGTGCGGCAGCGGCGCGTTCGCCACCGAGGCCGCGCGCGCCGGAGCCGCCGTCATCGCCGTCGACCGGGACCTCGCGGCCTGCGTCCGCAGCGAGACGGCAGCCCGCAGGTTCGGGGTCCAGCTCCAGATCGTGCACGGCGGTGCGCCTCACGTACTGGAGAACCTGCCCGAACCCGATGTCGTCCGGGTCGGCGGCGGGGGAGCGGCCGTGGTCACCGCGGTCGCCGACCGCCGCCCGCAGCGCATCGTCACCCATGCCGCCACCCGCGACGCGGCCGAACTCATCGGACGGGACCTGACCGAGCACGGATATCAGGTCGAGTGCGCACTCCTGCAGTCCGTCGAACTCGACACCAGGGCCTGGACGGAGACCGAGCGGCACGTCGCGTTCCTGCTCAGCGGCGTTCTTCCCGAACGCGCCCCGTGATCCTGTTGTCATACTGCGCGCGGTAGGCTGGCCGATCGCTGCACCGCACCGGTGGCCCGGAAATTCGCTCGTCAATATCCGGAAAACGCGCCTCTTTTGGGGCGGGTGTGGTACGGCAGAACCTGGGACGCGCAACGTGGCGCAGTCCACAGCGGGCTGTCGCGGATCACGCTGTCGCGACGGTCGAACGGCCGGGACAATGCCACTGAATGGCTTTGTCGCCTTTTCCGGCGGGTCGTTCGTGCCGCTGGGCACGCACGCTCGTTCTTCACTGCGGGGCGGTCGGTGCGCCGTCCCGGGTGAGCTGGTCGTAGAAGGCACTAACCGATGGGCGAGGGGTACGCATGACCGACACCGGCCAGGTCCCGGGCGAGGGACTGCCGGAGAGCGCAGGCATGGTGGAACAGCCGGGCGTTCCCGCGCACGGCGCGTACACCTACCTCTCCGAGTCGCCCGCCGAGGACGAAGACCTCTTGCTGCCGGGCGCCCAGGGTGCCTGGGGCAACGAAGTGCCGCCGCCGGCCCCGGAGCCGGTCGTCGAGACCGTCCACGAGCCCGGCCCGCACGAGACGGACGGCCGGGACAGCGGGTCGGTCGACCTCAGCGCCGTCCGGCTGCCCAACTCGGTACCGGCGTCCCCTATCCTCTCCGTGCCCCACGATCCCGGGGCCGCCCCGGCCCCGCGCCGCCCGCTGCACCTCGGTCCGCCGATTCCCGACGCCTCCGCCAGTCCGGTCCGCTCCCTCGCCGACCGTGGCCCGGCCGGCACGCCGGTCCGGCAGCCGGGCCTGCCGACGGCCGGTCCCGAGTACCTCGACGCCCAGCCGCTGCACGAGGCCGCGCCTCAGTCGGCCGCGCCCTGGGGCGCGCCGCAGACGGCGGTCCCGCAGGCCGCCGTCCCGCAGGCCGCGCCGGTGGCACAGGTGAGCGCACAGGCCCCAGCTGCCGAAACGGTTGTTCCGGCACCGGAGACGGTCACTCCCGAGTCTCCTCCGGCCCCCGTGGCTTTCGCCCAGGAGTCCGTGGTGGCTCAGCACTTCCCGGCTGCCGAGCCGTCCGGCGTCGCGGGCGTCGCGGCGGAGCAGCAGGCACCGGTGGGAGTCGAGATGCGGCCCGACACCGAGTACGGTCCGGAGGGCGCGGCCCAGCCGGTCGGCGGGGGCGTTCCGGGACCTGTGGCCGAACCGACGGCACCGCAGGTTGCGCAGGCTCCGGAAGGTGCTCAGGGGCCTGTGACGGGTGCCGTGCCGGAGGCTGCGCCGGTGGTCGCGGAGGCTCCGGAGATGCCGCGGGTTCCGGAGATTCCGCAGGTCGCGCCGGTTCCGGAGGTTCCGGCGGGGCAGGACGCGGTGCCGGCGCCCGATGCCGGAGTGGCTCCCGGCCCGGTCGCCGAGCCTGAGGCCGTGCCGGTGGTGGAGGCAGTGGTTCCGGAGCCGGCCGCCCAGGCCGTGGGGGCCGAGCCGGTGCATCCCGTGCCGCCCGTCGTGCCGGAGCCGCAGACGGTGGAGCCGGTCGTACCCGAGCAGGTCACAGAGACCGTCGCGCCCGAACCCGTTCCGGTGCCCGAGCCCGTTCCCGCCCCGGAAGCCGCCCTGGCCGAGGCCGGTCAGCCGGTGGCCACCGCGCCGGCCGTGCCGGTGCAGGCCGAGCAGGCCGTCGCCGAGGCACCCGCCCCGGCAGCCCCAGCGGCCGTCGCCGAGGCCCCGCAGCAGCCGGAGCCCTTCGCCCCCGCCGCCCCGGAAGCCGAGCAGCCCGCCCCGGACGCCGTAGCGCCGGAGGCTCGGGCCGAGTTCCCCGCGGCGGCTGTCGTACCGCCGGCCGAGACCGCTGCCCCCGAGTTCCCTGAGCCGCCGCCTGCCCAGCCCCTCGCCGGCCCTCAGACCCAGGGCGCCGCCGCGGCCCAGCCCGAGGAGCCCCCGGCCGCGGCCGTTCCGACAAAAACCACGGCTGACCAGACCCTCGGCGAGTTCGTCGCCGTCGACGGCCAGGTGCCGACCACCCCGCACCTCGCCCCGACCCCGCCGCACCCGTTGGTCCTCCCCGCCCAGGACCAGGGCGAGACCGTACCGGAGCAGGCCGCCACCGTCCCCGCGCCCCGTGAGGCCGAGCCCGGTCCCGGTCCGGTGGCGGACCCCGATGTCGTACAGCAAGCGGAGGACCTGGAGACCAGGGCCGCCGACCAGGAAGAGAGCACGGCCCCCGTGGCAGAAGCACGTCAGTCCACCGGCCCGGCCGCGCCCGCCTACGACGACGCCGAGCGCGAGGCCGTCCTCAAGGTCATGCGTGAACGCCGTGACATCCGCAACGGCTTCCGCGGCGACCCGATCCCGCACGAGGTGCTGCTGCGCGTCCTGGAGGCCGCCCACACCGCGCCCTCCGTCGGCCACTCCCAGCCCTGGGACTTCGTCGTCATCCGGTCCACCGAAACCCGGCGCAGCATGCACGAACTGGCCATGCGCCAGCGCGACGCCTACGCCAAGTCCCTCCCCAAGGGCCGCGCGAAGCAGTTCAAGGAACTGAAGATCGAGGCCATCCTCGACACCCCGGTCAACATCGTCGTCACCGCCGACCCGACCCGCGGCGGCCGCCACACCCTCGGCCGGCACACCCAGCCGCAGATGGCGCCGTACTCCGCGGCCCTCGCCGTCGAGAACCTCTGGCTCGCCGCACGCGCCGAAGGCCTCGGCGTCGGCTGGGTCAGCTTCTTCGACGAGCGCGAGATGGTCCGCGCGCTGGGGCTGCCCGAGCACCTCGAGGTCATCGCCTACCTGTGCGTCGGCTATGTCGACGAGTTCCCGGACGAGCCCGAGCTGATGCAGGCCGGCTGGTCCAAGCGGCGCCCGCTGTCCTGGGTGGTGCACGAGGAGACGTACGGCCGCCGCGCCCTGCCCGGCGAGGACCCCCACGACCTGCTCGCCGAGACCGTCGCCGGGATCCGCCCGCTGGACGCCAAGGCGCTCGGCGAGGCCTGGGAGCGGCAGAAGCGGATGACCAAGCCGGCCGGCGCGCTCGGCATGCTGGAGATCATCTCCGCCCAGCTGTCCGGCCTGTCCCGGCAGTGCCCGCCGCCGATCCCGGAGCCCGCGGCGGTCGCGATCTTCGCAGGAGACCATGGTGTGCACGCGCAGGGCGTCACCCCGTGGCCGCAGGAGGTCACCGCGCAGATGGTGGCCAACTTCCTCGGCGGGGGAGCGGTCTGCAACGCGTTCGCGTCCCAGGTGGGCGCCGAGGTGTGCGTGGTGGACGTCGGTGTCGCCTCCGAGCTCCCGGCGACGCCAGGTCTGCTGCCCCGCAAGGTCCGCGCGGGCACGTCCGACATGACGACCGGCCCGGCGATGACCCGCGAGGAGGCCAAACAGGCCATCGAGGTGGGCATCGAGACCGCTCGCGACCTGGTGGCGGCCGGCAACAAGGCCCTGCTCACCGGTGAGATGGGCATCGCCAACACCACGGCGTCCGCCGCGCTCATCTCCGTCTACACCGGAGCCGACCCCGCCGAGGTCACCGGCCGAGGCACCGGCATCAACGACGAGACCCTCGCCCGCAAGACCGAGGTCGTCCGCCGCGCCCTGGACATCCACCAGCCGGACCCGGCCGACCCCATCGGCGTCCTGGCCGCGGTCGGCGGCTTCGAACACGCGGCGTTGGTCGGCCTGTTGCTCGGTGGCGCCTCCCTTCGCACCCCGGTGATCCTGGACGGCGTCAGCGCAGGCGCGGCAGCGCTCGTGGCCCGCGCGATCGCCCCCGAGGTCCTGGCCGCCTGCATCGCGGGCCACCGCAGCGCGGAGCCCGGCCATGTCGCCGCCCTCAACAAACTGGGCCTGCGCCCCCTGGTCGACCTGGACCTGCGCCTGGGCGAGGGTACGGGCGCGTTGCTTGCGCTTCCGCTGGTGCAGAGCACGGCGAGGGCGATGCATGAGGTGGCCACGTTCGACTCGGCGGGCGTGACCGAGAAATAGGCAGGGCAGTTCCGGGTCTCCTCTTGGCCGACCAGGTGGTTGTGCTCACCCGTTCCGCCGGGACGGAACGGGTGAGCACAACCACCCAAAGCCGTGCGCCCGCCCCGCAACGCTCAGCCATCGGACACCTGACCCGTCAAAACCCGGTGCCGCTTAAAATGCCCACGTCAGGGCACCGAACACCGCCGCCACACCAGGGAGCCGCACCCTCATGGCCGAACACCCCGCCTACCCCGTAGGCCTCCGCCTCACCGGCCGCAAGGTGGTCGTCCTCGGCGCCGGGCAGGTGGCTCAGCGCCGTCTCCCCGCCCTTGTCGCGGCAGGCGCCGACATCACCCTGGTATCCCCCGAGGCGACCCCCTCGGTCGAGGCCATGGCGGACGCGGGCGAGATCACCTGGCTCCGACGCCCGTACCAGGACGGCGATCTCACCGAGGCCTGGTACGCCCTCATCGCCACCAGTGACGCCGACGCCAACACCGCCGCCTCCGCCGAGGCCGAGCGCCACCGCGTCTGGTGCGTCCGTTCCGACGATGCCGATCAGGCCACCGCCTGGACCCCGGCCACCGGCCACAGCGAGGGCGTCACGGTCGCCGTGCTCACCACCGACGCGCGGGGCCGCGACCCCCGCCACACCGCCGCCATCCGGGACGCGGTCGTCGAGGGTCTGCGCGACGGCACCCTCGTCGCCCCGCACCACCGCACCCGCACCGCGGGCGTCGCCCTGGTCGGCGGCGGCCCCGGCGACCCCGACCTGATCACGGTGCGCGGCCGCCGCCTCCTCGCCGAGGCCGACGTCGTGATCGCCGACCGCCTCGGTCCCCGCGACCTGCTCGCCGAACTCCCCCCGCACGTCGAGGTGATCGACGCGGCGAAGATCCCGTACGGCCGTTACATGGCCCAGGAGGCCATCAACAACGCCCTGATCGAACACGCCAAGCAGGGCAAGTCGGTCGTACGGCTGAAGGGCGGGGACCCCTATGTCTTCGGCCGGGGCATGGAGGAGGTCCAGGCGCTCGCCGAGGCCGGCATCCCCTGCACGGTCGTGCCCGGCATCTCCAGCTCGATCTCCGTGCCGAGCGCGGCCGGTATCCCGGTCACGCACCGGGGCGTCGCGCATGAGTTCACCGTGGTCAGCGGCCATGTCGCGCCGGACGACGAGCGGTCGCTCGCCGACTGGCCGTCCCTCGCGAAGCTCACCGGGACCCTGGTGATCCTGATGGGCGTCGACAAGATCGGGCAGATCGCCCAGGCCCTGGTCGCCCACGGCAAGTCCCCGGACACCCCGGTCGCCCTGGTCCAGGAGGGCACGACCGCCGCCCAGCGCAGGGTCGACGCGACCCTCGCCACGGTCGCGGAGGTCGTGCGCGCCGAGGAGGTGAAGCCCCCGGCGGTCATCGTCATCGGCGAGGTCGTGAACGTCGGCCCGCACCCGTCCGCCGGAGCGGAACCGGCGTAACCCCGGGTAACACAACCCGTTCCAGCCCGTTGGCACCACACCCAGGACAAGGCAGTATCACCCTGTGGCCGATCTCATCACCGTTGAGGATCCCGACGACCCGCGCCTGCGCGACTACACGGGCCTGACCGACGTCGAGTTGCGCCGCAAGCGCGAACCGGCCGAGGGCCTGTTCATCGCCGAGGGCGAGAAGGTCATCCGCAGGGCGAAGGACGCGGGCTACGAGATGCGTTCGATGCTGCTGTCCGCCAAGTGGGTCGACGTCATGCGCGATGTCATCGACGAACTCCCGGCCCCCGTCTACGCGGTCAGCCCCGAGCTCGCCGAGAGGGTCACCGGGTACCACGTGCACCGCGGCGCGCTCGCCTCCATGCAGCGCAAGCCGCTGCCGACGGCGACCGAGCTGCTGCGCACCACCCGCCGGGTCGTCGTCATGGAGTCGGTCAACGACCACACCAACATCGGTGCGATCTTCCGCTCGGCGGCGGCCCTCGGCATGGACGCGGTGCTGTTGTCCCCCGACTGCGCCGACCCCCTCTACCGCCGCAGCGTGAAGGTCTCGATGGGCGCGGTCTTCTCCGTGCCGTACGCCCGTCTCGACACCTGGCCCAAAGGACTCGACTCGGTCCGCGAGGCCGGGTTCACGCTGCTCGCCCTCACTCCGGACGAAAAGGCCCGCAGTCTCGACGAGGCCGCCCCGCACCGGATGGACAGGGTCGCCCTGATGCTCGGCGCGGAGGGCGACGGCCTCTCCACCCAGGCGCTGGTCGCCGCCGACGAATGGGTCCGCATCCCGATGTCCCACGGCGTCGACTCCCTCAACGTCGGCGCGGCGGCCGCGGTCGCCTTCTACGCGGTGACCACCGGCCGCCCGGAGGCGTAGGCCCCTGTCCGCTCCGGACCCCTACTCCCTGAGAGTCACCCACTGCGCTGGTACGACGCCACGCGGCACGCCCATCCCGTTCGCCGGACCGGAACAGCCCTGAGCCAGTGCGATCCCCAGCGCCACCAGCAGGGTCACCACGACGAACACGAACAGCCGCTGGCGCAGCAGCCGGGGATTGGCCGGGCGCCGTCCGGTGCCCGTGGGGCGCGGCGCCGGACGCCCCGTACCACCGCGCGACGCGGGCCGGTTCCCGCCGGCGTTCGGGTGCCCGGGCCGGGTGCCGTTGCCGCGCGGAGCAGGCGTGGGACGCGTGCCGCCCGGCCGGGACGGCATACCGCCGTTCGCCCGTGGACCGCTGCCGCCGCGCGAGGGCGCGTTGCCCCGCACCGGCGTGCCCGCCGAGGACTGCGGCCGCCGCTGGGTGCGCTGCGGCTCCGGGTAGGTCTCGGTGAGCCGCCCGGTGGGCCGGTCCGCCTCCGCGGCACGCGGCGCCGGCGGCCGTACGTCGGGCAGCCCCTGCGCCTCACGTGCGGCGATCTCCTTCAGCCGGAGCGACAGCTGCAGCGTGCTCGGCCGGTCCTCCGGGTCCTTCGCGAGACAGGCCCGCACCAGCGGCGCCAGCGCGTCCGGCACCCCGTACAGCTGCGGCTCCTCGTGGACGACCCGGTAGAGCATCACCTCGGAACTGCCGTGTCCGAAGGGCGAGTCACCGGTGGACGCGTACGCCAGGGTCGCGCCGAGCGAGAACACGTCCGTGGCCGGGGTGACCGCCGCCCCGCGCACCTGCTCGGGCGCGAGGAACCCGGGGGAGCCCACCGCCGTACCGACGTGGGTGAGCGTGGAGGCGCCGGTCGCCCAGGCGATGCCGAAGTCGATGATCCGCGGTCCCTTCGGGGACAGCAGGATGTTGGACGGCTTGAGATCCCGGTGGACGACGCCGGCCTCGTGCACGGCGACCAGTCCCTCGGACAGCGCCGCGCCGACCGCCGCCGCGTCCGCCGCGCCCAGCGGGCCGTCGTCGGCGACCTTGTCGTGCAGCGAGGGACCGGGCACGTACTGGGTGGCGAACCACGGCCGCTCGGCCTCCAGGTCCGCGGCGACCAGCCGTGCCGTGCAACCGCCCCTGATCCGCCGGGCCGCCGAGACCTCACGGGCGAAACGGGACCGGAACTCCTGGTCCTCCGCCAGATCGGGCCGGATCACCTTCAGCGCGACCCGCTGCCCCTTCTTGTCGGAGCCGAGATAGACCACGCCCATCCCGCCGGCGCCGAGCCTTCGGTGAAGCCTGAACGAGCCGACGACGCGCGGGTCCTCGCGCCTCAGGCGCATCATCGCCATGTTCATCCCCGCTGCCCGGTCCGTCTGACGTGGCACAGCTTACGTTTCCACGGCCGCCCGCGCGCAGAGGCCGCGCCCTCTCGGCCCGACGGATTGTCAGTGCCGGGTGCGAGACTTGAGGAGTGGTCAGGAAGGCGCCGGTATCAACGCCTTTGACTACTTGTCTGCTCCAACCAGCCGTCACAGAAGGGGGATTGAGGCTGTGAAGGGTGACCGAGTGGAGATAGTCGTCGACGCCGGCGACACGACCCGTACGTACGAGGTGGTGGCCAGCCGGGCGGGCCGCCGGGTGGAGACGGCGGTACGACGAGGGGTGGTGGAAGTGAGCGAAGTCACGCGAAACGGCAGTGTCGTCCGTACGGCCCGTTTCATGGCGACCCGGGTCCTGGCCCTCGTGGAGCAGCCGGTACCCCGCGAGGACAGCTCGGAAAAACCGGGAAGGACCGGGCACCCCCTCCGGGAAGACCCCGAGGCGTAGGACGAGGTGTAGGACCTGTCTCCACCCAGGGGAGTAGAGCGCAGGTCACGGCTCATCCTCTCGGAGGCCCGCGATTCGGTACGAGGGCATGACGTCCCCGAGGTGTCCCGCGCCTAGATTTGAGGTCAAGCGGCGGGTGCAGCACTCGTCCCCCGAGGTCAGACACCCGCCGCTGCCAAGACAACTGAACGGTCAGGAGAGGGACCATGGCTCTTACGGCACAGCGGACACACACCACCCGCCCCCGCCGACAGGGCCGCCGCCACCCCCTGGTGGCGACGCTGATGGCCCTTCCCCTGGCGGCCCTGCTCCTCCTCGTCTTCGACGGCTGGGAGACAGTGGCCACACAGGCGTCGTCCGTGGGAGTGATGCTGGGGCGCTGAGCGGCGACCCCAGGCCCGGAAGAGCGGTCCGGGCGGGGACATCCACCCATGAAACCCCGTGGGGACGGGGGTGCGGCGGACGGCAAAATGCCGGCGCAGCTGGGGAGCTGCGCCGGCATTGCTTTTACATAGCTGCGGGCAGTCGTGCCTCCCCCAGTGCCTTAAGGGCCTGGGAGGTGCCCCCAGGCGGCCCGGGTGGGCGCAGCGGCACCCCGCCGGCGCGGGCAAGCGAAACCCCGGTACCCCAACCCCCACCCCGGGGGGCGGTGGTGCGGGTCGGCAACGGGCAGGGCACACCGCAGCCGTCGCGGCGCGCCGGGGGTGGGGGGAAGTTGCCGGCCCCAACTGTGAACGCCGCACCGCCACACCCACGTACGCTCACCGCAGCAAGTCGTACCAGCCCGGGGGACCCGTGACCGCAGACGTGATACCCCAGCTGACCGCCAAGGTCAGAGCCGCCGCCCACCCCGACGCGGCCCCCTGCCACTGCGGCGCCACCACCACCCTCGCCCACCGCCCGGACACCACGGTCCTCCGCCACGCGGGAACCGTCGCGAAGGCCCACGCCCCCGGCACCGACCCCACCGCCCTCGCCCTCCGCCTGGCCACCGCCGCACACCTTCCCGACGTGTTCCTCCCGCCGCTCACGCCCATTCCGTCGACCGTGCTCGGCACCCGCCCGGTCACCCTCTGGCCGTACGGCCGTCCGGTGGACCCCGACGCCCCGGACGCCGCCCCCTGGGAAGCCGCCGCCACCCTCCTCGCCCGCCTCCACCGCACCCCGGCCGCCCCCGCCACACCACCGATGCGCGGCCCCGCCAAGGCCGCCCACGCGATGGCCCGCTTCCGCGCCGCGCTGGCCACCTCGGCGACGCACCCGGCCGCCCCGCCCGTTCTCCGCGCCTGGTCCGCCCTGCCTGCCTGGGCCCGCGGCGAGGCCCCGATGCCCGGCACCCGCACCCTCTGCCATGGCGATCTGCACCTCGGCCAGTTGGTCCGGCACCCGGCGCCGGGCGGATCGTGGCGGCTCATCGACGTCGACGACCTCGGTGTCGGCGTCCCGGCCTGGGACCTCGCCCGCCCCGCCTCCTGGTACGCCTGCGGCCTCCTCCCGCCCGACGACTGGACCCGTTTTCTGTCCGCCTACCGTGCGGCCGGCGGCCCGGCCGTACCGGAGGACGGCGACCCCTGGGCCGCCCTGGACGTCCCGGCCCGCGCCCTCACCGTCCAGACCGCCGCGCGCTATCTCGCGAAGGCGCTCGCGGCGGACCGTCCCCTGGACGAGGTCGAGCAGTCCTTGATCGACGCTTGTGCCCGTATGGCCCCGGAATGACCCGTGATGCTCCTGAACGGCCTCGGTCCCCGCCCGGTTGACCCCCGATTTTCCGAAGTAAGGTGCAACCGGCCAGGGCCGGACGGAGTCTGTCCTGGGAGAACGTGAAGCAGTTTTGACCGGCGAGGAGTTGAGCCGACCATGCAGTGTCCGAAGTGTCATGCGCCGATGCACACCTACAACCGCAATGGCGTCCAGATCGAGCAGTGCAGCGGCTGCCGGGGCATCTTCCTCGACTACGGCGAGCTTGAGGCGCTGACGCAGCTGGAGGCCCAGTGGGCCGGGCCGGTTCCGCCGGCCCCGCAGGCGTACCCGGCGCCGCCCGCGCCGGCCTGGGGCGCCCCGCAGCACGGCGGTCACCACGGCGGCGGCCACGGCCACTACGGCCATGGCGGGCACCACGGCCACAAGAGCTGGGCCCACATGCTCTTCTCCAGCTGAGTCCACGCAGAAGCCCCCGACCGTACGAGACGGCCGGGGGCTTCTGTGCTGTGTGGACGATACTGGGATTGAACCAGTGACCTCTTCCGTGTCAGGGAAGCGCTCTCCCGCTGAGCTAATCGTCCTCGGGACCGTGATCCGAAGATCACGGGCATTGCGTGCGCGATACTGGGATTGAACCAGTGACCTCTTCCGTGTCAGGGAAGCGCTCTCCCGCTGAGCTAATCGCGCGAGGTCAGATCCTCGGTCCTTCGACTAGAGCGACGAAGGCGACGAAGATCCAGTGGACGATACTGGGATTGAACCAGTGACCTCTTCCGTGTCAGGGAAGCGCTCTCCCGCTGAGCTAATCGTCCTTGGAGGTGGAGACGGGATTTGAACCCGTGTAGACGGCTTTGCAGGCCGTTGCCTCGCCTCTCGGCCACTCCACCAGGAGTGTAGGGGATCGGGAAGACCCCTAGTTCCTTCGAGCGGACGACGAGGCTCGAACTCGCGACCTCAACCTTGGCAAGGTTGCGCTCTACCAACTGAGCTACGTCCGCCTGTCGTTTCGGTCCGCTCTCGCGGCCCGGCGACGTGTTGAACTCTAGCGGATTCCCGGGCCAGCACAAAAACGCGTTTACGCAGCGTGCTGCGCCGGACCTCGCGGGCGACGTGGTCAGAGCCGCCTCGACGACATGCCCGGGTCACCCCCACGACACCCACCATAGACTCGACGACGTGCTCCCTCACGCTCCTCTCGCCCGCTTCGGCACCCGTCTCGCCACCGGTCTCCTCGATGTCACCAGCGATCCCGCGGTCCTCGACTCCACCGGTTTCTGGGCCGTCTGCGCCGACTTCGAGGGCAGGCTGACCTGTGCCCGCTTCGGCGACGTACGGGAGGAACCGGTGCCCGCCCCGGTGCCGGGGCGGTGGCGGGGGCCCGCCACCGGTGACTGGACGTCGTCGCTCGACCGCGTGGCATACACGACGGCTGTGGAGCGGATCCGTACGCAGATCGCGGCCGGCGAGGTGTACCAGGCCAACCTCTGCCGCGTGCTGTCGGCGCCGGTCGCCCCGGACGCCGACGTGGACGCCCTGACCGCGCTGCTGGCCCGCGGCAACCCGGCGCCGTATGCCGGAACGATTCGGCTGCCCCAGCACGGCGTGGAGACAGCCACCGCCTCGCCCGAGCTGTTCCTGCGCCGGACGGGGCGGACCGTCGAGAGCGGGCCGATCAAGGGCACCGGCCGCACCGAGGCGGACCTCCTGGAGAAGGACTACGCCGAGAACGTGATGATCGTGGACCTGGTCCGCAACGACATCGGGCGGGTCTGCGCCACCGGCACGGTGACCGTCCCCGACCTGTGTGCCGTCGAGAAACATCCCGGGCTCGTCCACCTGGTGTCGACGGTCCGGGGTGAGCTGCGCGTGGGCGCCGGCTGGGCGGAGCTGTTCGCGGCCGCCTTCCCGCCCGGCTCGGTCACCGGCGCGCCGAAGTCGAGCGCCCTGCGGATCATCGAGGACCTGGAGACCGCGCCGCGCGGCCCGTACTGCGGCGGCATCGGCTGGGTGGACGCGGACCGGGGCGTCGGAGAGCTGGCCGTAGGTATCCGTACCTTCTGGATCGACCGGGATGCGGGCGCACTGCGGTTCGGCACCGGGGCCGGGATCACCTGGGGGTCCGACCCGGAGGGTGAATGGCGGGAGACCGAGCTGAAGGCCGCCCGGCTGCTCGCGGTAGCGTCGGGTACGTACGACATGAACGAAGGGGATCTCGGGTGAAGATCTGGCTGGACGGCGCACTGCAGGACGTCGAGTCCGCGCGTGTCTCCGTGTTCGACCACGGGCTGACCGTGGGGGACGGCATCTTCGAGACGGTGAAGGCGACCGACGGCAGGCCCTTCGCACTCACCCGGCACCTCGACCGGCTGACCCGCTCGGCCCGAGGCCTCGGTCTGCCCGATCCCGACCACGACGAGGTGCGCCGGGCGTGCGAGGCGGTGCTGGCGGCCAACCCGATGCCGCTGGGCCGGCTGCGCATCACCTACACCGGCGGCCACGGCCCGCTCGGCTCCGACCGCGGTGACCGGGGACCCACCCTCGTGGTCGCCGTAGGGGAGACCGACCGCCGCGCCGACTCCACCGCCGTCATCACGGTCCCCTGGACGCGCAACGAGCGCGGTGCGCTCACCGGCCTGAAGACCACCTCGTACGCCGAGAACGTCGTGGCACTGGCCCGCGCCCACCAACACGGCGCCTCCGAGGCCCTGTTCGCCAACACCGTCGGGCAGCTCTGTGAGGGCACCGGCTCCAATGTCTTCGTCGTCCTCGACGGCGAGATCCACACCCCGCCGGTCACCTCCGGCTGTCTGGCCGGCATCACCCGCGCCCTGACCGTCGAATGGACCGGCGCCAGGGAGACCGACCTGCCCCTCGACGTCCTGGAGCGGGCCGACGAGATCTTCCTCACCTCCACCCTGCGCGACGTCCAGGCCGTGCACCGGGTCGACGACCGCGAACTCCCCGGCGCCCCCGGCCCGGTGACCGCCAAGGCGATGCGGATCTTCGACGAGCGGTCGGGCGAGGACCTGGATCCGTAGGAGCCTCGTTTATTGGGCTGACGTGGGCGTCCGCAGCGGGTAGAACACCTCTGATGACCACGACTCTGCGGCCGACCGAGCCGCTCCAGCGCGGCGCCGACAAGGCGCTGTCCCGCCGCTACCAGGTGTGCGTGAACAGCCGGCCAGTGGGCTCGGTACGCCTCTCCACCCATCCCTCCTGGGGGCCCTCCGTCGCCGTGCTCCACGATCTGTACGTCGAGGAAGCGGACCGGGGACGCGGACGGGGCACGGTGGCCGCCCTCGCGGCCGAGGAGGTGGCCCGCGGCTGGGGCTGCGCGCGACTCGGCATCGAGGTGCCCGCCGACGCGGAAGGGGCACTCCGGCTGGCCACGACGCTCGGGTATGTGCACCGCAACCGCCGTATGGTGAAACCGCTCGGCGCGACCCCGCCCGAACTGCCGGCGGGCAGCCGGGCGAGAGCCATGACGGACGCCGAGTACGGCCCGTGGCTGGCGGCGGGCACGGTGGACTACGCTCAGGACTGGATCGACCGGGGCGTCCCGGCGGCGGAGGCCCTGGCCAAGTCCGAGCGCGACTACGCCGTCGGGCTGCCGCAGGGCCTGTCGACCCCGGACACGCGGATCAGCGTCCTGGAGCACGAGGGGGCCAGGGTCGGCACCCTCTGGCTCGTACTCGCCCGCGAGCCGCCCTTCGTCTACGACGTCATGGTCGACGAGGGCCTCCGGGGCCGGGGTCACGGCCGCACCCTCATGCTGCTCGCCGAAGCCCAGTCGATCGCCGCCGGAAAGCAGGCCCTGGGCCTCAACGTGTTCGTCGGCAACACACCGGCCGAGCGGCTCTACGCGTCACTGGGGTACGTCACCACGTCGTACTCCCTCTACAAGGACCTGATCTGAGGCCCGGCTCCACAAGGACCTGATCCGAGACCCGGTCACCCCTGCCCGGCCAGCAACCGGTCCGCGATCTCCGCCACCCGCTCGCGCAGGCCCTCCTGGCTCTTGCCGCCGTCGAGGCGTTCACCACCGATGACGTAGGTCGGGGTGCCGGTCACGCCGATGGCCTGTCCCTCGGCCTGGTCGGCGTCGACGATCAGGATGTGCCGGCCGTCGACCAGCGCGGTATCGAACTCCTCGGCGTCCAGGCCCAGTTCACGGGCAACCTCGACCAGGAAGGGCTCGCCCTTGCGGTCCAGCTCCTCGATCCGGCCGAGGACCGCCTCGACGTACTCCCAGCCCTTGCCCTGCTCCAGAGCCTCCTCGGCAGCCTGCGCGGCGGCGAAGGCGTGCTTGTGCTTCTCCAGCGGGAAGTGCCGCAGCCGCAGCTCCAGCCGGTCGCCGTACCGGGCACGCAGGGCGCGGAGGTCGTCCAGGGCGCTGCGGCAGTCGGGACACTGGAGTTCACACCAGACGTCGAGTACCGGGGCGTCGGTGCGCGCGGGGGAGTCGTTCATGGCGACCAGTCTTCCAGGCCGGGCTCCCGCGGCCCAATCGTGACAGGGGGCGGCGGGCGGTGGCCGGCTGTGATCACAGCCCGTACCTGGGGTGGAGACGACCCGGAGAGGACCCCGAGATGCCCCTGATTGTCGGGCCTGGGCATGGATCGCGCGGGCCGGGCGGTGCACGATGGAAGGGGCGCGACGCAGCGCGCGTCCCTCGCTCCGCCCGCCCGAGCCCGCCAGGAGGACCGGATGATCGCCGAGACAGTGTGTTCCGCCGTGTCCGCGGCCGGCCTGGGCATCGCCGTGGTCAGCGCCTACCGCAAGCGGTACCTGTCGGCGGCCCGTATCGCCGCCTACTCGCTCGTGCCCGTCGGCCTGGTCATGACAGGAGTGGTCGGCTGGATCGCCGACACGGCGTTCAGTCCCACCGCCTGGGCGGGCTTCGGTGTGCTCGGCGCGGCCTGGGCCCTGTTCGCCACCACGCGGGCCGTGGAGCGCCGACGCGGTGGCACCCGGGCCGAGCGCAAGGCGGCCGCCCGGGGCGCGCAGCGGGACGCCGTCGCCCCCGCCGCCTCGGCACCGTCGCTGGGACCGGCCACCCGCCCGGCGGCCAGGCCCGCGGCTGCGCCCCGCGGCTCCGACGCGGGTGAGGACTTCAGCGACATCGAGGCCATCCTCAAGAAGCACGGAATATGACCCTCCCGCGGCGGCGGGGCCTCCCATGCGGGAGACGGCGCCCGTCGCGTGGGGACGACGCTGTTCAGGCCGGTCGCGGGCGGATGCACCGCATCCGTATGACAGTCACATGAGGCATTGAAACGACACAGTGCGTCTACGGCGCGCGCGGAAGCGTTCACGGGGCGACCGGAAGCGGACCCGACATTACGGAATTCGGCGAACTACCGCCCATTCCGGGCGTGTTGATCGCGCGGCGGGTGCCCGCTGGGTCATCATCGCCGCGAGATGCTGGACACGAAACAGAGCGAGGCCGTGCCGCCGAAGGACGAGCCGCGCGGGTGCCTCTTCGCCCTTTCCCAGCCACCGCTGATGATCTTCCTTGCGGTGATCGGGTGTCTGCTCCTCATGGCTGCGCTGCACGACCTGCTGTGGCTGTGAGCCGTACCCGCCCGTCCCGGCGCCACCCGCCGGGACAGGCGTCGGCATCGACCCACCCCGACGACGGACCGGGTCGCCGGCTCTGTGACGTCCGGCGGCCGTCGGTAGCCCTTCGCCCTTCGGGTGCAGAGCCGGCGATCAGCCCGCCGCTTCCTTGCGGCGTGCCCGGTAGGCGGCGACATGCAGCCGGTTTCCGCAGGTCCGGCTGTCGCAGTAGCGGCGCGAACGATTGCGGGAGAGGTCCACGAAGGCCCGTCGGCAGTCCGGGGCCTCGCAGCGCCGCAGCCGCTCCTGCTCTCCGGCGACGACGAAGAACGCGAGCGCCATCCCGCAGTCGGCGGCGAGGTGGTCGGCCACCGAGGCGCCGGGCGCGAAGTAGTGCACATGCCAGTTGTAGCCGTCGTGGTCCGTGAGCCGGGGCGTGGTGCCCGCGGCCGCGACCAGTTCGTTGATCATCCCTGCGGCGGCCCGGGCGTCAGGGGCGGCGAAGATCCCCGCGAACCGTCCGCGGACCTTGCGCACCGCCGACAGGTCGAACTCAGAGAGCACGCCCACATCGCTGATGTCGTGGTTTCGCACGAAAACCTGGAGCGCCGCGACATCGGGCAGTCCGTCCGGCGCCGTGTCGTCCTCCGGCGCCGTGTTCACCAGATCCACCACGGCGTCGAGGGAACACCGGGTGTCGTGGGTGATCAGCACGTTTCGCTCCCTGGCCTGAGGGTCGGGCGGGCGCCCGCCGATGGTGGCCGATCGTAGCGACACACGGCTCCACCGCACCGTGCTCTGCCCCACTCGTCGCTGCCCTGTAGAACGCTCACCGCCCGGTGGCGGTTCCCAGGGCACAAGGACACACCGGCGCCGCCCCGTGACCGATCACGGTGGCGGCGCCGGTGCTGCCGTATGCGGTTGTCTAGGCCCGAGCCGTCTCCCCGAGTGGACGGCGCCGGGCGGCTTGAGGGGCGTCGCCCTAGCTCTCCGCCAAAATGTGCGAGAGCTCCTGATCGAGATCGAAGTGCCGGTGTTCCGTGCCGGGCGGCACGGCGGCGTCAGTTCGCTTCAGGAAGGATTCCAGGGCCCGCGCCGGGGCTTCGAGCAGGGCTTCCCCCTCCGGAGAGCTCAGGGCGATGCACACGACGCCCTGACCGTGACTGCGGGACGGCCAGACGCGGACGTCGCCGGTGCCGGTGGGCCGGTGCAGCCCCTCGGCGAGGAGGTCGCGGGCGAACACCCACTCGACGGTCTCCTCGGCTCCGGTGTGGAAGGTGGCGTGCACGGCGTAGGGGTCGGCCGTGTCGTACCGCAGGCCTGCGGGGACAGGCAGGGAGGACTCGCTCGACACAACGAGGCGCAGGTGCAGCTCGCAGCTGACCGTGGTGTTCATAAGCGCCAGGGCCTTTCGCTCAGTGTGCGCTCGGGGATTCGCACGTCGGCGAAATCGACATGCCACCTACGGTGCCGTTGTAAACCCCTCTGAGTGTTTTGCGTGTGTTTACGTAACTCTTCCGGCCGAGAACCCGTACGAGAGCTACGACCATTCCGGTGACAGGAATCGCTCAGGTAGGGTTTGGTCGTATGAATACGGGGAGTAACGAACCGGGCGAGGTCGCCGTGGCCTCGGACGGGAGCGAGGTGGTCGGAACGAAGGAGGACGGGGCGCGCGACGAGCGGGGACTTGGATCGCGGGCGCCCGAGTTCATCAAGGCACGTCGGATGCTGCACCTCAGCTGGCAGGTCGGGGTCTTCGCGGTCGGCCTCGCGGTGGTCGTCGTGGGCATCGTCCTGCTGCCGTTGCCGGGGCCGGGCTGGGTGATCATCTTCGGCGGCATGGCGATCTGGGCGACCGAGTTCGTCTGGGCCCAGCTGGTGCTCCGCTGGACGAAACGCAAGGTCACGGAGGCGGCCCAGAAGGCCCTCGACCCCAAGGTACGCCGCCGGAACATCACGCTGACGACGGTCGGCCTGGTGATCGTGGCCGGCCTGGCCGGGGTATACCTCTCCAAGTTCGGCGTCGTGATGCCCTGGAAGATCGAGGAGTGACCCGGCCGACGGCCGCGGGCCCCGGCGACTGGTCGGGGGCACCCCCTGACATGGGGTAATGTTCTTCCTGCGTCCGGGCGATTAGCTCAGTGGGAGAGCGCTTCGTTCACACCGAAGAGGTCACTGGTTCGAACCCAGTATCGCCCACCCGGAACTGCGGCCCACCTGCGAGAGAGCAGGTGGGCCGCAGTTGTTTCAGGAGCGGGGAGGGGCGGGGCTCCGGCGGGAACAGCTACCTCGTTCGGCAGGGCTGCTGCGGGCCGGTGTCGCGGTCGGGTGGGGCCGGTGCGACTCCGGCGGGACGCCGCCGAGCGCGTCGCCTGCGCGCTTGCCCTGCTTGCGTCCACTGCGCGGGCGGACTGCCGCCGGTCGTTGCTCCTGCGGAGCGGTACGACGAGCCTTGCCCCACCCTGCCGCCCTTCGCCGCACCTGCCCGCCGTACGGCGGGCAGGTGCGGCGAAGGCAACGGCGGCAGTCGACGCAGGTCGAGGTACGTGGCATCGCCTCCGTCGCGCTCCGTCACGCTCCGCACGGTGCGGACAGTTTCTTGAGCGTCCGCGGCGGCGAGGGCGATCACGGTCGTACACGCTCGGCCGCTGGTCGGCTGATGGCTCAGGTAGGTACCGGCACAGGCGGACGGCGATCTTCAGGGCAAGGCCGCTGGACGGGGCCCGCCGGGTCGGAGTGGTCGGAGGTATCTCCCCGCCGTCCGGCTCGGCGCCGCTGAAATCGCCAGTGCGTGACCGTGTCCCACCTCTCGATGTCGGACCGACGGGGCCGCCGCGTGGAAGGGGATCTGCGGGCCGCCCCGCCCCTCCGCGCAGCCCTCCTCGTCGATCTCGACATGCTCTTCGGTCCGGCCTCGCCGCCACTCCGAACCGCTCGTCGAAGCCAACCCGCAACTGCCGCCCCCGCAAGCCACTTCACGTTCGGCCGCCCGACCGCACGTCCCTCACCTGCGACGTCACCCACCCGACAGCCACCGTGCCCGCACCCCACCGCGCCGCTCCGCCGCCCCCGGCCACAAGAAATTCCTGTCCGAATCATTGACGCCTCACCGGCCCCTCCGTAACTTGTGCCAGCAAGCGCTTACTTGAAACGATTCATGCAGGCGTCGGCGACGCTGCGGGGAGGGGCCCGACTGTGGGAACGAGCAGGAATGTGGAGAGGCGGACCGTTCTGAAGGCGGCCGGGGCCTCGGCGGTCGCGCTCGGGCTCGCCGCGACGACCGGGTGCGGTGGCGGAAGCGGTTCCGGGAACGGGACGGTGACGATCCGTTACTCGTGGTGGGGTGCCGAGGAACGCGCCACGAAGATCAACCAGACCATCAAGCTCTTCGAGAAGAAGTACCCGAAGATCAAGGTCAAGACGGACTTCCAGACATATCAATCGTTCTGGGAGAAGTTCCAGACACAGGCCGCGGGGGGAAATCCCCCGGACGTTTTCCAGAATGCCGTCACCTTTCTTCGGAAGTACGACAAGCGAGGAATTCTCCTCGACCTCAAGTCCCAGGTTCAGGCAGGCAATCTGAGCCTGAATCACTTCCGGGCCGATGTGACGAAGGTCGGCGAGGTCGACGGCAAGCAGCTCGGAATCCCCGTCGGCTCCAACACCATGGCGCTCGTCATCGACAAGAAGGTCTTCGAGAAGGCCGGCGTCGAACCGCACACGGGCTGGACCTGGGACGACTACTTCAAGGCCCTGAAGACCATCCACGACAGGACGAAGGTCGCGGGGGACACCGGCTACTTCGCCATCATGTACCTCTACGACCTCTACCTCCGGCAGAACGGCAAGGCGTTCTACACCGAGGACGGACTCGGCTTCGACCAGGCAGATCTGACGGAGTGGTGGGCCGACGGCTACAACCGCGTCAAGGCCGGCATCGTCACCGACCCGAAGGTCGTGGCCCAGGACGTCCCCAAGTCCTCCCTGTCGGCCGGGCACGGCGCCTCGGAGTTCACCTGGGACAACTTCACCGTCCGTTACTCGTCGGAGGGCA
Organism: Streptomyces sp. NPDC111744; assembly: GCF_055634995.1. NCBI lineage: Bacteria > Bacillati > Actinomycetota > Actinomycetes > Kitasatosporales > Streptomycetaceae > Streptomyces > Streptomyces sp. NPDC111744. The sequence continues at coordinate 318,887 of NZ_JBVKCG010000006.1, forward strand.
ACAGCACCTACGGCCTCGCCCCGATCCCGACCATGGACGGCAAGCACACCGGGCAGTACCTGGCCTCCCTGATGCTGAGCGCCTCCGCCCGTACCGCTCACCCGAAGGAGGTCGCGCAGTTCATCGACTTCATGGTCCACGACCCGGAGGTCGGCAGGATCATGGGCTACGACCGGGGCATCCTCGCGAGCACCGAGCAGTACGCGGCGTTCAAGCCGACCGACACGGTGAACAAGGAGATCGCGCAGTACGAGGACGACACCGCCAAGGCGGGCGTCCTCGGCACGATCACCCCGCACCCCTCCGGTGCCGACACCATCGAGGCCGCCTTCCTGCGTATCGGCGGCGACCTCGGACAGGGCAAGACCAAGGTCGCGGACGCGGTGAAGCAGTTCTTCACCGAGTCCGAGGCCGCCTTCCAGGCCTGATGGGACGTGCCGTGACGCTCGTCAAGGATTCCCTCCCCGCGGCGCGCGGGACGCGTTCGGCCGCCTCCACCACCACCGGGCGGCGGCCGGGCCGCCGGCGTGAGAACCTCGCCGGCTACCTCTTCATGTCACCGTGGATCGCGGGTTTCCTGCTGCTGACCGCGGGCCCGATGGTGGCCTCGCTGTACTTCGCGTTCACCGACTACAACCTCTTCAACACCCCGAAGTGGGTCGGGTTCGACAACTTCACCAAGATGTTCGACGACCCCCGCTGGCAGAAGTCGGTGGAGGTGACCGCGAAGTACGTGGTCATCGGCACCCCGCTGAAGCTGCTGCTCGCCCTCGGGGTGGCCCTGCTCCTCGCCCGGAGCCGGCGCGGCCAGGCCTTCTACCGGGCCGCCTTCTACGCCCCCTCACTGATCGGCGCGAGTGTCTCGGTGGGCTTCGTCTGGCGGTCCCTGTTCTCCGACGGCGCGATCGTGGACCGTGGCCAGACCTTCTTCGGCTGGCATGTCGGCGGCTGGGTCGGCAACGCCGACTGGGTTCTGTACTGCCTGGTCGCGCTGACCGTGTGGCAGTTCGGCGCGCCCATGGTCATCTTCCTGGCGGGCCTGAAGCAGGTGCCGAAGGAGCTGTACGAGGCGGCCGAGATGGACGGCGCAGGCCCGTTCCGGAAGTTCTGGAACATCACCCTGCCGATGATCTCTCCGGTGCTGTTCTTCAACGTGCTCCTGGAGACCATCCACTCCTTCCAGATCTTCGGCTCGGCCTATGTCGTCTCCAACGGCACCTGCGGACCGGCCGACGCCACGCTCGTCTACACCTGCTACCTCTACGAGCAGGGCTTCAAGAACGCCCAGATGGGCTTCGCCGCCGCGATGGCCTGGATGCTGCTGCTCGCCGTCGCCCTGGTGACGGCCGTCCTCTTCTGGTCCCAGAAGAAGTGGGTGCACTACGAGGAGGTCTCCCGATGAGTTCCCCCGGTCTGTTGCAGAAGCGCAGCGGTCTCTCCCACAAGCGCACCGGCTCGCTCGCCTGGCACCTCGGCGCCCTGCTGATCCTCGCGGTCATCCTCTATCCGGTCGTCTGGGTCGTCGGAGCGTCGTTCAAGCCCAGCAAGGACATCGTCAACAGCCTCCAGCTGGTCCCGTCCCACCCGATCCTGTCCAACTTCAAGGGCCTCGCCGACGGCATCGCGGACATCTCGATCTGGACCTTCTTCCAGAACTCCCTCTTCTACGCGCTCGGCGCCGTCGTAGGCGTGCTCATCTCCTGCTCGCTCACCGCCTACGCCTTCGCCCGGATCCGCTTCGCCGGCCGCAACCTGCTCTTCTCCCTGATGATCGGCACCCTGCTGCTGCCGTACCACGTGCTGCTGATCCCGCAGTACGTGATGTTCCAGAAGCTGGGCTGGATCAACACCTACACGCCCCTGCTGATCGGGAAGTACCTCGCCACCGAGGCCTTCTTCGTCTTCCTGATGGTGCAGTTCATGCGGAACCTGCCCCGGGAACTGGACGAGGCGGCCCGGCTCGACGGCTGCGGGCACTTCCGTATCTACTGGTCGATCGTGCTGCCGCTGTGCCGGCCCGCTCTCATCACCAGCGCGATCTTCACCTTCATCAACGCCTGGAACGACTTCATGGGCCCACTGATCTACCTCAACGAGCCCGGCAAGTACACGGTCTCCCTGGGCCTGATGATGTTCCGCGACTCCGACGGCGTGGCGGCCAACTACGGCGGGATGATCGCCATGTCCCTGGTCGCGCTGCTGCCCGTGCTGCTGTTCTTCCTCGCCTTCCAGCGCTATCTGATCGACGGAATGGCGACCTCCGGACTGAAGGGCTGAGGCCGTGGCCGACGACGTACGGGCTGAGTCCACCGCCTTCTCGGATCGTTTCGGCGTCTTCGCCGAGTGCCTGCTCACCGGCGTGTGGATCGCCGTCGCGTCCCTGGGAGTCGTCACCTACCCGGCCGCCTTCGCCGCCGGCGCCCGCCATCTGCGCCGCCGCACCGGCCAGGTCGGCGGCGGCTGGCGGGATTTCGTCGAGGACTTCCGTAGCGCCCTGCGCGGCGGCCGGCTGGTCGGGCTCGCCGGATGGGGTGCGGTCGCCGTCGCCTGGGTGGACGTCCAGGCCGTGCGGGCCGGGCTGCCGGGCGGGCCGCTCGTCGGGGCCGTCGGCCTGTTCGCGGTGATGGGTCTCGCCGTCGCAGGCCTGCGCGCGGCGGCCGTCTGGGCGCCGGGCGACCGCTGGCGCACCCTGCTCGCGGCGGCCGGCCGCCGTACCGTCCTCGACCCCGGCGGATCCTTCCTGCTCGTCGGGGGAGCGGTCCTGGTGGTCTGTTCCGCGCTGCTCATCGCGCCGCTGGCGGTGCCGGTGCTGGGTGCCGTCGCGGCGGCGTCCGTCGCCGTGGAGGAGCGCCACCGGCGCCGCCGCTGACCAGCCTCATACCCAGGGATGGCGTCTCCCGGCGCCGCACCTCTCACTGTCATGCCCCTGACTAACCGCATGTGGACGGAAAGGAAAGGCGGACCATGTCTCCCATCCCCCGCAGGTCCCTTCTCAAGGCGGCCGCCGTCGCCGGTGCCGCCGCCCAGTTCAGCTGGGCGCTGGGCGCGAAGGAGGCGCAGGCCGCGCCCAGAGCCGCAGCCGCCGACGCGGACCCGGTGAGCCTCGACTGGCTGGAGGACGGCGGTCTCGGCGCCGCGCCCGGCTCGACCGTCGGAGTGCCCTGGCCGAAGGGCACGTTCCAGGAGGACCAGGCCTTCGCGCTGACGGACGAGGACGGCCAGGACGTGCCCGTCCAGTCCTGGCCGATCGCCTACTGGCCGGACGGCTCCCTCAAGTGGACGGCCCACGCGGTGAGTTCCGGCAACGGCAAGCTCACGCTCGCCGCGGGCACCCCGGCCGCCCCCTCCCAGAAGGTCACCGTCGACAAGAGCGGCGGCACGATCGACGTGTCCACCGGCGTGATCGGCGTGAGGATCGGCAAGAACGGCTCGACGCTCATCAAGTCGGTCACCCGTGGTGCGACGGAGATCGCCAGGAACGGGCGGCTCGTCCTCATCCGCCAGCCCGAGATCGAGGACGAGGACCAGGGCACGGTCAGGACCGAGCGCTTCGACGGCGCCATCGACGCGGTGACCGTCGAGCAGGAGGGCCCGGTCCGGGCCGTGGTCCGCATCGACGGCAAACACCGCAAGGGAAGCCGGAGTTGGCTGCCGTTCTCCCTCCGTCTCTATTTCTACGCGGGCGCCGACTCCTTCCGGATGGTCCACACGATCACCTACGACGGCACCCAGCAGCCGGGCAAGGCGAGCGGTGACTTCATCCGCGGGCTCGGTGTCCGCTTCGGCGTGCCGATGCGCGATGAGGCCTACGACCGGCACATCCGCCTCGGCGGCGAGGGAACGGGCCTGCTGCGGGAGGCCGTCCAGGGCATCACCGGGCTGCGGCGCGACCCGGGCGCGGCCGTGCAGGCGGCCCAGTACGCGGGGGAGAAGCTGCCCGACCCGTCCACCTGGGACCAGCGGGTGACGACACGGTTGCAGTACATCCCGCACTGGGGCGACTACACCCTCTCCCAGCTCTCCGCCGACGGCTTCACCCTGCGCAAGCGCACCAAGAAGGGGTACGGCTGGATCGCGGCCGGCGGCGGCAAGCGGGCCTCCGGTTTCGGTTACGTCGGTGGTGCGAGCGGCGGATTCTCCTTCGGGCTGCGGGACTTCTGGGAGAAGTTCCCGGCCCAACTCGACATCCGCGACGCCCACACCGACGAGGCCGAGGTCACCCTCTGGCTCTGGTCGCCCGATGCCCAGCCGATGGACCTGCGCTTCTACCACGACGGCATGGGCCAGGACACCTACGCCGAACAACTCGAAGGCCTCAACATCACCTACGAGGACTACGAGCCCGAATTCGGCACGCCCTACGGCATCGCCCGCACCTCCGAACTCCTCTTCTGGGCCAACGAGTCGACGCCCGCGCCGGAGGCCCTCGCCGCGCAGGTCGAGGCCGTACGGACGCTGCCCCAGCTCACCGCCCCGCCCAAGCAGCTCATCAAGGCCAAGGTCTTCGGCCCCGGCCTCTACTCCGAGCCCGACCGCTCCACCGCCGCCAAGGCCAGGATCGAGGACCACCTCGACTTCCTCTTCACCTACTACAAGGACCAGGTGGAGCAACGCCGTTGGTACGGCTTCTGGGACTACGGCGACTTCATGCACACCTACGACACCGTGCGCCACCAGTGGCGGTACGACGTCGGCGGGTACGCCTGGGACAACTCCGAACTCTCACCCGACCTCTGGCTCTGGTACGCGTACCTCAGAAGCGGGCGTTCGGACATCTTCCGGTTCGCGGAGGCGCTCACCCGGCACACCGGCGAGGTCGACGTCTACCACATCGGACAGTGGGCCGGCCTCGGCACCCGGCACGGCGTCCAGCACTTCGCGGACAGCGCCAAGCAGCAGCGCATCTCCAACACCACCTACCGGCGCTTCTACTACTTCCTCACCGCCGACGAACGCGTCGGCGACCTCATGGCCGCCAACGTCGACTCCGACGAGACCTTCCTCGTCCTCGACCCACTCCGCAAGGTCCGCACCGACCCCTACACCCCGGACCGGCATGCCCTCTCCATCGGCTTCGGCACCGACTGGAGCGGCCTGGTGTCGGCCTGGCTGACCGAGTGGGAACGCAAGGGCCCCAAGTGGGAGAAGGCCAAGGCACGTGTGCTGTCGACCATGGAGGGCATCGCCGCCCAGCCCAACGGCTTCGTCCAGGGCAGCGGCCTGTACGACCTCGACACCGGCAGGTTCGCCACGGCGACCGCTCCGGTCGTCTCGGTCTCGCATCTCTCGGCGGTCTTCGGCCTCAACGAACTCTGCGCCGAACTCATCCACCTGATCGACATGCCGAAGTTCAACGAGGTGTACTTCGACTACTGCCGCTACTTCAACGCCACCAAGGCCGAACAGGCGGCACGCTACGGCTCAAACTTCGGCACCCTGCTGCTCTTCCAGGGCCACTCGCGGCTCGACGCCTACGCCGCCGTACAGACCGGCGACGAGACGCTCGCCAAGCGCGCGTGGACGAAGTTCTACAGCTCGGACGGCTATACGGAGTCCTCGCCGTGGAAGACCGAGCCGCTCTCCGGGCCGGTCACGCTCGTCGCGGGGAGTGAGGCGAGCTGGGTGTCCTCGAACGACACCGCGCTGTACGGGCTCGCGGCCATCGAGAACCTCGCCCTGCTGGGCGACAGGATGCCCTCATAAGAAGGCGGGGGAGCGCCGTCGCACGGGCGGCGGCGCTCGCACCCATGAGTGTGGTCCAGGTCACTCGGTACGGCATGAGTACGCGTACTCAGGTCGACCCGGTGGGGCAGACTCCGCTCATGGACTGGACCCACTACCGCTTCCGCAGCCTGTGGCCGCTGGCCGCCGAGTCCACCGCCGTCTACCAGGCCCTGGAGCGGGTCGAGGACTACCCGCGCTGGTGGCCGCAGGTGCGTACGGTCAGCCGGCTGAACGACACCACCGGCGTCATCACCATCCGCTCGGTCCTGCCGTACGACATGACATTCACCGCACGCGAGACGCGGCGCGACCCGGCCGCCGGGGTGCTGGAGATCGTGATGACCGGCGACATCGAGGGCTGGTCCCGTTGGACGATCACCGCCGACGGCACCGGCACCCTCGCCCGCTACGACCAGGTCGTCGACGTCAACAAGCCGCTGCTGCGCCGACTGGCGGTCCCCGGGCGGCCGTTCTTCCGCGTCAACCACCGGCTGATGATGCGGGCGGGGCGGCGGGGACTGCTCAGGCACCTGCAAGCAGTTTGAACGAAACCCGCCGGTCCCTGTATCGTTCACTGCGTTCCCGGGCGATTAGCTCAGTGGGAGAGCGCTTCGTTCACACCGAAGAGGTCACTGGTTCGAACCCAGTATCGCCCACCACCGGGAAGACCGGTCCGCACCAGCGGGCCGGCCTTTTTCGTGTGACGGGGCGCCGGGGTGCCGGTGCCCCGTCACTCACGCCGCCGTCGGCAGTTCCGGCCGTAGCGGCCAGTACGTGTTCACCGTCTCCGGTGTGCCGCTGCGCGCGAACCAGGCCTGAAGGCCGCGCGCCTGCGCCGCGTGCCACGTCGTCTGCAACGTGTGCAGCTCGGCGGGGCTCAGGCGCTCCAGCCGGGCCGCGAAACGGCGGCCCAGCGCTCGCACGAGATCGAGCGAGGCCAGTGCGTCGGCGGCCGCGTCGTGCGCCCCCTCCAGGGTGACCTCGTAGTGCGCGCAGAGGTCGGTCAGGGTGCGGCGGCCCTTGCGGTAGCGGTCCAGATGCTTGTCCAGGACCCGCGGATCGAGGACGAGCAGGGGGCTCGCCTCGAACCAGCGGTCCAGTGAAGACGCCCGGTGCCGCCGCAACTCGCGGTCCAGAAGCGTCAGATCGAACGGCGCGTTCATCACCACCAGTGGGCGGTGCATCGCCGCGTGCTCGGTCAGTTCCTCGGCTATCTCGTACATCACCGGCGCCGGCCAACGGCCGTTGCGCTGCAGGTGTTCGTCCGTCAGCCCGTGCACCGCCGTCGCCGCTTCCGGCACCGGCACGCCCGGGTTCACCAGCCAGCGGGTCACCCGGGGCCGGGTGCCCGCGGCGTCCTGGACGACGACCGCGGCGGACACGATGCGGTCGGTCTCCACGTCCACGCCCGTGGTCTCCGTGTCGAAGGCCGCCAAGGGCCCCTCGTACCAGCACGTCATGCCAATACAACTCCTCGTTCACCCACGGCAGCTGACGTTCCGTCTTCTGCCCGTTTGGTGATACCCGGGCCGTTTGCGGCGTACGCCGGAAGGACACAACAGGAGTGCGGGTCTTTGCAGTTCAGCGGCCCGCCACGGGGAAACTCTTTGGCTGGGAAGGCTGTTGGTCATGGCGATAGCGCAGCCCGAGCGGGGCGGGCTGCTGCCCGAACGCACGGGCCCCCATCGCGGCACACTCGCCACCACCGCCTGCATGGAGACACTGCAGGTGGGATATCTGCACGCCGTCGCCGCGGCGGCCGGCTGCTCGCTCTCGCAGCCATTCCCGGACAACGGCATCGACTGGCACGTCAGCCATGGCTCGCCCGGGCACACCGTCGACGACGAGGTGACCATAAAGGTGCAGCTCAAGTGCACGTACCAGATCCCACCCAACCCGCCGGGACGTTTCTTCTCCTTCACGCTGGACAACGACCACCTGCGCAAGCTCGCCCGCACACCGGTGTCGGTGCACAAGATCCTCGTGGTGATGCTGGTTCCGCGCTCCCAGGACGACTGGTTGCGCGCCAGCCACGACCGGCTCGATCTGCGCCACTGCTGCTACTGGGTCAACCTGGCAGGGCACCCGATCACCGGCCGGAACCGGACCACCGTGCGGATTCCGACCTCGCGCATCTTCGACGACCGGGCGCTCTGCGAGATCATGACGCGGGTCGGGACGGGAGGACGACCATGAGGCACCGTCCGTACGAGGAGCAGTTCCGGGAAGTCCGGCCGCATCCCGTGGACCCCCACTGGCACCGTCCTCCCGAGCCCACCGAGGTCGACCCCGCCGTGCTCGGCGCCCTGCTGCGCCGGCACGGCTGGCAGCGGCGCGGGGGAGCCCCGGGGCGTTACGGCCGCTGGACCCCACCCGGGCCGGGCAGCACCGGCACCAGCCTGCTCGTACCAGAGAGCCGCGCCTTCCCGGACAGTGACGATCTGCTCGGGGAGGCGCTCACGGCTCTTGTGCGCAGCGGCACGCCCGCCGCGCGTGAGGTGCTGGTCGGGCTCGCGGTGCCCAGCGACGAGATCCGCTGGTGGCGGGATGTGCCGAGCGGGCCCGTGGACGCCGCGCCCTGGACGGTCGAGGAGCAGTTGCGCACCGCGGTCCGGCAGACCCTGCTGGCCGGCGCGCTCGCCACCCGCGCGCGTGCCGGTTACTACGGCGCCCGGCACAAGCGTGCGGCCGCCGCCATGCTGGAGTCCGTCCTCGTCGGCTCGGCGGAGGGCGGCCGCGGCCTGACCGCCTTCGTGCCCGTCGGCACCGGGCGGCCCCTCGCCGTACGCCTCCACCAGGCCCTGTACGCCGCCCGCGAGGCCATCGACTACCAGCGGGCCACCGGCGGCATGGACGCCTTCGACGGAGCCGTCGAGGCGGGCGTGAGCCGCGAACTGACCGACGCCCTGGTCACGCTCGTGCGCGGCACCGAGGGCGCCCGGATCTCCGTCGAGTGGGCCCCGGGCGCCGGGGTCCCCGACGATTGCGCGTCCACCGCCGAGCCCGTCGAGTTCTCACCCGGCGACCTCCCCGTGCTGCGCGAGGCCGGCGCCCGCTTCCTGCGTGACGAACCGTCCGTCCCGGTCCGGATCACCGGCACCGTGGTCCGGATGCGCCGCTCGGAGCAGCGCGGCGAGGGCGCGGTACGGCTGCGGGTCATCGCCGGCGCCGAGGTGCCGTACGTCCGGGTCACCCTCGACGAGGAGGACTACCGGATCGCCGGGCAGGCCCACCTCGTGGGGCTCCCGGTGCGGGTGCACGGGCGGCTGGAGAGCCGGGGCGGGTTCCGGCGGCTGTCCGGTGCCTCCGGGGTCGTACCGGTGCAGGTGGACGAGGCCGAGCGGGACCGGCTGATGAAGTCGCTGCAGGAGAACCTGGACTTCTTCGAGGAGGCGTGCAGCGGCGACGACTGCGACTGAGCGCGGACTGTGGGTGACCGTTTAGCGGTCGGTGGGGCCGGGTCGGTACGATCCGGTATTGCGCGCGCTCCTGGTATGGCGCCGCATCCACCTTCAGGCAGGAGAGACCGGTGTCAGACGTCCGTGTGATCATCCAACGCGATTCCGAGCGGGAAGAGCGCGTGGTGACGACGGGCACTACGGCCGCCGAGCTCTTCGCCGGTGAGCGCTCGGTCATCGCCGCGCGCGTGGGCGGCGAGCTCAAGGACCTCGGGTACGAGCCGAAGGACGGCGAAACCGTCGAGGGCGTCGAGATCGCCTCCGAGGACGGTCTCAACATCCTCCGCCACTCCACCGCGCACGTCATGGCGCAGGCCGTCCAGGAGATCTTCCCGGAGGCCAAGCTGGGCATCGGCCCGCCGGTCAAGGACGGCTTCTACTACGACTTCGACGTCGAGAAGCCGTTCACGCCCGAGGATCTCAAGGCCATCGAGAAGAAGATGCAGGAGATCCAGAAGCGGGGGCAGAAGTTCTCCCGCCGCGCGGTGACCGACGAGGCCGCCCGCGAGGAACTGGCGAACGAGCCGTACAAGCTCGAACTGATCGGCCTCAAGGGCTCGGCGTCGAGCGACGACGGCGCGGACGTCGAGGTCGGCGCCGGTGAGCTGACGATCTACGACAACCTGGACGCCAAGACCGGCGAGCTGTGCTGGAAGGACCTCTGCCGCGGTCCCCACCTGCCCTCCACCCGCCTCATCCCGGCGTTCAAGCTGATGCGCAACGCGGCCGCCTACTGGCGCGGCAGCGAGAAGAACCCGATGCTCCAGCGCATCTACGGCACCGCCTGGCCGTCCAAGGACGAGCTGAAGGAGTACCTGGACTTCCTCGCCGAGGCCGAGAAGCGCGACCACCGCAAGCTGGGCAACGAGCTGGATCTCTTCTCCATCCCGGAGCAGATCGGCTCCGGCCTCGCCGTCTTCCACCCCAAGGGCGGCATCATCCGCCGGGTGATGGAGGACTACTCGCGCCGCCGGCACGAGGAGGAGGGCTACGAGTTCGTCTACACCCCGCACGCCACGAAGGGGAAGCTCTTCGAGACGTCCGGGCACCTGGACTGGTACGCCGACGGCATGTACCCGCCCATGCAGCTCGACGAGGGCGTGGACTACTACCTCAAGCCCATGAACTGCCCGATGCACAACCTGATCTTCGACGCGCGCGGCCGCTCCTACCGTGAACTGCCGCTGCGCCTCTTCGAGTTCGGCACGGTGTATCGCTACGAGAAGTCCGGCGTCGTGCACGGCCTGACCCGGGCCCGAGGGTTCACGCAGGACGACGCGCACATCTACTGCACCAAGGAGCAGATGGCGGAGGAGCTCGACAAGACGCTCACCTTCGTCCTGAACCTGCTGCGCGACTACGGTCTCACCGACTTCTACCTGGAGCTGTCCACCAAGGACCCGGAGAAGTTCGTGGGCTCCGACGAGGTCTGGGAGGAGGCCACGGAGACCCTCCGCGCGGTCGCCGAGAAGCAGGGCCTCCCGCTCGTCCCCGACCCGGGCGGCGCCGCCTTCTACGGCCCGAAGATCTCCGTGCAGACCAAGGATGCCATCGGCCGCACCTGGCAGATGTCGACCGTCCAGCTCGACTTCAACCTGCCCGAGCGGTTCGACCTGGAGTACACCTCGGCCGACGGCTCCAAGCAGCGCCCGGTGATGATCCACCGCGCCCTGTTCGGCTCCATCGAGCGGTTCTTCGCGGTGCTCCTTGAGCACTACGCGGGCGCCTTCCCGGCGTGGCTGGCGCCGGTGCAGGCGGTCGGCATCCCGATCGGCGACGGGCACGTCGAGTATCTGCAGAAGTTCGCGGCCGAGGCCAAGAAGAAGGGCCTGCGGGTCGAGGTCGACGCGTCGTCCGACCGGATGCAGAAGAAGATCCGCAACGCCCAGAAGCAGAAGGTGCCCTTCATGGTCATCGCGGGCGACGAGGACATGACGGCCGGCTCGGTCTCCTTCCGCTACCGCGACGGCTCGCAGGAGAACGGCATTCCGTTCGACGAGGCCATCGCCAAGATCGTGCAGGTGGTCGAGGAGCGGACCCAGGTCTGATCCCGCGCCCCTGCGAAAGGCCCTCGGAGATCACTTCTCCGGGGGCCTCTTCGCTGCCCGGCCCTCCAGTGCGTCCTCCTCGCCCTCCAGCGCGAACCGCTGCAGCAGCATCGAGGAGAACGACCCGGTGACCGCGCCGAGCAGGGCGATCCCGCACGCCATCAGCCCCGCGGCGATGGTCCGGCCGAGCGTGGTCACCGGGGTCACATCGCCGTAGCCGACGGTCGAGAGGGTCGAGCAGGTCCACCACACGGAGTCGCCGAAGGTGTGGATCGTGGCGTTCGGTGCGCCGCGTTCGGCCTGGTGGACGGCGAGTGCGCCGGCGAAGCCCAGCAGGGCGATCGACAGGCTCGCGTAGGCCATCACGCGGGACTGCAGCGCGAGCCGGGGGTGCCCGTGTCTGCGCTGCATCGCTTCGTAGGTGCGCACGATCCGCACCGGCCGCAGCAGGCCCCCGCTCCCAGCGGTCCAGGCGGCTGTCGTCGTCCATCCGCCCAGCTTCGCCGCCGAGCGGTTCGCGCTGGCCCCGGCGACACGCCGCGAACGGGCGAAGCCATATGCTGCCTAGCATGACGAGTGAGCCGGAGCAGCAGATCGGAGTGGGGACGCAGGACGCGTTCCAGCGCCTGTGGACGCCCCACCGGATGGCCTACATCCAGGGTGAGAACAAGCCGACCGGCCCGGGGGCCGACGACGGCTGTCCCTTCTGCTCGATCCCGGCCAAATCCGACGAGGACGGGCTGATCGTCCGGCGCGGCGAGCACGTCTACGCGGTGCTCAACCTCTACCCGTACAACGGCGGCCATCTGATGACGGTCCCGTACCGCCATGTCGCCGACTACACGGACCTGACCGACCTGGAGACGGCCGAACTGGCAGAGCTGACCAAGCAGGCGATGACCGCGTTGCGCACCGCGTCCGGTGCCCACGGCTTCAACATCGGCATGAACCAGGGCACGGTGGCCGGTGCCGGCATCGCGGCCCATCTGCACCAGCACGTCGTCCCCCGCTGGGGCGGCGACACGAACTTCATGCCGGTGGTGGGCCACACGCGGGTACTGCCGCAACTGCTGGCGGACACCCGAAAGATGCTGGCAGAGGTCTGGCCGACGGTCCGGGCCTGACGGTCCCACCCGTCCCCTCCCCGGAGCGGGGAGGGGACGGGGTCACGCGTCGTACTTGTCCGCCTTCTTCGGTGACGCCTCCTGGACCGACCCGCTGAGCGCTCCCGCCCGCGAGGTGAACTTGTCGATGTCGACGTCGTGCTCCTTGAGCACACTGAGCGCCGCCCGGTGTACCGCACGGAGTATCGGTGTGGCCGCGCGCAGCGCGTCGTCGGCCATGAAGCGGTGGTCCCAGGGCTGGTCGGCCCAGGCGTGCCGCAGACCGAACGGCTCGGGCAGGCCTATCGAACCGCCGAGCCACTTCAGCACCGGCGGATACCAGCTGACGGTGGCACGGGCGGTGAGGCGGACCACCTCGTCGGCAGTGACCAGCGGCAGCTTGACGGTCCGGGTCTCCCAGAACCGCACGGTCTTGGCGACCGTCTTGGTGGGGGCCTCGGGCTTGCCCTTGAACAGGCCGTTGACCGGGCCCAGGGCGTGTCCGGTGACCTCGATGCGGAGGGTCTCCTTCAGCACGGTCACGGTCGCCATCATCGTGATGATCAGGTCGCCGTTCCACAGGTACGGCCACTGCACGCCCAGGTAGTGGCGGTCGCCCTTGTCGAAGTGGTTGCTGTTGCAGATGCCCTCGACGTCCTTGGGCCCCACCTTGTAGTCGGTGCCCTCGGGCCTGGACACCTCCTTGGCGCCCGCTCCGACATGGGTGACGATCCAGTGCTTGACCTGGGGTTCGGGGAAGCCGCCGGTCTTCAGGTGCTGCCGGTGCAGCACGCTCAGCTCCTTCTCGATCTCCCGGACGACCGTCCAGGCCCGGAACTCGTGGACACCCTTGACGGGGTCGAGGGGGACCAGTTCCTCCGCGAGTACCCAGGAACCCCAGCGGGTGCCCATGCCGAGTATGCCCTTGGTGCCGGCGTAGAAGACCGAGTTGGACTGCTGCTCGGCGCTGAGCCGGGCCAGCGACTGGCGCAGCTGTTCGGCCGCGGCCTGGTCGGGGCTGGTCGGCACCGCCTCGGGGACCTTCGCGCCGACGCTGCCGCCGGAGAGCAGACCGCCCCAGGCCTCGCGCAGGTCCGCGGCGGTCCGCTCGCAGAGCCGCTTGGCCAGGTACCAGCCGACGACGGGCAGCACGATGCAGCCGCGCGCGTACCAGCCCCAGAAGCCGCTGAGCGGCATCCGGACCAGGAAGATCACCGCGAGGACGCCGACGGCGGCCAGCAGGGCGCTGCCGAGCCCGGAGACCCGCTTGTTGTCGGCCTTCAGCATGCCGGCCCGGAGCTGGAAGACGAGCAGCCAGACCACCAGGCCGGGCAGGAACAGCACGCCGCACAGGAACATGACGGCGGTCAGTCGCTTGTCCCGCTCCTTGCGGATGCGGTTGGCCGCGAGGCAGTGCTCGACGACCACCTGGGGTTCGCTGCCGAAGGACTGGATGAGCGGTTTGCGGCCGACGCCCAGCATGCGGTCGACGATTGCCTGGGAGTACGCCTCACCGAAGTTGGGCCGGAAGATCCTCGCCCACTTGCGGCCCTCGTTGACCGTGGACTGGTGCCACTCGTTGTCGGCCTTCTTGATCTCCTCCATCGGCGTGTCCCGGTAGGCCGCCGAGGCCAGGGCATAGGTCGGGGCCTGTGCCTCGCCGCCCGGCCTGGGCACCTGTGGCCCGAAGAAGTCCTCGAAGCTCATTCCCGCCCCCACTTGCCGCCATCCCGCTTCTGCGGCTTTCCCGACTTCCGTACCCCGCACACCTGTTGATCAAGTACTCAGGGTATCCCCGGCCACCGACAACCGTCGGCGGACGGCCGAAGCCGTCCGCCGAACACCCTTGTCGTCGACCACGGCGACCAAGGCGACCACATCGACCATGTCGACCGTGAGGCCAACTTCGAGACCAACTATGAGACCAACTATGAGACCAACTACGAGGCCTCCTTGGCCTGTTCGCGAATCTTCTCGGCGATCTGGGGCGGCATCGGCTCGTGACGGGCGTACGAGCGGCTGAAACGCGCCGTGCCGTGCGAGAGGGAGCGCAGGTCGACCGCGTACCGGCCGATCTCGAACTCGGGCACCTCGGCCTTGATCAGGGTGCGCCCGCCGCTGGTCTGCTCGGTGCCGAGGACCCGGCCGCGCCGCCCGGACAGGTCGCTCATCACCGCGCCGACATAGTCGTCGCCGACCAGCACGGACACCTCGGCCACCGGCTCAAGCAGATGGATCTTCGCGTCCGCGGCGGCTTCCCGCAGCGCCAGCGCGCCCGCCGTCTGGAAGGCGGCGTCGGAGGAGTCCACCGAGTGCGCCTTGCCGTCGAGGAGGGTGACCCGCACGTCGACGAGCGGATAGCCGGCGGCGACGCCCCTGGCGGCCTGGGTCCTGATGCCCTTCTCGACGGACGGGACGAACTGCCGGGGCACGGCGCCGCCGACCACCTTGTCGACGAACTCGATGCCGGAGCCGCCGGGCAGGGGTTCCACCTCGATCTCGCAGATCGCGAACTGGCCGTGCCCACCGGACTGCTTGACGTGCCGGCCGCGCCCGGCGGACCGGCCGGCGAACGTCTCGCGCAGGGACACCCGGTGCGGTACGACGTCCACCTGGACGCCGTACCGGCTGCGCAGCCGCTCCAGGGCGACGTCCGCGTGCGCCTCCCCGAGGCACCACAGGACGACCTGGTGGGTGTCCTGGTTCTGTTCGAGCCGCATGGTCGGGTCCTCGGCGACCAGGCGGGACAGGCCCTGTGAGAGCTTGTCCTCGTCCGCCTTGCTGTGTGCCTGGATGGCGAGCGGCAGCAGCGGGTCGGGCATCTGCCACGGCTCCATGAGCAGCGGGTCGTCCTTGCCGGAGAGGGTGTCCCCGGTCTCCGCGCGGCCGAGCTTGGCCACGCACGCGAGGTCGCCGGCGATGACATGGGTGACCGGGCGCTGCTGCTTGCCGAACGGGGTGGACAGGGCGCCGATGCGTTCGTCGACGTCGTGGTCCTCGTGGCCGCGGTCGGCGAGGCCGTGCCCGGAGACATGGACCGTCTCGTCGGGGCGCAGGGTGCCGGAGAAGACCCGGACCAGCGAGACCCGGCCGACGTACGGGTCGGAGGCGGTCTTCACCACCTCGGCGACCAGCGGGCCGCCCGTGTCGCACGGTTTGATGTCGCGCGGCTCGCCGTCGATGGTGGTGACCCCCGGCGTGGGGTGCTCGAACGGGGTCGGGAACCCGCCGGTGACCAGCTCCAGGAGCTCCACCGTGCCGAGCCCCTGGCGGGCGCCGTCGGCGGCCGGGGCGGCGGCCAGCACGGGGAAGAACACTCCGCGTGCCACGGCCCGCTCCAGGTCCTCGATCAGTGTCTTGAGGTCGATCTGCTCGCCGCCCAGATAGCGGTCCATGAGCGTCTCGTCCTCGCTCTCCGAGATGATCCCCTCGATGAGCCGGTTACGGGCCTCGTCGATGTCCGGCAGCTGGTCGGGCCCCGGCTCGGACTCCTTGCGCTCCCCGGAGGAGTAGTCGAACAGCTTCTGCGTGAGCAGCCCGACCAGGCCGGTCACGGGCGCGTGCCCGTCCGGTCCCTGCGGGCCGTGCAGCGGCAGATAGAGGGGGAGTACGGCGTCGGGGTCGTCGGCGCCGAACGCCTCGGCGCAGACCCGGGTCATCTCCTCGAAGTCGGCGCGGGCGGCCTCCAGGTGCGTGACGACGATCGCCCGCGGCATCCCGACGGCCGCGCACTCCTCCCACACCATCCGGGTCGAGCCGTCCACCCCGTCCGAGGCCGAGACGACGAAAAGGGCCGCGTCCGCGGCGCGCAGACCGGCCCTCAGCTCACCGACGAAGTCGGCGTATCCCGGGGTGTCCAGGATATTGATCTTGATTCCGTTCCAGTCGACCGGTACCAGCGACAGCTGTACGGAGCGCTGCTGCCGGTGCTCGATGTCGTCGTAGTCCGAGACCGTGCCGCCGTCCTCCACCCGGCCCGCCCGGTTCACCGCTCCCGCGGTAAGCGCGAGAGCCTCCACCAAGGTGGTCTTGCCCGATCCGGAGTGGCCGACCAGCACCACATTCCGTACGGACGCGGGGTGGTCGGCCGCTGTAGCCCTGCCGGCGGCTCCGGGGTGTTCCTTGACCTTGTCGCCCATGGCCTTGCCTCCCGTGCACGGTGAGGTCTGTGTGGGCGCGGGCGAGCATGTTGGGCCGCGTGCGGTGGCGGCTCCGATGACGCCCGCGGTTATTCGAGCTTTCCACTCCCGTCACGGTGCGTCCATACGAAGGACGTGATCGCGCCCGCGTGCCCCTCCACGCGCCGCCGCCGGGCCCGTCTGCGAGTGCCCACCCGTCGCGCACAGGCGCGCGTGGCTACGATGGGCCAGCCGGGGTGGCCAGCAGGGGCCGCACGGCGCAACGACCGTCGGGAAGGCCATGCTGAACAAGTACGCGCGTGCATTTTTCACGCGTGTCCTCACACCGTTCGCCGCGTTTCTCATCCGCCGGGGTGTGAGCCCGGACACGGTCACACTCCTCGGCACGGCCGGAGTGGTCGCGGGCGCCCTGGTCTTCTTCCCCCGGGGCGAGTTCTTCTGGGGCACGATCGTGATCACGCTGTTCGTGTTCTCGGACCTGGTGGACGGCAACATGGCCCGCCAGCTGGGCCGGACCAGCCGCTGGGGCGCCTTCCTGGACTCCACCCTGGACCGGGTCGCCGACGGCGCGATCTTCGGCGGCTTCGCCCTCTGGTACGCGGGCAACGGGAACAACAACGTCCTGTGCGCCGTCTCGATCTTCTGCCTGGCGAGCGGCCAGGTGGTGTCCTACACCAAGGCTCGCGGCGAGTCGATCGGGTTGCCGGTCGCCGTCAACGGTCTGGTGGAGCGCGCCGAGCGCCTGGTGATCTCGCTGGTGGCAGCCGGTCTGGCCGGTTTCCACAAGTTCGGGGTGCCGGGCATCCAGATCCTGCTGCCGATCGCCCTGTGGGTCGTCGCCGTGGGCAGCCTGATCACGCTGGTCCAGCGGGTCGTCACGGTCCGCCGGGAGTCCGCCGAGGCGGAGGCGGCGGCCGAGCGGGAGAAGGCCTCCCACGGGAGCGAGGCGGCGCAGTGACCGCCGCCGACCGGCTCACCGACGGTCTGTACGGGCTCGGCTGGAGCACCGTCAGGAAGCTCCCCGAGCCGGTCGCCGTGCGCCTCGGCCGGTCCATCGCGGACCTCGCCTGGAGGCAGCGCGGCAAGGGCGTCCAGCGCCTGGAGTCCAACTACGCGCGAGTCCTGCCCGACGCCGGCCCGGAGCGGCTGCGCGAGCTGTCGCGCGCGGGCATGCGCTCGTACCTGCGCTACTGGATGGAGTCCTTCCGGCTCCCGGCCTGGAGCGAGGACCGCATCCGGTCCGGCTTCGACGTCAAGGACGTCCACCACCTCACCGACGGCCTCGCCTCCGGCAAGGGCGTGATCATCGCGCTGCCGCACCTGGCCAACTGGGACCTCGCCGGCGCCTGGGTCACCACCGAGCTGAAGACCCCGTTCACCACGGTCGCCGAGCGCCTGAAGCCCGAGACGCTCTACGATCGTTTCGTCGCCTACCGCGAGAGCCTGGGCATGGAGGTTGTGCCGCACAGCGGCGGCTCCGCCTTCGGCACCCTCGCCCGCAGGCTGCGGGACGGCGGCCTGATCTGCCTGGTCGCCGACCGCGACCTGTCCGCCTCCGGTGTCGAGGTCGACTTCTTCGGCGCCACCGCGCGGATGCCCGCCGGACCGGCCCTCCTGGCCCAGCAGACCGGCGCGTATCTGCTCCCCGTGACCCTCTGGTACGACGACACTCCCGTCATGAAGGGCCGGGTGCACGCCCCGATCGACGTACCCGAGTCAGGTGACCGGGCGTCGAAGACGTCTGTCATGACACAGGCGCTGGCCGATGCCTTCGCCACGGGGATCGCCGACCATCCGGAGGACTGGCACATGCTCCAGCGGCTGTGGCTCGCCGACCTCGACCCCGCGAAGGGACCGTCGTGAGGATCGGCATCGTCTGCCCGTACTCCTGGGACGTGCCGGGTGGCGTCCAGTTCCACATCCGCGACCTCGCCGAATACTTCATCCGCCTCGGCCATGACGTCTCCGTCCTTGCCCCCGCCGACGACGACACCCCACTCCCTCCCTACGTCGTCTCGGCCGGCCGCGCGGTCCCGGTGCCGTACAACGGCTCGGTGGCCCGTCTCAACTTCGGCTTCCTGTCGGCCGCGCGGGTGCGGCGCTGGCTGCACGACGGCGCGTTCGACGTGGTCCACATCCACGAGCCGGCCTCGCCCTCCCTCGGCCTGCTGACCTGCTGGGCGGCGCAGGGCCCGATGGTCGCGACCTTCCACACCTCCAACCCCCGCTCCCGCGCGATGATCGCCGCGTACTCGATCCTCCAGGCCGCCCTGGAGAAGATCAGCGCCCGGATCGCGGTCAGCGAGTACGCCCGCCGCACCCTGGTCGAGCACCTCGGCGGGGACGCGGTGGTCATCCCCAACGGCGTCGACGTCGACTTCTTCGCCAAGGCCGAGCCGCGCCCCGAGTGGCAGGACGACACCATCGGCTTCATCGGCCGGATCGACGAGCCCCGTAAGGGCCTCCCGGTGCTGATGAAGGCCCTGCCTGCGATCCTCGCCGCCCGACCGCGGACCAGGCTCCTGGTGGCGGGCCGCGGCGACGAGGCCGCCGCGGTCGAGTCCCTCCCCGCCGAGCTGCGCTCCCGCGTCGAGTTCCTCGGCATGATCAGCGACGAGGACAAGGCCCGCTTCCTGCGCAGCCTCGACCTGTACATCGCACCCAACACGGGCGGCGAGAGCTTCGGGATCGTCCTGGTCGAAGCGCTCTCCGCCGGGGCTCCCGTCCTCGCCTCCGACCTCGACGCCTTCACCCAGGTCCTGGACCAGGGGGCGGCGGGCGAGCTCTTCGCCAACGAGGACGCGGACGCGCTGGCGGAGGCGGCGGTACGGCTCCTGGCGGACCCGGAGCGCCGGGCCGCGCTGAGCGCACGCGGCAGTCTGCATGTGCGCCGCTTCGACTGGTCGACGGTGGGTGCGGACATCCTGTCGGTCTACGAGACGGTGACAACGGGCGCGGCCGCGGTGGCAGCGGACGAACGACCGGGACTGCGGGCACGGTTCGGACTGGCGCGGGATTGAGTTCCGGGGGCGGGGCTCGGAGGGGCGCGGATTGAATTCTGGGGGGCGGGGGTCGGGTGGTGTGGGGTTGGGGTCTGTGGGTGTGGGGTGCGGGCTGGCGTGGGTTTGAGTTCTGGGGGTGGGGGTCGCGCGCGGGGCAAAGTGGCCGCGCGTGGTTCGGCTGGGTGCGTGGTGTGGTTCGGGTGGTGTGGGGCTGAGTTCTGTGGGCACGGTTCGGGCTGGCGCGGGACCGAGTCCCCGGGCGTGCCGATGGGCCGCTACCGTGTGCGCCCGTGACCGCAACCCTCATCTGGACGCTCTGGATCCTCGCCGCCCTCGTCGCGACCGGCCTCTACCTGAGCTGGACCGCGGGGCGGCTCGACCGGCTGCACGCGCGTATCGACGCCGCTCGCGCCGCCCTCGACGCCCAGCTGCTGCGGCGCGCCTCCATCGCCCAGGAGCTGGCGACCTCGGGAGTGCTGGATCCCGCCGCGTCGATCGTGCTGTACGAGGCCGCGCACGCCGCCCGGCAGGCCGAGGAGGACCAGCGGGAGGTCGCCGAGAGCGACCTCAGCCAGGCCCTGCGTGCGGTGTTCGAGCATCCGCAGCAGGTCGAGGAGGTCCGTGCCGCGCCCGGCGGCGAGGCCGCGACGGGCGAGCTGGCCGAGGCCGTGCGCCGGGTGCCGATGGCCCGCCGCTTCCACAACGACGCAGTCGGCGCGGCCCGCCGGCTGCGCGAGCACCGCAAGGTCCGCTGGTTCCGCCTGGCCGGATACGCCCCCTTCCCGATGGCCTTCGAAATGGACGACGAGCCGCCCGCCGCACTGGTGGACCGGGGCGCCGGATCAGCCTCCTGAGCTGGGGCCGTCCGACCCGGGCAGGCCAAAAGGATCCACCGGCTGGCCATTGGCCCTTGCTGTGGACTGGTCCACTCACGTTTCCTCGGTGTTTGCAGAACTCTCTTTCACCCAGTGAGGTCACCCGTGTCCAGCACCGAGAACCAGGCCCCCGAGACCGGCACCGCCCGCGTGAAGCGCGGCATGGCCGAGCAGCTCAAGGGCGGCGTGATCATGGACGTCGTCACACCGGAGCAGGCGAAGATCGCCGAGGACGCGGGCGCCGTCGCCGTCATGGCCCTCGAGCGGGTCCCGGCCGACATCCGCAAGGACGGCGGAGTGGCCCGGATGTCCGACCCGGACATGATCGAGGGCATCATCGACGCGGTCTCCATCCCGGTCATGGCCAAGTCCCGGATCGGCCACTTCGTCGAGGCCCAGGTCCTCCAGTCGCTCGGCGTCGACTACATCGACGAGTCCGAGGTCCTCACCCCGGCCGACGAGGTCAACCACTCCGACAAGTGGGCCTTCACCACCCCCTTCGTCTGCGGCGCCACCAACCTCGGTGAGGCCCTGCGCCGGATCGCCGAGGGCGCGGCCATGATCCGCTCCAAGGGCGAGGCCGGCACCGGCAACGTCGTCGAGGCCGTCCGCCACCTGCGCCAGATCAAGGGCGAGATCGCCAAGCTCCGCGGTTGCGACAACAACGAGCTGTACGCCGCCGCCAAGGAGCTGCGCGCCCCCTACGAGCTGGTCAAGGAGGTCGCCGAGCTCGGCAAGCTCCCGGTGGTGCTGTTCTCCGCCGGCGGTGTCGCCACCCCGGCCGACGCGGCCCTGATGCGTCAGCTCGGCGCCGAGGGCGTCTTCGTCGGCTCCGGCATCTTCAAGTCCGGCGACCCGGCCAAGCGCGCCGCCGCCATCGTCAAGGCGACCACCTTCTACGACGACCCGAAGATCATCGCCGAGGCGTCCCGCAACCTCGGCGAGGCCATGGTCGGCATCAACTGCGACACCCTCCCCGAGACCGAGCGCTACGCGAACCGGGGCTGGTGATGACCACTCCCGTGGTCGGCGTGCTCGCGCTCCAGGGCGACGTACGGGAGCACCTCGTCGCCCTGGCCGCGGCCGACGCCGTGGCCAGGCCGGTCAGGCGCGCCGAGGAACTCGCGGAGGTGGACGGCCTGGTCATCCCGGGCGGCGAGTCCACCACCATCTCCAAGCTGGCCGTCCTGTTCGGCGTGATGGAGCCCCTCCGCGCGCGCGTGCGGGCCGGAATGCCCGTCTACGGCACCTGCGCGGGCATGATCATGCTCGCCGACAAGATCCTCGACCCGCGCTCGGGCCAGGAGACGATCGGCGGCATCGACATGATCGTGCGCCGCAACGCCTTCGGACGGCAGAACGAGTCGTTCGAGGCGGCGGTCGACGTGCGTGGGATTGACGGCGATCCTGTAGAGGGCGTGTTCATCCGCGCCCCCTGGGTCGAGTCGGTCGGCGCCGAGGCCGAGGTGCTCGCCGAGCACGACGGCCACATCGTCGCGGTCCGCCAGGGCAACGCGCTCGCCACGTCGTTCCATCCGGAACTCACCGGCGACCACCGTGTGCACTCCCTGTTCGTCGACATGGTGCACGCGAACCGGGCGACGGAGTCCTAGTAGGATCTCTGGCGTTCGTTGCAGAGATGGGTTACGCGAAGGAGACAGGCAGATGTCCGGCCACTCTAAATGGGCCACGACGAAGCACAAGAAGGCCGTGATCGACGCCAAGCGCGGCAAGCTCTTCGCGAAGCTGATCAAGAACATCGAAGTCGCGGCGCGCATGGGTGGCGTGGATCTCGAAGGAAACCCGACGCTCTACGACGCCGTCCAGAAGGCCAAGAAGCAGTCGGTTCCGAACAAGAACATCGACTCCGCGATCAAGCGTGGCGGTGGCCTCGAGGCCGGCGGTGCCGACTACGAGACGATCATGTACGAGGGCTACGGCCCGAACGGCGTCGCCGTCCTCATCGAGTGCCTCACCGACAACCGCAACCGCGCCGCCTCCGACGTGCGCGTGGCGATGACCCGCAACGGCGGCAACATGGCCGACCCGGGCTCGGTGTCGTACCTGTTCAACCGCAAGGGCGTCGTGATCGTCCCCAAGGGCGAGCTGACCGAGGACGACGTCCTGGGCGCGGTGCTCGACGCGGGCGCCGAGGAGGTCAACGACCTGGGCGAGTCCTTCGAGGTGCTCAGCGAGGCCACCGACATGGTCGCGGTCCGCACCGCCCTTCAGGAGGCCGGGATCGACTACGACTCCGCCGAGGCCAACTTCGTCCCGACCATGCAGGTCGAGCTGGACGAGGAGGGCGCCCGGAAGATCTTCAAGCTGATCGACGCCCTTGAGGACAGCGACGATGTGCAGAACGTCTTCGCCAACTTCGACGTCAGCGACGAGGTCATGGAGAAGGTCGACGCGTAACGCGGCCGCGGGCCGAGCGGATTCGGCGGGCCGGTGGGACACGTCCCACCGGCCCGCCGCTGTTGTCGGTGGCAGCGGATAGCCTGCACGAACCGGGGGTACCGGCCGGCGGTGGCTCGGGGAGAACGACGGGAGGGGCGCGGTGCGAGTACTCGGGGTGGACCCGGGACTGACCCGATGCGGTGTCGGGGTCGTCGAGGGGGTCGCCGGGCGGCCGCTGACCATGGTCGGCGTCGGTGTCGTGCGCACGCCCGTGGACGGCGAGCTCGGCCCTCGCCTCGTCGCCATCGAGCAGGGCATCGAGCAGTGGCTGGACGAGCACCGGCCCGAATACGTCGCCGTGGAGCGCGTGTTCAGCCAGCACAACGTACGGACCGTGATGGGCACCGCCCAGGCCAGTGCCGTCGCCATGCTGTGCGCTGCCCGCCGGGGCATCCCGGTAGCCCTGCACACCCCCAGTGAGGTGAAGGCCGCCGTCACCGGCTCCGGGCGCGCCGACAAGGCCCAGGTCGGCGCCATGGTCACCCGGCTGCTCAGACTGAGCGCCCCGCCCAGGCCGGCCGACGCCGCCGACGCCCTCGCGCTCGCCATCTGCCACATCTGGCGTGCCCCCGCCCAGAACCGACTCCAGCAGGCCGTCGCCCTGCACGCAGCCAACGCAACGAAAGGCCGTACGGCATGATCGCCTTCGTGAGCGGCCCGGTCGCCGCCCTCGCCCCGGACTCCGCGGTCGTCGAGGTGGGCGGGATCGGCATCGCCGTCCAGTGCACTCCCAACACCCTGTCCGGGCTGCGGATGGGCCAGCAGACCAAGCTCGCCACCTCTCTCGTGGTACGGGAGGACTCGCTCACCCTGTACGGCTTCGCCGACGACGACGAGCGCCAGACCTTCGAACTGCTGCAGACGGCGAGCGGCGTCGGGCCCCGGCTCGCTCAGGCCATGCTGGCGGTGCACAGCCCCGATGCCCTGCGCCGGGCCGTCGCCACCGGCGACGAGAAGGCTCTCGTCGCCGTCCCCGGCATCGGCAAGAAGGGCGCCCAGAAGCTGCTCCTCGAGTTGAAGGACCGGCTCGGCGAGCCTCTCGGCGCCCCCGCGATCGGCGCGCCAGTCAGCCAGGGCTGGCGGGACCAGCTGCACGCCGCGCTGATCGGCCTCGGCTACGCGACCCGGGAGGCCGAGGAGGCCGTCACCGCCGTCGCCCCGCAGGCCGAGGCCGCCGGGGGTACCCCTCAGGTCGGCCAGCTGCTCAAGGCGGCCCTGCAGACCCTCAACCGCGCCCGCTGACCCCACCACCGCTGAGGCACATCACTTATGAACTGGGACGACACGACCGACACCGGCGCCGACGCGGAGCGGCTGGTGGGTGCTGTCGCCGACCGTGAGGACCAGGCCGTCGAGGCCGCCCTGCGTCCCAAGGACCTCGGCGAGTTCATCGGCCAGGAGAAGGTCCGCGAGCAGCTCGACCTGGTCCTGCGGGCCGCACGCGCGCGAGGCGCCACCGCCGACCATGTGCTGCTCTCCGGCGCGCCAGGCCTGGGCAAGACCACCCTCTCCATGATCATCGCGGCGGAGATGGGCGCGCCCATCCGCATCACCTCGGGCCCCGCCATCCAGCACGCCGGCGACCTGGCCGCGATCCTCTCCTCCCTCCAGGAAGGCGAGGTCCTCTTCCTCGACGAGATCCACCGCATGTCCCGGCCCGCCGAGGAGATGCTGTACATGGCGATGGAGGACTTCCGGGTGGACGTCATCGTCGGCAAGGGCCCGGGCGCGACCGCCATCCCCCTGGAGCTGCCCCCGTTCACCCTGGTCGGCGCCACCACCCGCGCGGGACTGCTGCCCCCACCGCTGCGCGACCGTTTCGGCTTCACCGCGCACATGGAGTTCTACGAGCCGCGGGAACTGGAGCGGGTGGTACACCGCTCGGCGAACCTCCTCGACGTCGAGATCGACCCGGCCGGCGCCGCCGAGATCGCCGGCCGCTCTCGTGGCACGCCCCGGATCGCCAACCGGCTGCTCCGCCGCGTCCGCGACTACGCGCAGGTCAAGGCGGACGGGCTGATCACACGCGAGATCGCGCACGCCGCGCTGGCCGTCTACGAGGTGGACGAGCGTGGCCTCGACCGCCTCGACCGCGCGGTCCTGGAGGCCCTGCTCAAGCTGTTCGGCGGCGGCCCGGTCGGCCTGTCCACGCTCGCCGTCGCGGTGGGGGAGGAGCGCGAGACGGTCGAGGAGGTCGCCGAGCCCTTCCTGGTCCGCGAGGGCCTGCTCGCCCGCACCCCGCGCGGCCGGGTCGCCACGCCCGCCGCCTGGGCACACCTGGGCCTGACCGCCCCACGGGGGACAGGACCCGGCCAACAGGACCTGTTCGGCACGTGACACCGGGCGGACGCCCGAACACCGGCGCGCATCCCACCGCAGACCGCCTTCGCGCCTGCCGTGGGATGTGTCCCCCTCACCATCACCCCTGACCGCCGGTCTCCCGCCGCCTGCCCCGCCCGGCCCGTGGGCAGACGTGATCTCTTCGTGACGGCGGGGTATTGGCGGGCACAGGAACCCAGGTGCCATGCTGAGCGTTGTTCCATGCGCGCGGACTCGCTTAGACTCCGCCGATGCTGCCCTTCGCGGGCGGCGCCGACCACACCCCCATCATCCAGGCCGCTCACTGCCGCGGCTGCGCGAAGGAAATTCCGTCTCGTGAATACCTTGCCTCTTCTCTTCTTCATCGTCCTTATCGCGGCCATGTTCCTGATGACGCGTTCCAACAGGAAGCGCCAGCAGCAGGCCAAGCAGATGCGGAACGAGATGCAGCCCGGCAGTGGCGTCCGCACCATCGGGGGCATGTACGCGACGGTCAAGGAAGTCAACGAGGACACGGTCCTCCTCGACGCCGGCCCGGGCATCGACCTCCTCTTCGCGAAGAACGCGATCGGCGCGGTTCTCACGGACGACGAGTACAACCGCATCGTGCACGGCATCGAGCACGACCTGAAGTCCGACACCGCCATCGTCCCGGACGACGCCTCCTCCCTCACCGAGACCGACGACGAGCCCGCCGGCGCTGCCGCCGCCTCCGGCGACAAGGCCGTCGACTTCGGAAAGAAGGACGTGGCCGAGGAGAAGGCCGAGGACACGGTGGAGGACAAGGCCGAGGAGGCGGAGCCCACCGAGGCGAAGGCCGACGAAGAGCCGAAGAAGACCGACGGCGACTCCGACGCGAAGTAGCAGCCGTCTCCCGGGGAGCGCGGCGCGCATCACGCGCGCCGGCCGCGCCCCGGGCGCGTCTGTTTCCCGGACGGGATCCCGACACCATGTCATGGCCGACCGCACCGACCAGGCGCGCGGCGGCCCGAGAGGGAGTACGAGAAGGTGGCAGCACCTAAGAGGGGCCGGAGCGCGAGCGCCCAGAGCAAGCCAGGGCGCTCGCTGGCCCTCATCCTGATCGCCATCGTGGCGCTCACCGGGGGAATGTTCGCCTCCGGAAACACCACTCCGCGTCTCGGTATCGACCTGGCCGGTGGTACGAGCATCACGCTTCAGGCGAAGAACGAGCCGGGCCAGCCCAACGCGATCAACAAGACCAACATGGACACCGCGGTCTCCATCATGAACCGCCGTGTCAACGGTCTGGGTGTGTCTGAAACGGAGGTTCAGACCCAGGGCACCAGCAACATCATCGTCAACATCCCCAAGGGCACGAACTCCGAAGAGGCCCGCAAGCAGGTCGGCACCACCGCGAAGCTGTACTTCCGCCCGGTCCTGGCCCAGGAGGCCAGTGCCGGCGCCGCGTCCAGCGCCTCCCCGAGTGCGTCCTCCAGCGGCAGCTCCAGCGCCTCCCCGAGCCCGTCGAGCAGCGCGTCGGGGTCCGAGAAGGCGACCGGGTCGTCCTCCGCCTCGCCGTCGTCGTCCGCCACCTCCCAGGGCCGCGCCGTCACGGACGCCCTGAAGGCGGGCTCCACGCCTTCCTCCTCGGCCTCCGCGAGTTCGTCCGCGAGCCCCTCCGCCTCCTCCTCGGCGTCCGCGAGCGCCTCCGCCGCGGCCTCGAAGCTCGAGGCCGAGTACACCGCGCTGGACTGCTCCAAGGCCGCGCAGCGCGCCAAGGCCGGCAAGACCGCCAAGCCGAGCGACTCCACGGTGGCCTGTGGCCAGGTCTCCGGTGCCTGGTACAAGTACGTGCTCGGCCCGGCCGCCGTCAACGGCACCGACGTCAAGAAGGCCCAGGCCGTCTTCAACACGCAGAGCGCGGCCGGCTGGCAGGTCCAGATGACCTTCACCTCCGGCGGCGGCACGAAGTTCGCCGACGTGACCGGCCAGCTCGCCAAGAACTCCCAGCCGCCGCAGAACGAGTTCGGCATCGTCCTCGACGGCGAGGTCGTCTCCAGCCCGACCGTGAGCCAGGCCATCACCGGCGGCCAGGCGGAGATCTCGGGCAGCTTCACCCAGCAAGAGGCCCAGAGCCTCGCCAACATGCTGTCGTACGGCGCGCTCCCGCTCTCCTTCAAGACGCAGAGCGTCACCACCGTCACCGCCGCCCTCGGCGGCGACCAGCTGCACGCCGGTCTGCTGGCCGGTGCCGTCGGTCTCGCGCTCGTCGTGATCTACCTGGTGGCCTTCTACCGCGGTCTGTCGCTTGTCGCGATCCCCTCGCTGCTGGTGTCCGCGATCCTCACCTACACGATCATGGCGCTGCTCGGCCCCACGATCCACTTCGCTCTCAACCTGCCGGCCGTCTGCGGTGCGATCGTCGCGATCGGCATCACAGCGGACTCGTTCATCGTGTTCTTCGAACGCATCCGGGACGAGATCCGCGAGGGCCGCACACTGCGCCCCGCCGTCGAGCGGGCCTGGCCACGCGCCCGGCGCACCATTCTGGTCTCCGACTTCGTGTCGTTCCTGGCCGCCGCCGTGCTGTTCATCGTGACCGTCGGCAAGGTCCAGGGCTTCGCGTTCACCCTCGGTCTGACCACCGTGCTCGACGTTGTCGTCGTCTTCTTCTTCACCAAGCCGCTGATGACGCTCCTCGCCCGGCGTAAGTTCTTCGCGAGCGGCCACAAGTGGTCCGGGCTCGACCCGAAGGGCCTGGGCGCCAAGGCGCCGCTGCGCCGTACCCGCCGTCCCGCCGGTCCTGCCGCCGGCCCTGTCGATCCGAAGGAAGCGTGAGCGATGTCGAAACTCGGCAACCTCGGCGCCCGACTCCACCGCGGCGAGATCAGCTACGACTTCGTCGGCAAGCGCAAGATCTGGTACGGCATCTCCATCCTGATCACCATCACGGCCATCGTCGGCCTGGCGGTGCGCGGCCTGAACATGGGCATCGACTTCCAGGGCGGCGCCGTCTTCACCACCTCGAAGACCAGCGTCTCGGTGGCCCAGGCGGAGACCTACGCGTCGCAGGCCTCCGGCCACGAAGCGGTCGTGCAGAAGCTCGGCACGGGCGGTCTGCGCATCCAGATCGCCGGCATGGACACCGCTAAGTCGGACGAGACCAAGACCGAGCTGGCCAAGGACCTGAAGATGGACCCCGAGTCCATCGCCGCCGACCTGGTCGGGCCGAGCTGGGGTCAGGAGATCGCCAACAAGGCCTGGGAGGGCCTCGGCATCTTCATGGTCCTCGTGGTGATCTACCTGGCGATCGCCTTCGAGTGGCGGATGGCGCTCGCGGCCCTGGTCGCGCTGATCCACGACATCACCATCACGACCGGTATCTACGCCCTGGTCGGCTTCGAGGTCACGCCCGGCACGGTCATCGGTCTGCTGACGATCCTCGGTTACTCGCTCTACGACACGGTCGTCGTCTTCGACAGCCTCAAGGAGCAGACGAAGGACATCACCAAGCAGACCCGCTTCACCTACAGCGATATCGCCAACCACTCGATCAACGGCACCCTGGTCCGTTCGATCAACACCACGATCGTCGCGCTGCTGCCGGTCGCGGGCCTGCTGTTCATCGGCGGCGGCTTCCTCGGCGCGGGCACGCTCAACGACATCTCGCTGTCGCTGTTCGTCGGTCTCGCCGCCGGTGCGTACTCCTCGATCTTCATCGCCACGCCGCTCGTCGCCGACCTCAAGGAGGCCGAGCCGCAGATGAAGGCCCTGAAGAAGCGCGTCCTCGCCAAGCGCGCCCAGGCCGCCGCCGAGGAGGAGATGGCCGAGGCCCGGTTCGACGGCTCCGAGGGCCCGGAGGACGCCGCTCCGGCCGTCGTGGGCCCGCGCAACCAGCCCGCGTCCCGCACCCGGGGCCGTAACCGACCGTCCGGGAAGCGCCGATGACCGACATCAGGGAGCTGCTCCTCAGCCGTATCCGCGATGTGGCCGACTACCCGGAGCCGGGCGTGATGTTCAAGGACATCACCCCGCTCCTGGCGGACCCGGCGGCGTTCTCGGCGCTCACCGACGCCCTCGCCGAGGTCGCCGAGCGCACCGGCGCGACCAAGGTCGTCGGTCTGGAGGCCCGGGGCTTCATCCTGGGCGCCCCGGTCGCCGTCCGGGCCGGCCTCGGCTTCATCCCGGTCCGCAAGGCGGGCAAGCTCCCCGGGGCGACCCTGCGCCAGGCCTACGACCTGGAGTACGGCTCGGCCGAGATCGAGGTGCACGCCGAGGACCTCGGCGAGGACGACCGGATCCTGATCGTCGACGACGTCCTCGCCACCGGCGGCACCGCCGAGGCCTCGGTCCAGCTCATCCGCCGGGCGGGCGCCGAGGTCGCGGGTCTCGTCGTTCTCATGGAACTGGGATTCCTGGGCGGCCGCGCCCGCCTGGCACCGGCCCTGGACGGAGCGCTGCTGGAGGCCCTCCTCCAGGTCTGAGCGTCGTACAACCGATCGAGCGGCCGTCCTTCTGGGGCGGCCGTTCGCTTCTGTCCAGGGCCTGCCCAGGGCCTCCGCACCCCCCCAGGACACCCCAGTGGAATCCTTCGGCAGCCTCCCGTGTTTCTCCCGTATACGGTCCTCCGTTCGGCCTCCAGGCGATGACATGGCCCAGGATCGCTACCATGGGGACTCCGGAGCCTGACCGGGGGACCCGGACCGTGCACGAGGAGCCCTCTTGCCAGACGAGGCCCAGCCACTGACCGCCGCCAAGCCCGAGCCCGCCTCGGCGCCCGCGGCCAAGCCCGCGCCGAACGTGTCGCAGACGAAGAACGACACCCGTGGGCCGGTCGAGCACGCCCAGTCCGCGCCCGCCGAGAAGTCGGCCGAGACCTCGCGCCCCAAACCGGCTCCCGCCGAGCGCCCGGTGGCCCGCCCCAACAGTGGCCAGCCCGCGCGCACCGGTTCCTCCAACCGCGTCCGCGCCCGTCTTGCCCGCCTCGGTGTGCAGCGCGCGAACCCGTACAACCCGGTCCTGGAACCCCTGCTGCGCATAGTCCGCAGCAACGACCCCAAGATCGAGAACGCCACGCTGCGCCAGATCGAGCGCGCCTACCAGGTCGCCGAGCGCTGGCACCGCGGCCAGAAGCGCAAGAGCGGCGACCCGTACATCACCCACCCGCTCGCGGTGACC
Source organism: Streptomyces sp. NPDC111744 (assembly GCF_055634995.1). Lineage (NCBI taxonomy): Bacteria > Bacillati > Actinomycetota > Actinomycetes > Kitasatosporales > Streptomycetaceae > Streptomyces > Streptomyces sp. NPDC111744. Next base: position 349,154 of record NZ_JBVKCG010000006.1, read on the forward strand.
ACCATCCTCGCCGAGCTGGGCATGGACCCGGCGACCCTGATGGCGGGCCTGCTGCACGACACCGTCGAGGACACCGAGTACGGTCTGGAGGACCTGCGCCGCGACTTCGGTGACGTCGTCGCGCTGCTCGTCGACGGCGTCACCAAGCTCGACAAGGTCAAGTTCGGCGAGGCCGCGCAGGCCGAGACCGTGCGCAAGATGGTCGTCGCCATGGCCAAGGACCCACGCGTCCTGGTCATCAAGCTCGCCGACCGCCTCCACAACATGCGCACCATGCGCTACCTCAAGCGCGAGAAGCAGGAGAAGAAGGCGCGCGAGACCCTGGAGATCTACGCGCCGCTCGCCCACCGCCTGGGCATGAACACCATCAAGTGGGAGTTGGAGGACCTCGCGTTCGCGATCCTCTACCCCAAGATGTACGACGAGATCGTCCGGCTGGTTGCCGAGCGGGCACCGAAGCGTGACGAGTACCTGGCCATAGTGACCGACGAGGTCCAGTCCGACCTGCGCGCCGCGCGGATCAAGGCGACCGTCACCGGCCGTCCGAAGCACTACTACAGCGTCTACCAGAAGATGATCGTCCGCGGCCGGGACTTCGCGGAGATCTACGACCTGGTGGGCATCCGCGTCCTGGTGGACACCGTCCGCGACTGCTACGCGGCCCTGGGCACCGTCCACGCGCGCTGGAACCCGGTTCCGGGGCGTTTCAAGGACTACATCGCGATGCCCAAGTTCAACATGTACCAGTCGCTGCACACGACGGTCATCGGCCCCAACGGCAAGCCCGTCGAACTCCAGATCCGGACGTTCGACATGCACCGCCGCGCCGAGTACGGCATCGCCGCGCACTGGAAGTACAAGCAGGAGGCCGTCGCCGGCGCCTCCAAGGTCCGTACGGACGTGCCGAAGTCGTCCGGCAAGGGCAAGGACGACCATCTCAACGACATGGCGTGGCTGCGCCAGTTGCTCGACTGGCAGAAGGAGACCGAGGACCCCAGTGAGTTCCTGGAGTCCCTGCGCTTCGACCTGTCCCGCAACGAGGTCTTCGTCTTCACTCCCAAGGGCGATGTCATAGCGCTCCCGGCCGGAGCCACCCCCGTCGACTTCGCGTACGCCGTGCACACCGAGGTCGGCCACCGCACGATAGGCGCGAGGGTCAACGGCCGCCTGGTTCCGCTCGAATCCACCCTGGACAACGGCGACCTGGTCGAGGTCTTCACCTCCAAGGCACCCGGCGCCGGCCCCTCCCGCGACTGGCTCGGTTTCGTCAAGTCACCGCGCGCCCGCAACAAGATCCGCGCCTGGTTCTCCAAGGAGCGCCGGGACGAGGCGATCGAGCAGGGCAAGGACGCCATCGTCCGCGCGATGCGCAAGCAGAACCTGCCGATCCAGCGCATCCTCACCGGCGACTCGCTGGTCACACTCGCGCACGAGATGCGCTACCCGGACATCTCCTCGCTGTACGCGGCGATCGGCGAGGGCCATGTCGCCGCGCAGAACGTCGTGCAGAAACTGGTGCAGGCGCTCGGCGGCGAGGAGGCGGCCACCGAGGAGATCGACGAGTCGGTCCCGCCGACCCGCGGCCGCCGCAGCAAGCGCCGCAGCAACCAGGACCCCGGTGTGGTCGTGAAGGGCGTCGACGACGTCTGGGTCAAACTGGCCCGCTGCTGTACGCCGGTACCCGGTGACCCGATCATCGGCTTCGTCACACGCGGGAGCGGTGTATCGGTGCACCGCAGCGACTGCGTCAACGTGGACTCACTGTCCCGCGAGCCCGAGCGCATCCTCGACGTCGAGTGGGCGCCCACCCAGTCCTCGGTCTTCCTGGTCGCCATCCAGGTCGAGGCCCTGGACCGCTCCCGGCTCCTCTCCGACGTCACCCGCGTCCTGTCCGACCAGCACGTCAACATCCTCTCCGCGGCCGTCCAGACCTCCCGCGACCGGGTGGCCACCTCCCGCTTCACCTTCGAGATGGGCGACCCCAAGCATCTGGGCCACGTCCTGAAGGCCGTACGGGGCGTGGAGGGCGTGTACGACGTCTACCGGGTGACCTCGGCGCGCAACCGGTCGTAGAGCACGCATACGACGAGAGGGGCCCCGTACACGGCGTACAGGGCCCCTCTCGTCGTATGCTGCGGCCTCAGCCGCCGAACTCATGCAGGCCCTTCAGAGCCTGGTCCAGGAGCGCCTGGCGGCCCTCCAGCTCACGCTCCAGCTTCTCCGCCTTGGAGGTGTTGCCCTGGGCACGGGCCTGGTCGATCTGGGTCCTCAGCTTGTCCACCGCGGCCTGCAGTTGGCCGGTCAGACCCGCGGCACGCGCGCGTGCCTCCGGGTTGGTCCGGCGCCACTCGGCCTCCTCGGCCTCCTGGATGGCCCGGTCGACCGTGTGCATCCGGCCCTCGACCTTCGGACGCGCGTCGCGCGGCACATGGCCGATGGCCTCCCAGCGCTCGTTGATCGAGCGGAAGGCGGACCGCGCGGACTTCAGGTCCGCGATCGGCAGGAGCTTCTCGGCCTCGGCGGCCAGTTCCTCCTTCAGCTTCAGGTTCTCGGTCTGCTCCGCGTCCCGCTCGGCGAAGGCCGAGCCACGGGCCGCGAAGAAGACGTCCTGGGCACCGCGGAAGCGGTTCCACAGGTCGTCCTCGTGCTCGCGCTGGGCGCGGCCGGCGGCCTTCCACTCCGTCATCAGCTCGCGGTAGCGCGCGGCCGTCGGACCCCAGTCCGTCGAGTTCGACAGCGACTCGGCCTCGGCGACCAGCTTCTCCTTGGCCTTGCGGGCGTCCTCGCGCTGTGCGTCCAGCTGCGCGAAGTGCGCCTTGCGGCGCTTGGAGAACGCCGACCGGGCGTGCGAGAAGCGGTGCCACAGCTCGTCGTCCGACTTGCGGTCGAGGCGCGGCAGCCCCTTCCAGGTGTCCACCAGCGCGCGCAGCCGCTCACCGGCCGACCGCCACTGGTCGGACTGGGCCAGCTGCTCCGCCTCGACGACCAGGTCCTCCTTGGCCTTGCGGGCCTCGTCGGACTGCTTGGCACGCTGCGCCCGACGCTCCTCGCGACGCGACTCCACGGTCTTCACCAGCTCGTCCAGCCGGTCCCGCAGCGCCTGCAGATCACCGACCGCGTGGTGCGCCTCCACCTGCTCGCGCAGGTGGTCGATGGCGGCCTGGGCGTCCTTCGCGGACAGGTCGGTGGTGCGTACTCGCTTTTCGAGGAGGCCGATCTCGACAACCAGGCCCTCGTACTTGCGCTCGAAGTAGGCCAGCGCCTCGTCAGGGGAGCCGGCCTGCCAGGAACCGACGACCTGCTCGCCGTCGGCTGTACGCACGTACACGGTCCCCGTCTCGTCGACGCGGCCCCACGGGTCGCTGCTCACAGCGCCTCCTCCACATGATGCCCGCGAGGGGCCTCAGCGCCCCCGGACATCGTCCACAGTTTCGTCACGGCCAACATAGGCGACCGGCGGGTTGCCTGTCCGCATCCCGCGCGACCGAAATTCCGCAGTTGGACCTCAGGATTTCGTGACCGTCGCCTTGTTGATGACGACCGTCGCGTTCGGGGCCCCGTCACCGGCTCCGGTGCTCTCGCCGGCGGCGGCGATCTTCTTGAGGACCTTCAGTCCGGCCGCGTCGACCGTGCCGAACGGGGTGTAGCTGGCCGGCAACTGGCTGTCCTGGTAGACCAGGAAGAACTGGCTGCCGCCGGTGTGCTTCTGACCGGTGTTGGCCATCGCGATCGTGCCCGCCGGGTAGACACCGCCCTTCAGGCTTTTGTCCTTCAGGTTCTCGTCCGGAATCGTGTACCCGGGGCCGCCGCTGCCCGTACCCGTCGGGTCGCCGCACTGGAGCACGTAGATGCCGTTGGTGGTGAGCCGGTGGCACTTGGTGTGGTCGAAGTAGCCCTTCGACGCGAGGAAGTCGAACGAGTTCACCGTGTGCGGGGCCGCCCCCGTCTTCAGCGCGATGTCGATGTCACCGCATGTCGTCGCCAGCTTCATCGTGTAGCCGGCGGACGTGTCGATCGTCATCGCCGGCTCCTTCTTCCAACTCAGCTTCTTCACCGAGCCGGCCGCGGCCTTCTCGCACGGGTCCGGCGCCTTGCTGGTGGGCGTGGCGCTGGGTGTCGTCTTCGAGCCGGCGTTCGCCTTGTTGTCGTTCTTCAGCGCGCCGGTCGTGTAGATCACGACAACGCCGATCACGATCACGGCGAGCACGGACGCGATCACGGAGTTGCGCATGCGTGACTTGCGCCGTGCGCTCGTGCGCCGCTGCTGCTGCCGCAAGAACTTCTCCCGGGCGAGCTGACGCCGCCGCTGCTCCTGGCTGACCACCGGGTTCTCTCCTCATGCGTGTCGTATGTCGACCGGTACGCGTGCGTCCTGTGCGCTGTGTGAGCCGACCACTGCGTGTAGCCCCGTACCGTATATGGGTTCGCTGAGGAAACGGCAGCGCCGGTAGGCTCTGGACCACAGCTGGTAGCCGCCCGAATCGACACAACGAAGGACGATCGTGCTCATTGCCGGGTTCCCTGCCGGGGCCTGGGGGACGAACTGTTATCTCGTCGCCCCCGCCGCCGGCGCGGAGTGCGTGATCATCGACCCCGGCCACCAGGCCGCCCAAGGCGTCGAGGAAGCACTGAAGAAGCATCGGCTCAAGCCCGTCGCCGTCGTCCTCACCCACGGCCACATCGACCACGTGGCCTCGGTCGTCCCCGTGTGCGGCGCGCACGACGTGCCGGCCTGGATCCACCCCGAGGACCGGTACATGATGAGCGACCCCGAGAAGGCGCTCGGCCGGACCATCGGCATGTCGCTGATGGGCGAGCTGACGGTGGGGGAGCCGGACGACGTGTTCGAACTGGCCGACGGCGCGAAGCTGGAGCTGGCCGGACTCGAACTCTCCGTCGCGCACGCGCCGGGCCATACCAAGGGGTCGGTGACCTTCCAGATGCCGGAGACGGCCGACATCCCCTCGGTCTTCTTCTCGGGCGATCTGCTCTTCGCCGGCTCCATCGGACGCACGGACCTGCCGGGCGGCTCCATGGACGACATGCTGGCCTCGCTGGCCCGTGTCTGCCTGCCGCTCGACGACTCCACCGTGGTGCTGTCCGGCCACGGCCCCCAGACGACCATCGGCCAGGAGCGAGCCACCAACGCCTATCTGCGCCAGGTGGCGGCCGGCCTCGGGAGCGTGGACGCTCCCCGACGAGGAATGTGACGAGAGAGCTGAGTGAGTACCTTCCAGGCCCCCAAGGGCACCTACGACCTGATCCCGCCGGAGAGCGCCAAGTACCTGGCCGTCCGTGAGGCGATCGCCGCGCCGCTGCGCGACTCCGGCTACGGCTACATCGAGACGCCCGGCTTCGAGAACGTCGAACTGTTCGCGCGCGGGGTGGGCGAGTCGACCGACATCGTCACCAAGGAGATGTACGCGTTCGAGACGAAGGGCGGCGACAGGCTGGCGCTGCGCCCCGAGGGAACCGCGTCCGTCCTGCGCGCCGCCCTCGAGGCGAACCTGCACAAGGTCGGCAACCTCCCCGTCAAGCTCTGGTACTCCGGCTCGTACTACCGCTACGAGCGCCCACAGAAGGGCCGTTACCGTCACTTCTCCCAGGTCGGCGCCGAGGCGATCGGCGCGGAGGACCCGGCACTCGACGCCGAGTTGATCATCCTGGCCGACCAGGCGTACCGCTCGCTGGGCCTGCGCGACTTCCGCATCCTGCTGAACAGCCTGGGCGACAAGGAGTGCCGGCCGGTGTACCGCGCGGCCCTGCAGGACTTCCTGCGCGGCCTGGACCTGGACGAGGACACCCTCCGCCGGGCGGAGATCAACCCCCTCCGCGTCCTGGACGACAAGCGCGAGTCGGTCCAGAAGCAGTTGGGCGGTGCCCCCCTGCTCCGCGACTACCTCTGCGACGCGTGCAAGGCGTACCACGAGGAGGTCCGCGAACTGATCACGGCCGCGGGCGTGGCCTTCGAGGACGACCCGAAGCTGGTCCGCGGCCTCGACTACTACACCCGTACGACCTTCGAGTTCGTCCACGACGGTCTGGGCTCCCAGTCCGCCGTGGGCGGCGGCGGCCGCTACGACGGTCTCTCCGAGATGATCGGCGGCCCCGCGCTGCCGTCCGTCGGCTGGGCGCTCGGCGTCGACCGCACGGTCCTCGCCCTGGAGGCCGAGGGCGTGGAACTGAACCTCCCCTCCGCCACCAGCGTCTTCGCGGTACCGCTGGGCGAGGAGGCGCGCCGGGTCCTGTTCGCCAAGGTCACGGAGCTCCGCCGGGCGGGCGTCGCGGCGGACTTCTCCTACGGCGCCAAGGGCCTCAAGGGCGCGATGAAGAGCGCCAACCGCAGCGGGGCCCGCTACACGATCGTCGCCGGCGAGCGTGACCTCGCCGAGGGTGTCGTCCAGCTGAAGGACATGGAGTCCGGCGAGCAGACGGCGATCGGCGTGAACGAGATCGTGGCGGAACTGGAGTCGAGGCTGGGCTGAGCCCGGCGGAGTGAGGGGGCGCGAGTCCCCTCACTCCAGCAACTCCCCGATGAAGAGCCGGCGGCCGATCTCCGCGTTCGTGCAGCCGTCGGCCACCAGACGCAGTACCGCGTCTCCCGCTCCGAGAGACGGGGGCGCTCCGGCCGCACCCTCAGCCGGTCCACCAGGCGCGCCGCCACCGAGGGTGCCGTCTGGTTCCGTCCGCTCGACGGTGGCGCCGGTGCCGAAGCGGTCCCGGAGCGTCTGCTCGCTCGGCGACCACCCGGCCGCGGGCGACGATCGCCGGCCGGTCCGCGAGGGCCTCCGCCTCCTCCAGGTAGGGGGTGGTGGGCAGGATCGTGGTGCCCTCGTCCGTGAGGAGCCGGATCAGGTACCAGAACTGGTGCCTGGCCGCCTGTCGAAACCGGTCGTCGGCTCGTCGAGGAGAAGCAGCCCGGGGTCGCCGATCACACCGAGCGCCACGTCGAGGCGCCGGCGCCGGCCGCCCGAGACCGCCCTTGATCCGGCTGGTTCGCCTTGCCAGTACCGTCTCGCGGACCGTCAACTCGGCGGGCGCCGATTCGTCCTGCCAGACGATTCTCACCGGGACCGCCATTGGGCCCGAGCAGGCCGAACACCTCGCCTCACCGATGCCCAGATCGATACCGTCCACCGCGGTCAGGCCCCCATACCGCCTGCGCAGCCCCCGGACGTCCGCCACGAGTTCGTTCGCAGCGAACCCACCGGGCCACCGGTGCGTACTTCCTTATGTCCACCGAACGGTGGACAGGGCGCCTCGTGCGGCACAATGGCCCCTGCCCGAAGAAGTTCCAACTCTCAAACAGGCGGAATCGGCGTGATGAGCAAGACGACAGTCAACGACGTCTCCACCGAGCCCGGGCCCGAGCATGTCTCCGCAGCACCGCGCACCGAGGGCGGCGGCATCGCCTTCGGTCTGCTGCTGATCATCACCGGCGCCGCCGGCCTGCTGGCCGCCTGGGTCATCACGATCGACAAGTTCAAGCTGCTGGAAGCCAAGGTCGAGGGCAAGACGTTCACCCCCGGCTGCAGCCTCAACCCGGTCGTCTCCTGCGGCAGCGTCATGGAGTCCAAGCAGGCCGCCGCCTTCGGCTTCCCGAACCCGATGCTCGGCCTGGTCTGCTACGGCATCGTCATCTGCGTCGGCATGAGCCTGCTGGCCCGCGCCCGGTTTCCGCGCTGGTACTGGCTGACCTTCAACTTCGGCACGCTCTTCGGCGTCGGCTTCTGCACCTGGCTGCAGTTCCAGTCCCTGTACCGGATCAACGCGCTGTGCCTGTGGTGCTCGCTGGCCTGGGTCGCCACGATCGTCATGTTCTGGTACGTGACCTCCTTCAACGTCCGCAAGAGCTTCCTGCCGGCCCCGAACTGGCTGAAGTCGTTCTTCGGCGAGTTCACCTGGGTGCTGCCGGTCCTGCACATCGGCATCATCGGCATGCTGATCCTGACCCGCTGGTGGGACTTCTGGACCAGCTGACAGCGCGCGCCGCATTGTCAGTGCCGTGTTTTAGGGTTTCAGCGTGGAACCCGACCTGTTCACCGCAGCCGCAGAAGAACGCCAGGAGAAGGACCCGACCGGCAGCCCCCTGGCGGTGCGGATGCGCCCGCGCACCCTGGACGAGGTGGTGGGCCAGCAGCATCTGCTGAAGCCGGGATCCCCGCTGCGCAGACTGGTCGGCGAGGGCTCCGGCGGCCCGGCCGGCCCCTCCTCGGTGATCCTCTGGGGCCCGCCCGGCACCGGCAAGACGACCCTCGCGTATGTCGTCTCCAAGGCGACCAACAAGCGGTTCGTGGAGCTCTCCGCGATCACCGCGGGAGTCAAGGAGGTCCGCGCGGTCATCGACGGCGCCCGCCGCGCCACCGGGGGATACGGCAAGGAGACCGTCCTCTTCCTCGACGAGATCCACCGTTTCAGCAAGGCCCAGCAGGACTCCCTGCTCCCGGCGGTCGAGAACCGCTGGGTCACCCTGATCGCGGCGACCACCGAGAACCCGTACTTCTCGGTGATCTCCCCCCTGCTCTCCCGCTCCCTGCTCCTCACCCTGGAACCGCTCACCGACGACGACGTCCGGGGGCTCCTCAGAAGGGCCCTGACCGACGAGCGCGGCCTCAAGGACTCCGTCGCCCTCCCCGAGGACACCGAGGAGCACCTGCTGCGGATCGCCGGCGGCGACGCCCGCCGCGCCCTGACCGCCCTGGAGGCCGCCGCCGGAGCCGCCCTCGACAAGGGCGAGCCGGAGATCGGTCTCCAGACCCTCGAAGAGGTCGTCGACCGGGCCGCCGTCAAGTACGACCGGGACGGCGACCAGCACTACGACGTGGCCAGCGCCCTCATCAAGTCCATCCGGGGCTCCGACGTCGACGCTGCCCTGCACTACCTGGCCCGCATGATCGAGGCCGGCGAGGACCCCCGCTTCATCGCCCGCCGTCTGATGATCTCCGCCAGCGAGGACATCGGGCTCGCCGATCCGGGAGCCCTGCCGATAGCCGTGGCCGCCGCCCAGGCCGTCGCCATGATCGGCTTCCCCGAGGCCGCCCTCACCCTCAGCCACGTCACCATCGCCCTCGCCCTGGCCCCCAAGTCCAACTCCGCGACCATGGCGATCGGCGCCGCCCTGGAGGACGTACGCAAGGGACTGGCCGGACAGGTGCCCCCGCATCTGCGCGACGGGCACTACAAGGGCGCCGCCAAGCTCGGGCACGCGCAGGGGTACGTCTATCCGCACGACCTGCCCGAGGGCATCGCCGAGCAGCAGTACGCCCCGGACCCGATCAAGGACCGCGAGTACTACACCCCGACCCGGCACGGCTCCGAGGCGCGGTACGCGGACGCGGTCGAGTGGACCAGGAAGCACCTGGGTCGCAGACGGTCCTGAGCAGCCTGTAGAATCCCTCGAAGCGCTGAGTCCCGCGCTGTCAGAGCGGGACAGTCGGCCGGAGCCTCCGCAAGGGGGCCCCAGGAGCGTCGCGCACCGTCGAACGGTGTCGCGGGCAGCCCACCACCACCTTGCCGTACGGCGGGAGCGGTCGGTGGGCCACTCGCGTGCTGCACGTATGTGCCCAGACCAGGGGAGCGGCTGCCCACCAGGCCCGGCAACGGGTTCCGGCGGGTTTCCCCGGCTGCGGATTGCGACCTCCCTTAACCCTGACAAGCCGGATATCAGAAGGAAGAAAGAGACAAGTGGCGAACCAGTCCCGCCCCAAGGTCAAGAAGTCGCGTGCCCTCGGTATCGCGCTGACCCCGAAGGCCGTCAAGTACTTCGAGGCCCGTCCCTACCCGCCGGGTGAGCACGGCCGCGGCCGCAAGCAGAACTCGGACTACAAGGTCCGTCTGCTGGAGAAGCAGCGTCTGCGCGCGCAGTACGACGTGTCCGAGCGCCAGCTCGTCCGCGCCTACGAGCGTGCCTCCAAGGTGCAGGGCAAGACCGGTGAGGCTCTGATCATCGAGCTGGAGCGCCGCCTCGACGCGCTGGTCCTGCGTTCGGGCATCGCCCGCACGATCTACCAGGCCCGCCAGATGGTCGTCCACGGCCACATCCAGGTCAACGGCCAGAAGGTCGACAAGCCGTCCTACCGCGTGCGGCCGGACGACGTCATCCAGGTCCGTGACCGCTCGAAGGACAAGACGCTCTTCCAGATCGCCCGTGAGGGTGGCTTCGCCCCCGACGGCGAGATCCCGCGCTACCTGCAGGTGAACCTCAAGGCCCTGGCGTTCCGCCTGGACCGCGAGCCCAACCGCAAGGAAGTGCCGATCATCTGCGACGAGCAGCTCGTCGTCGAGTACTACGCCCGCTGATCCCAGCCCCGGCATAGCACTCCAGGCGTCAGCCCGCCGTCTCCCCGCCCTTCCGGGTGGGCGAGGCGGCGGGCTTTGGCGTACCGGCACCGTCTCGCCGCTGCCGCACCGGCCCGCGCGGTGACGGCATCGCGTCCAGCGGCCGTACCCCGAAGTACTCCAGCGCCCGGGCCACCGCCGCCTCCCGGTCCAGCCGGGCACCCTGCCGTACGCACTCCGCGTACCGCTCCTCGCCCAGCGCCCGCCGGGCCGTCGTTCCCGCAACTCCACCTCCCGCGCGCGGTAATCCGGTAGGGGGTCCCGTCCCCGGCGCGATAGGCTCGGTGCAGACTTTTCGATGTTGAGGCACGTTTCAGGGAGCGGGTGCGCGCAGTGTCCGGTGGAGAGGTGGCCGGGATCCTGGTGGCCGTCTTCTGGGCGATCCTGGTCTCCTTCCTCGCGGTGGCTCTCGTGAGGCTGGCCCAGACGCTCAGGGCGACCACCAAGCTCGTGGCGGATGTGACCGACCAGGCCGTCCCGCTGCTCGCCGACGCCTCCGCGGCCGTACGCTCCGCACAGACCCAGATCGACCGGGTCGACGCGATCGCCTCCGACGTCCAGGAGGTCACCTCCAACGCCTCCGCGCTGTCGACCACCGTCGCCTCCACCTTCGGTGGCCCGCTGGTCAAGGTCGCGGCGTTCGGCTACGGCGTGCGCCGGGCTCTGGCCGGCCGCAAGGCGGAGGACGTGCCCGCCCGGGAGCCCGGGCGTACCGTGATCGTGGGCCGGACCGTGCCGGCCGCACGGCGGAAGAACCGGGGAAAGTAGGAGCCAGGCAGATGTTCCGCCGTACCTTCTGGTTCACCACCGGTGTCGCCGCCGGTGTCTGGGCCACCACCAAGGTCAACCGCAAGCTCAGGCAGCTGACCCCCGAGAGCCTCGCCGCCACCGCCGCGAACAAGGCGCTGGAGACCGGCCACCGGATCAAGGACCGGGCGATCGGTTTCGCGCTCGACGTCCGCGACAACATGGCCCAGCGGGAGGAAGAGCTGGGGGAGGCGCTGGGCATCAACGTGGACCCCGAACTCCCCGCGCCCCGGCGGTTCGCCGCCATCGAGAACAACCGCAGCAACCCGAAGTACATCGAGAACACGACGTACTCGCACGACCGGAATGAGGACCACTGATGGAGTCGGCAGAGATTCGCCGCCGCTGGCTGAGCTTCTTCGAGGAGCGCGGGCACACCGTCGTCCCTTCGGCGTCGCTCATCGCGGACGACCCGACTCTGCTCCTCGTCCCGGCCGGCATGGTGCCCTTCAAGCCCTACTTCCTGGGTGAGGTCAAGCCGCCCTTCGACCGCGCCACCAGCGTGCAGAAGTGCGTGCGCACACCGGACATCGAAGAGGTCGGCAAGACCACCCGGCACGGCACCTTCTTCCAGATGTGCGGCAACTTCTCCTTCGGCGACTACTTCAAGGAAGGCGCCATCAAGTACGCCTGGGAGCTGCTCACCAGCCCCCAGGACAAAGGTGGTTACGGCCTTGAGGCGGACCGCCTGTGGATCACCGTCTACAAGGACGACGACGAGGCCGAGCGCATCTGGCACGACGTCATCGGCGTGCCGAGGGAGCGCATCCAGCGCCTCGGCATGAAGGACAACTACTGGTCCATGGGCGTCCCCGGCCCCTGCGGCCCCTGCTCCGAGATCAACTATGACCGCGGCCCCGAGTTCGGCGTCGAGGGCGGCCCGGCCGTCAACGACGAGCGGTACGTGGAGATCTGGAACCTGGTCTTCATGCAGTACGAGCGAGGCGAGGGCATCGGCAAGGACAACTTCGAGATCCTCGGCGAGCTCCCGAGCAAGAACATCGACACGGGCCTCGGCCTGGAGCGTCTCGCCATGATTCTGCAGGGCGTGCAGAACATGTACGAGATCGACACCTCCATGGCCGTCATCAACAAGGCCACCGAGCTGACCGGCGTGGCCTACGGCGACGCCCACGACTCGGACGTCTCGCTGCGCGTGGTCACCGACCACATGCGTACGTCCGTGATGCTCATCGGCGACGGTGTCACCCCCGGCAACGAGGGCCGCGGCTATGTCCTGCGCCGCATCATGCGCCGCGCCATCCGCAACATGCGGCTGCTCGGCGCCACCGGCCCGGTCGTCCTCGACCTGATCGACACCGTCATCCGGATGATGGGCCAGCAGTACCCGGAGCTGGTCACCGACCGCGAGCGCATCGAGAAGGTCGCCGTCGCCGAGGAGAACGCCTTCCTCAAGACGCTGAAGGCCGGCACCAACATCCTCGACACCGCCGTCACCGAGACCAAGGAGGCCGGCGGCACGGTCCTCGCCGGCCACAAGGCCTTCCTGCTCCACGACACCTGGGGCTTCCCGATCGACCTCACTCTCGAAATGGCCGCCGAGCAGGGGTTGGCCGTGGACGAGGAGGGCTTCCGCCGCCTGATGAAGGAGCAGCGGGAGCGCGCCAAGGCCGACGCCCAGGCCAAGAAGACCGGGCACGCCGGCGCCGGCGCCTACCGTGAGATCGCCGACAAGACCGGCGCGACCGACTTCATCGGCTACTCCGACACCGAGGGCGAGACCACCATCGTCGGCATCCTCGTCGACGGCGTCTCCTCGCCGGCCGCCACCGAGGGGGACGAGGTCGAGATCGTCCTGGACCGCACCCCGTTCTACGCCGAGGGCGGCGGCCAGATCGGCGACACCGGCCGGATCAAGGTGGACACGGGTGCCGTCATCGAGGTCCGCGACACCCAGAAGCCGGTCCCGGGCGTCTACGTCCACAAGGGTGTCGTCCAGGTCGGCGAGGTCACCGTCGGCGCCAAGGCCCACGCCTCGATCGACTCGCGTCGCCGCAAGGCCATCGCCCGCGCCCACTCGGCCACCCACCTCACCCACCAGGCGCTGCGCGACGCCCTCGGCCCGACGGCCGCCCAGGCCGGTTCCGAGAACCAGCCCGGCCGCTTCCGCTTCGACTTCGGCTCGCCGTCCGCCGTTCCGACGGCCGTGATGACCGACGTCGAGCAGAAGATCAACGAGGTGCTCGCCCGCGACCTTGACGTGCGCGCCGACATCATGGGCATCGACGAGGCCAAGAAGCAGGGTGCCATCGCCGAGTTCGGCGAGAAGTACGGCGAGCGGGTGCGTGTCGTGACCATCGGCGACTTCTCCAAGGAGCTGTGCGGCGGCACCCATGTGCACAACACCGCCCAGCTCGGCCTGGTGAAGCTGCTCGGCGAGTCGTCGATCGGATCCGGTGTCCGCCGTATCGAGGCCCTCGTCGGCGTCGACGCCTACAACTTCCTCGCCCGTGAGCACACGGTCGTCGCCCAGCTCCAGGAGCTGATCAAGGGCCGCCCGGAGGAGCTTCCGGAGAAGGTCTCCGCCATGCTCGGCAAGCTGAAGGACGCCGAGAAGGAGATCGAGAAGTTCCGCGCGGAGAAGGTGCTGCAGGCCGCCGGCGGTCTGGTCGAGTCCGCCAAGGACGTGCGCGGTGTGGCCGTGGTGACCGGGCAGGTCCCGGACGGCACCACCCCCGACGACCTGCGCAGGCTCGTCCTCGACGTGCGCGGCCGCATCCAGGGTGGACGGGCCGCCGTGGTCGCTCTGTTCACGGTCAACAACGGCAAGCCGCTCACGGTCATCGCCACCAACGACGCTGCCCGCGACCGCGGCCTCAAGGCCGGTGACCTGGTGCGCACCGCCGCCAAGACCCTCGGTGGCGGTGGCGGCGGCAAGCCGGACGTCGCCCAGGGCGGCGGCCAGAACCCGGCCGCCGTCGGCGAGGCCATCGACGCGGTGGAGCGTCTCGTGGCCGAGACCGCCAAGTAAGAAACGGTCACGAATATGCGCAGAGGACGTCGACTCGCCATCGACGTCGGGGACGCCCGGATCGGGGTCGCCTCGTGCGACCCCGACGGGATCCTCGCCACCCCGGTCGAGACCGTCCCCGGCCGGGACATCCCCGCCGCCCACCGCCGACTGCGGCAACTGGTCGAGGAGTACGAACCGATCGAGGTCGTCGTCGGCCTCCCGCGCTCCCTCAAGGGAGGCGAGGGCCCGGCCGCCGTCAAGGTCCGGGCCTTCGCCCAGGAGCTGGCCAAGGGCATCAAGCCGGTGCCGGTCCGGCTGGTCGACGAGCGGATGACGACCGTGACGGCCAGTCAGGGACTGCGCGCCTCGGGGGTGAAATCCAAGAAGGGCCGCTCGGTCATCGACCAGGCGGCCGCGGTCATCATCCTCCAGCAGGCGTTGGAATCCGAACGGGTGTCAGGTAATCAGCCCGGTGAGGGCGTCGAAGTGGTCATCTGATCGCGATACGGTAACGTTCCGCGCGATGCGATGGTTTTCGAACAGCCACTGCACAGCAAGAGGCGGAACGCCGGTCGGCCCACCAGCCGCGTGACGCGCCGCCTCGCGGCTCTAGGGGATCGATGACTGAGTATGGCCGGGGCGAAGGCTCCGAACCGTGGCATCCGGAGGACCCGTTGTACGGGGACGGCGGATGGGGAGGACAGCAGGCCCACGTGGGTCAGCAGTCCCCCTACGGCGGCCAGCCGCAGCACTATCCGCAGCAGTCGCAGCAGCAGCACGGCGACTGGGGCCAGCACCCGCAGGGCGGGTACGACCAGCACCTCGTCCAGCAGCAGTACGCCTACTACGACGAACAGGGCCAGCTCCAGTACGCCGACGGCCACAGTCAGCAGCAGTACGACCAGCAGTACGTCGGACATGCCCCGCAGCAGTACCACCAGGGCGGTTGGGACGCGACCGGCACCCACGGCCAGGTGCCCTACGCCGCCGACCCGGGCGACCCCTACGGCCAGCAGCCGGTGGCGTACGGCGGGGAGCAGCCCGATTTCTACGGAACCGAGGACGCCTACCCGCCGCCGGAGCCGCCCGGCCGACGGCGGGATCCGGAGGCCGAACCGCAGCCGGAGCCCGTGGCCGAGGAGGAGGAGCAGCACCCCTTCTTCACGGGCGCCGACGATGACGACGACGATGACGACGACCCGAAAGGGCGCCGCGGTGGTGGCCGCGGCAAGGACGCGAAGGGCGGCAAGGGGGCCAAGAAACGCCGTAACGGTTGTGCCTGTCTGGTGGTCTGCCTGGTCTTCGGCGGCGGTGCGGCCGGAGTCGGCTACTACGGCTGGCACTTCTACCAAAATCGTTTCGGTGCGGCCCCGGACTACGCGGGCGGCGGCAACGGCTCGGTGACCGTCGAGATCCCGAAGGGCGCGGTCGGCTATGACATCGGCCGGCGTCTGAAGGAGGCCGGCGTCGTCAAGAGCGTCGACGCGTTCGTGGCCGCCCAGTCGCAGAACCCGGACGGAAAAACGATTCAGGCAGGCGCCTACCAACTGAAGAGGGAGATGTCCGCCGCGAGTGCCGTGCAGTTGATGCTCGACCCGAAGAGCAGGGCCAATGTGGTGGTCACCCCGGGCGAGCGCGCGGCAGCCGTCTACGCGGCCCTCGACAAGAAGCTCGGGCTTTCCTCCGGCACCACCAAGAAGGTCGCCAAGACCGAATACAAGACCCTTGGCCTGCCGAGTTACGCGAACACCAACAGCAAGATCATGGACCCGCTGGAGGGCTTCCTCTTCCCGGGTACCTATCCCGCCGCCAAGGGCATGAAGCCCGATGTGATCCTGAAACAGATGGTCGCCGCGGCCAAGGAAGAATACGCCGGCTTCGACCTCGCGGCACAGGCGAAGAAGTACAACCTGGACAACCCGCTGCAGGTCATCACGGTCGCCAGCCTCGTCCAGGCCGAAGGAAAGACACACGACGACTTCCGCAAGATGGCGGAAGTGGTCTACAACCGTCTCCAGCCCACGAACACCGAGACGAACCAGTTGCTGCAATTCGACTCGACCTTCAACTACCTGAAGGGCACGAGCAACATCCATATCAGCGAGTCGGAGATCAACCGCAACAGGGATCCCTACAACACCTACACCCAGAAGGGTCTTCCGCCAGGTCCGATCGGCAACCCCGGCGACGAAGCACTGAAGGCGGCGCTGAATCCGACCGAAGAAGGCTGGATCTATTTCGTGGCGACCGACGGCCAGAGCAACACCGAATTCGCGAAGACCTACGAAGAATTCAAGCAGCTCAAGGAAAAGTTCAATGCCAACTCGGGCAACTGATGCCCGCCGGGCCGCCGTGCTCGGTAAGCCCATCGCCCACTCCCTCTCCCCGGTGCTGCACCGGGCCGCGTACGGCGAACTCGGGCTCACCGACTGGTCGTACGAGCGCTTCGAGGTCGACGAGACCCGGCTGCCCGGCTTCCTCGGGCAGTTGGGACCGGAATGGGCGGGTCTGTCGCTGACCATGCCGCTGAAGCGGGCGGTGATCCCGCTGGTCGACGAGATCAGCGAGACGGCGGCCTCGGTCGACGCGGTCAACACGGTCGTCTTCACGGAGGACGGCCGACGGCTCGGGGACAACACCGATATCCCGGGCATGGTCGCCGCGCTGCGCGAGCATGGCATCGAACAGGTCGATTCCGCCGCCGTCCTCGGCGCAGGTGCCACAGCGTCCTCGGCGCTGGCCGCGCTCGCCCGGATCTGCACCGGCGAGGTCGTCGCCTACGTCCGCAGCGAGGAGCGCGCCGCAGAGATGCGGCACTGGGGCGAGCGGCTCGACGTCGAGGTCCGCACCGCCGACTGGGCCGACGCCGAGCAGGCGCTGAGCGCCCCACTGGTGATCGCCACCACCCCGGCCGGTACCACCGACGCCCTCGCCGCCGCCGTACCCGAGCGCCCCACCACCCTGTTCGACGTCCTCTACCACCCCTGGCCCACGGCGCTCGCCGCACGCTGGTCCATGTTCGGGGGAGCCGTCGTGAGCGGCCTCGACCTTCTTGTCCATCAGGCCGTGCTCCAGGTCGAACAGATGACCGGCCGCGCCCCGGCGCCCCTGGAGGCCATGCGTCGCGCCGGGGAGAAGGCGCTCGCAGAGCGCTGACGCGGCACACATCCGCGTCCGTCTGCTGGACCGGCGGCCGGGTTCACCGCCCGGACGTGGGAGGATCGGAGTGGCGGACCGGGGCCGCGCACCCGGTCGGGCCGTCGCCGTACGCGAGGACACGCGTACGCAGGGCAGTACCAGGGCGCGAGCACTGAGGAGCAACGTTGAGCAGGCTGCGTTGGCTTACCGCGGGGGAGTCCCACGGTCCCGCACTTGTCGCGACGCTGGAGGGCCTTCCCGCCGGCGTGCCGATCACGACCGAGATGGTCGCGGACCACCTGGCGCGGCGGCGGCTCGGCTATGGCCGCGGTGCGCGGATGAAGTTCGAGCGCGACGAGGTCACCTTCCTGGGCGGCGTGCGGCACGGTCTGACCCTCGGCTCCCCGGTCGCGATCATGGTGGGCAACACCGAGTGGCCCAAGTGGGAGCAGGTGATGGCGGCCGACCCGGTCGATCCCGGGATCCTCGCGGGGCTGGCCCGTAACGCGCCGCTGACCCGCCCGCGTCCCGGCCACGCCGACCTCGCCGGCATGCAGAAGTACGGTTTCGACGAGGCCCGGCCGGTTTTGGAGCGTGCCTCCGCGCGGGAGACCGCGGCCCGGGTGGCACTCGGCGCGGTCGCCCGCTCGTACCTGAAGGAGACGGCCGGCATCGAGATCGTCTCCCACGTCGTCGAGCTGTGCGCGGTCAAGGCCCCGAAGGGTGTGTACCCGACCCCGGCCGACGTCGAGAGGCTGGACGCCGACCCGCTGCGCTGCCTGGACGCGGATGCGTCGAAGGCGATGGTCGCGGAGGTCGACCAGGCCCACAAGGACGGCGACACCCTCGGCGGTGTGGTCGAGGTGCTGGCCTACGGCGTGCCGGTCGGCCTCGGCTCGCACGTCCACTGGGACCGCAGGCTGGACGCCCGCCTCGCTGGTGCCCTGATGGGCATCCAGGCGATCAAGGGCGTCGAGGTCGGCGACGGCTTCGAGCTGGCCCGGGTGCCCGGCTCCCAGGCGCACGACGAGATCGTGGGCACGCCCGAGGGCATCCGGCGGGTCTCCGGGCGTGCCGGAGGCACCGAGGGCGGGCTGTCCACCGGTGAACTGCTGCGGGTGCGGGCCGCGATGAAGCCGATCGCGACCGTGCCGCGCGCCCTGCAGACCGTGGACGTGTCCACCGGCGAGGCCACCCAGGCCCACCACCAGCGCTCCGACGTGTCCGCGGTGCCGGCCGCGGGGATCGTCGCCGAGGCGATGGTCGCGCTGGTGCTGGCGGATGCGGTGGCGGAGAAGTTCGGCGGTGACTCGGTGCCCGAGACCCGCCGCAACGTGCGGTCCTACCTCGAGAACCTGGTCATCCGGTGAGCAGCGCGCCGATGGTGGTGCTGGTCGGGCCGATGGGGGTGGGCAAGTCCACGGTCGGGCAGCTGCTCGCCGAGCGGCTCGGCGTCGGCTACCGGGACACCGACGAGGACATCGTCGCCGCCGAGGGCCGCACCATCGCCGACATCTTCGTGGCCGAGGGCGAGCCGGTCTTCCGGGAGATCGAGAAGCGGGCGGTGCGGGTGGCGCTGGCCGAGCACGAGGGCGTCCTGGCGCTCGGCGGCGGTGCGATCCTCGACGCGGACACGCGTGCGCTGCTCGCCGGACGGCGGGTGGTCTACCTCTCGATGGACGTCGAGGAGGCCGTGAAGCGCACCGGTCTGAACGCGGCCCGGCCGCTGCTCGCCATCAACCCGCGCAAGCAATGGCGCGAGCTGATGCAGGCGCGGCGGCACCTGTACGAGGAGGTCGCCACGGCCGTCGTCGCGACGGACGGCCGTACGCCCGAAGAGGTCACCCAAGAAGCCCTGGACGCACTGGAGTTGAAGGAAGCATGAGCGAGGCAGTCACCCGGATCCAGGTCGGCGGCACGGCGGGCACCGAGCCGTACGAGGTCCTGGTCGGCCGTCAACTCCTCGGCGAACTGGGCGGACTGGTCGGTGAGAAGGCCAAGCGGGTCGCCGTGATCCACCCCGAGGCGCTCGCCGAGACCGGCGACGCGCTCCGCGCCGACCTGGCCGGGCAGGGCTACGAGGCCGTCGCCATCCAGGTGCCCAACGCGGAGGAGGCCAAGACCGCCGAGGTCGCCGCCTACTGCTGGAAGGCGCTCGGCCAGTCCGGGTTCACCCGCTCCGACGTCATCGTCGGCGTGGGCGGCGGGGCGACGACGGACCTGGCCGGTTTCGTGGCCGCCACCTGGCTGCGCGGGGTCCGCTGGATCGCCGTCCCGACCACCGTCCTCGCCATGGTCGACGCGGCGGTCGGCGGCAAGACCGGCATCAACACCGCCGAGGGCAAGAACCTGGTCGGCGCCTTCCACCCGCCGGCGGGTGTGCTCTGCGACCTGGCCGCACTGGATTCGTTGCCCGTCAACGACTACGTCTCCGGGCTCGCCGAGGTCATCAAGGCCGGCTTCATCGCCGACCCGGCGATCCTGGAGCTCATCGAGTCCGACCCCCAGGCCGCGCGCACCCCGGCCGGCCCGCACACGGCCGAGCTGATCGAGCGCTCCATCCGGGTCAAGGCCGAGGTCGTCTCCTCCGACCTCAAGGAGTCGGGCCTCAGGGAGATCCTCAACTACGGCCACACGCTCGGCCACGCCATCGAGAAGAACGAGCGCTACAAGTGGCGGCACGGCGCCGCGGTCGCCGTCGGCATGCACTTCGCCGCCGAACTGGGCCGGCTCGCCGGACGCCTGGACGATGCGACGGCGGACCGCCACCGCACGGTCCTGGAGTCGGTCGGCCTCCCGCTGTACTACCGCTACGACCAGTGGCCCAAGCTCGTCGAGACGATGAAGGTCGACAAGAAGTCCCGCGGCGACCTGCTGCGCTTCATCGTCCTGGACGGCCTCGCCAAGCCGACCGTCCTGGAGGGCCCGGACCCGGCCGTGCTGCTCGCCGCCTACGGCGAGGTCGGGCAGTAAGTCAGCCGTTGTTCCTTCCGCCCGATTCGCCTCGCGGCACGGGCACTTCGTACCGCCCCCGGCCGTTTCACCAAACGACGACCGGGGGCGGTACCGTTCGGTAACGAGCGCAGCCGAACATGACGAGACGGAGTGGCACCGGATGCAGCACGCAGTGGGATCTCCGCTGCCGCCGCCCCATCAGCCGGGGCAGGGACCGACCGGCTGGCCGCCGGCCGCACACCACCCGGGAGCGCCGCAGGGCCCCGCGCCCGTGCCGCCGCCACCGGCCGCGCCCCCGCAGCCGTCGGTTCCGCCGCCTCCCCCGCTGCCCTCGGCCCCGCCGCCCCCCGACACCACGGGCCATGTCCCGCTGCCGCCGGGCGCCCCGGTGGGTATCCCCACCGCACCCCCGGCCGCGACCACCGCGCCCGACCCGACCGCCACCACCCTGGCCGTCCTCCTCATCGGCCCGGCGGGTGCGGGCAAGACGAGCGTGGCCAAGTACTGGGCCGATCACCGCCGGGTCCCCACGGCCCACATCAGCCTCGACGACGTCCGCGAATGGGTCCGCTCCGGCTTCGCCGACCCCCAGTCCGGCTGGAACGACAACGCCGAGGCCCAGTACCGCCTGGCCCGCCGCACCTGCGGCTTCGCCGCGCGCAACTTCCTCGCCAACGGCATCTCGTGCGTCCTCGACGACGCGGTCTTCCCTGACCGCCCGGTCGTCGGCCTCGGCGGCTGGAAGCGCCACGTCGGTCCCGGCCTCCTCCCGGTCGTCCTCCTCCCCGGCCTGGACGTCGTCCTGGAGCGCAACGCCGAACGCACCGGCAACCGCCGCCTCACCGACGAGGAGGTGGCCCGCATCCACGGCCGCATGGCGGGCTGGTACGGCTCGGGCCTCCCGATCATCGACAACTCACAGCTGGACGTGCCGAGCACGGCCCGCGTGCTGGACGAGGTCCTGGCACGGGCGATAGCGAGCCCGCCCAGCTGGTAAATGAGGATCAGCGGAGAAACCCGAGGGGCGCGAGGCTGTATCGATGTGCGGCTCCGCCGCCTGGGCGAGCAACCTCCACCGGCCCGCATCCGACAACGCGCCCCACTCGGCCCTCCTCAACCGGCAAAAATCGCCCACGACTCCTACGCTCGACTCATGTCAGAGGTGTACGCCACCCGCCGAACCCGCCTACGGGACCGCTGCCAAGCCGGCGGCAGCGCCTCCGCCCTCATCTCACACCCCGCCAACGTGAGATACCTGGCCGGCGCCGTCCCCACCGGCTCAGTCCTGCTGCTCGGCAAACGCGAGGACCTCCTCGTCAGCCCCGGTGCACAGGACGACCGCCCCACCGAGGCACGCCCCGACGACTCACTTCGGCAGCACCTCATCGAAGGACCCGGCGGCGACCCCGCCGTGGCCGCCGCCGGCCTCGCCGCCGCTCAGGACGCCGATGCCCTCGCCGTCGAGGAGCACCACCTCACCGTGACCCGGCACCGCGCTCTCGCCTCGGTCGCCCCCCGTCTGCGCCTCACCGACCTCGGCTGTGCCGTCGAGCAGCTCAGGATCGTGAAGGACGAGGAGGAGATCTCCTGCCTCCGCATCGGCGCCGAGATCGCCGACCAGGCCCTCGGCGAGCTGCTGGAGTCGATCCTCGTCGGCCGTACCGAACGGCATCTCGCCCTCGAGCTGGAGCGCCGCCTGGTCGACCACGGCGCCGACGGCCGGGCCTTCCCCACCTCCGTGGCGACCGGACCGAACTCCGGCCGTCGCGGTCACCGCCCCACCGACCGGCGGGTCGAGGAGGGCGACTTCCTCTCCGTCTGCCTCGGCGCCACCTACCGTGGCTACCGCTGCGAGATCGGCCGTACCTTCGTCATCGGCACCTCGCCCGCCGACTGGCAGATCGAGCTGTACGACCTCGTCTTCACCGCCCAGCGGGCCGGCCGGGAGAGGCTCGTGCCCGGGGCCGCGTACCGCGACGTGGACCGCGCCGCCCGCCAGGTACTGGACTCCGCGGGCTATGCCGAGGGACTGCAGCCCCTCACGGGACACGGCGTCGGACTCGAAATCGACGAGGACCCGCAGCTTGCCCCGTCGTCCATGGGTAAACTGGACGCTTGCGTGCCGGTCACCGTCGAACCGGGGGTCCACCTCCCGGGCCGGGGCGGTGTCCGGATCGATGACACGCTCGTCGTACGCCCTGAGGCGGACGGCGGACCCGAGCTACTCACCATCACGACCAAGGAGCTGCTCGCGCTGTAGCGCGTGACCCGGGGTCGTACGTCAGTCCAGGAGATTCCGCAACCGTGGCTTCCACGAACGACCTCAAGAACGGCCTGGTGCTCAAGCTCGAAGGCGGCCAGCTCTGGTCCGTCGTCGAGTTCCAGCACGTCAAGCCCGGCAAGGGCCCGGCCTTCGTGCGCACCAAGCTGAAGAACGTGCTGTCCGGCAAGGTGGTCGACAAGACCTTCAACGCCGGCGTCAAGGTCGAGACGGCCAACGTCGACAAGCGCGACATGCAGTTCTCGTACATGGACGGCGACTACTTCGTCTTCATGGACATGGACACGTACGACCAGCTGCACGTCGACCGCAAGACCGTCGGCGACGTCGCGAACTTCCTGATCGAGGGCTTCGAGGCCATGGTCGCGCAGAACGAGGGGCAGGTGCTCTACGTCGAGCTGCCCGCCGCCGTCGAGCTGACCATCGCCGAGACCGAGCCGGGCGTCCAGGGCGACCGCTCCACCGGCGGCACCAAGCCCGCCAAGCTGGAGACCGGCTACGAGATCCAGGTCCCGCTCTTCATCACCTCCGGTGAGAAGATCAAGGTCGACACCCGCACCGGCGACTACCTCGGCCGGGTGAACAGCTAACCGTGGCTGCCCGCAACACGGCCCGCAAGCGTGCCTTCCAGATCCTCTTCGAGGGCGACCAGCGCGGGGCCGACGTCCTGACCGTTCTGGCGGACTGGATCCGCCTCTCCCGGGACGACACCCGGCAGCCGCCGGTGAGCGAGTACACGATGCAGCTGGTCGAGGGCTACGCCGAGCACACGCGGCGGATCGACGAGCTGATCGCCCAGTACGCGGTCGGCTGGACGCTCGACCGGATGCCGGTCGTCGACCGCAACATCCTGCGCCTCGGGGCGTACGAGCTGATCTGGGTCGACGAGACGCCGGACGCGGTCGTCCTCGACGAGATGGTGCAGCTGGCGAAGGAGTTCTCGACGGAGGAGTCGCCGTCGTTCGTGAACGGACTGCTGGGGCGGCTGAAGGAGCTGAAGCCGTCGCTGCGCCGGGAGGCGTGAGCCGAGAAAACGCCGGAGGGCCTGCAGCGTGCGCTTGCTGCGGGCCTTCCGGCGTCTGGGTGCCCAGTGGGATGGGTGGTGCGCTCAGAGGGCGTCTGCGGGGCGTGTGGGGGCTTGTCGCGTCCACACGTCCACGCGGGGGGGGCGCATATCGATACAGCCCCGCGCCCCTGTGGTGGATGTGTGGCCGTCGGTCGGTACGCGAGGGGGCGATGACGAAAAGCCGCCGGGTGGCCGGAACCCACGGGTTCCGGCCACCCTCGGCGGCACGTTTCTGCTCAGGCGTTTTGCGGGTCAGGCGTCCTCGTGGGTGGCCACCGCGCGGCGGGCGTCCGCGTCCAGGACGCCCCAGCTGATCAGCTGCTCGGTAAGGACCGAAGGGGACTGGTCGTAGATGACGGCCAGGGTGCGCAGGTCGTCCTGGCGGATCGACAGCACCTTGCCGTTGTAGTCACCGCGCTGGGACTGGATCGTCGCCGCGTAGCGCTGGAGCGGGCCCGCCTTCTCGGCCGGCACGGTGGCCAGCCGCTCCAGGTCCAGGACCAGCTTCGGCGGGGGCTCGGCGGCTCCGCCCGGGGTGGTGCCCGGCAGCAGCTCCTGCACCGGAACGCCGTAGAAATCCGCCAACTCGGCAAGGCGCTGCACGGTCACGGCACGGTCGCCGCGCTCGTACGAACCGACCACCACGGCCTTCCAGCGCCCCTGGGACTTCTCCTCGACACCGTGGAGGGAAAGGCCCTGCTGGGTGCGGATGGCCCGGAGCTTGGCCCCGAGCTGTTTGGCGTATTCGCTGGACATATGGCTCCCCGGACACTGTGTCGACGCGGCCGGCCTTGGTCCCGCCGCGCGGCTGGTAACTCACTGTGAGGTTACGCAGCGTTACTCTCTCGCGTCAAGCCGAATGGTCCGCACCGACTCTTCCGTGGAAGCGATGACCGATTAGGCCAAGGGGGTGATCAGGGGCCTCTCCGGCACCTGATACGGTGGATGGCGCAAATCCGACGTCCTTTAAGGTCCGTCCCGTGAGGCGGAGAAGGAGGTCCGTTTCGTATGGACAAGCAGCTCAGGCCTGACCTTCAGGCATCCGATGCCCGGCCCGTTCTCGAAGGGCCCGACATCGCGCGGGTGCTGACCCGCATCGCCCACGAGATCGTCGAGCGCGCCAAGGGCGCCGACGACGTGGTTCTCCTCGGCATTCCGACCCGCGGTGTCTTCCTCGCCCGGCGGCTCGCCGCCAAGCTGGAGGAGATCACCGACCGCAAGATGCCCGTCGGTTCGCTCGACATCACCATGTACCGCGACGACCTGCGCATGCACCCGCCGCGTGCGCTGGCCCGCACCGAGATCCCCGGTGACGGTATCGACGGCAGACTGGTCGTCCTCGTCGACGACGTGCTGTTCTCCGGCCGCACCATCCGCGCCGCCCTCGACGCCCTCAACGACATCGGGCGCCCGCGCGCGGTCCAGCTCGCGGTCCTCGTCGACCGAGGCCACCGCGAACTGCCCATCCGCGCCGACTACGTCGGCAAGAACCTCCCCACGTCGCTGCGGGAGACGGTCAAGGTCCTGCTCACCGAGGAGGACGGTCGCGACACCGTGCTGCTCGGTGTGAAGCCGACCTCGTAGCAAGCCCAGGGGTCCGCACCGGACGGGTGCGCCCACGCTTGCCCGCAATCTCCCGATATATGAACTGCCTTACGGAGCCTGACAGATGCAGCGTCATCTCATCTCGGCCGCCGACCTCACCCGCGACGACGCCGTCCTGATCCTCGACACCGCCGAGGAGATGGCCAGGGTCGCCGACCGGCCGATCAAGAAGCTGCCGACCCTGCGCGGCCGCACCGTGGTCAACCTCTTCTTCGAGGACTCGACCCGGACCCGGATCTCCTTCGAGGCCGCCGAGAAGCGGCTGTCGGCGGATGTCATCAACTTCTCCGCCAAGGGGTCGAGCGTCTCCAAGGGCGAGTCCCTGAAGGACACCGCCCAGACCCTGGAGGCCATGGGTGTCGACGCCGTCGTCATCCGGCACGGCGCCTCCGGAGCCCCCTACCGCCTCGCCAACTCCGGCTGGATCGACGCCGCCGTCATCAACGCGGGCGACGGCACCCACCAGCACCCCACCCAGGCCCTGTTGGACGCCTTCACCATGCGCCGCCGGCTCGTCGGCCGGGACGCCGGGATAGGGCAGGACCTGGCCGGCAAGCGCATCACCGTCGTCGGCGACGTCCTGCACAGCCGGGTCGCCCGCTCCAACGTCGACCTGCTGCACACCCTCGGCGCCGAGGTCACCCTGGTCGCTCCGCCCACCCTGGTGCCGGTCGGTGTCGGGAACTGGCCCTGCGAGGTGTCGTACGACCTCGACGCCGTCCTACCCAAGTCCGACGCGGTGATGATGCTGCGCGTCCAGCGCGAGCGCATGAACGCCGCGTTCTTCCCGACCGAGCGCGAGTACTCGCGGCGCTACGGCCTCGACGGCGACCGCATGGCGCGGATGCCCGAGCACGCCATCGTGATGCACCCGGGACCGATGGTCCGCGGCATGGAGATCACCGCCGAGGTCGCCGACTCGGACCGCTGCACCGTGGTCGAGCAGGTCGCAAACGGAGTCTCCATCCGGATGGCCGTTCTCTACCTCCTGCTCGGCGGCAACGAACCCGCCGGCAGTCCCGCCCGCAGCATCGAGGAGAAGTAAGACCCATGAGCAAGATCCTGATCCGTGGTGCGAAGGTGCTCGGCGGTGAGCCGCAGGACGTCCTGATCGACGGCCCGGTGATCGAGGCGGTCGGCAAGGGACTCTCGGAAGAGGGCGCAGAGGTCGTGGAGGCCGCCGGAAAGGTGCTGCTGCCGGGGCTGGTCGACCTCCACACCCACCTGCGCGAGCCGGGCCGTGAGGACTCCGAGACCGTGCTGACCGGCACCCGCGCGGCTGCCTCCGGCGGCTACACGGCCGTGTTCGCCATGGCCAACACCTTCCCGGTCGCCGACACCGCCGGTGTGGTCGAGCAGGTCTACCGGCTCGGCCAGGAGCACGGCTACTGCGACGTCCAGCCCATCGGCGCCGTGACCGTCGGCCTGGAGGGCAGGAAACTCGCCGAACTCGGGGCCATGCACGAGTCGGCCGCCGGGGTCACCGTCTTCTCCGACGACGGCAAGTGCGTCGACGACGCCGTGATCATGCGCCGCGCGCTGGAGTACGTGAAGGCCTTCGGCGGGGTCGTCGCCCAGCACGCCCAGGAGCCGCGGCTGACCGAGGGCGCCCAGATGAACGAGGGTGTCGTCTCGGCTGAGCTGGGGCTGGGTGGTTGGCCGGCCGTCGCCGAGGAGTCGATCATCGCGCGCGATGTGCTGCTCGCCGAGCACGTCGGCTCCCGCGTCCACATCTGCCATCTCTCGACCGCCGGGTCCGTCGAGATCGTGCGCTGGGCCAAGTCCCGGGGCATCGACGTCACCGCCGAGGTCACCCCGCACCACCTGCTCCTCACCGACGAACTGGTGCGGTCGTACAACCCGGTCTACAAGGTCAACCCGCCGCTGCGCACCGAGCGCGATGTCATGGCCCTGCGCGAGGCCCTGGCCGACGGCACGATCGACATCGTCGCCACCGACCACGCCCCGCACCCGCACGAGGACAAGGACTGCGAGTGGGCCGCGGCCGCCATGGGGATGGTGGGCCTTGAGACCGCGTTGTCAGTGGTGCAGGAGACCATGGTGGACACGGGCCTGCTGACCTGGGCCGGCGTTGCCGACCGGATGTCCGTCAAGCCCGCGCAGATCGGACAGGCCACCGGACACGGCCGTCCCGTCTCGGCAGGTGAGCCCGCCAACCTCGCCCTTGTCGACACGGAATACCGTGGCCTGGTGGACCCCGCGGGCTTCGCCTCGCGCAGCCGCAACACCCCGTACGAGGGACGCGAGCTGCCGGGCCGTGTCACCCACACGTGGCTGCGGGGCAAGGCGACGCTCGTGGACGGGAAGCTGACGTGACACCTCTGATCCTGCTGGCCGACGAGAAGAAGTCGGCCGCGGTCACCGACTGGTCCGCCCGTATCGGCTGGCTCGTCGGCCTCGCCCTCTTCGTCGCGCTCGTCTACTGGCTGATGCGCGAGGGCTGGAAATGGCGCGGCACCCTCCAGGGCGACCTCCCGGAGCTGCCCAGCGCGCCGGACGACCTCGGCGAAGCGAAACTGACGATGAGCGGCCGCTACCACGGCTCCACCACCGCCGGGCAGTGGCTGGACCGCATCGTGGCCCGCGGCCTCGGCTCCCGCAGCCGGGTCGAGCTCACCCTGACCGACGCGGGCCTGGACGTCGTACGCCCCGGGGCGACCGACTTCTTCATCCCCGCCCCCGCGCTCCGTGAGGCCCTTCTCGGCAAGGGCATCGCGGGCAAGGTCCTCACCGAGGGCGGACTGCTCGTGGTGACCTGGGCGCACGGCGACCGGTTGATCGACTCCGGATTCCGCTCCGACCACGCGGCCGAGCACCCCGAGTGGGTCGACGCCATCAACTCCATGATCAAGACACCCAGCACGGAAGGCGCCGAACGATGACGACCTCCACCAGGGGAACCGCTTTTCAGAACAGAGCGCTTCCCGCCGTACTCGTCCTGGAGGACGGCCGGATCTTTCGCGGCCGCGCCTACGGGGCCGTGGGGGAGACCTTCGGCGAGGCCGTGTTCTCCACCGGTATGACCGGCTACCAGGAGACCCTGACCGACCCGTCGTACGACCGCCAGATCGTGGTCGCCACCGCCCCGCAGATCGGCAACACGGGGTGGAACGACGAGGACGACGAGTCGGGCCGCATCTGGGTCTCGGGCTACGTCGTGCGCGACCCCGCGCGCGTGCCCTCCAACTGGCGGGCCAAGCGGTCCCTTGACGAGGAGCTGGTCGCCCAGGGCGTGGTGGGCATCTCCGGGATCGACACCCGCGCTCTCACCCGCCATCTCCGTGAGCGCGGCTCGATGCGCTCCGGCATCTTCTCGGGCGAGGCGATCGCCACCGATTCCGAGCTCCTCGCGCGCGTGCAGGCCCAGCCGCACATGAAGGGCGCCTCGCTGTACGAGGAGGTCGCCACCAAGGAGGCGTACGTCGTCCCGGCGGTCGGGGAGAAGCGATTCACCGTCGCCGCCATCGACCTCGGCATCAAGGGCATGACCCCGCAGCGGATGGCCGAGCGCGGCATCGAGGTCCATGTGCTGCCGGCCACGGCCACCGAGGATGACGTCTACGCCGTCGGCCCCGACGGTGTGTTCTTCTCCAACGGACCCGGCGACCCGGCCACGGCCGACGGCCCGGTGGCCCTGATGGCCGCCGTCCTGGAGCGGAAGACCCCGCTGTTCGGCATCTGCTTCGGCAACCAGATCCTCGGCCGCGCGCTCGGCTTCGGCACCTACAAGCTGAAGTACGGCCATCGGGGTATCAACCAGCCGGTCCAGGACCGTACGACCGGCAAGGTCGAGGTCACCGCGCACAACCACGGTTTCGCCGTGGACGCCCCGCTCGACCAGGTCAGCGAGACCAAGTTCGGCCGCGCCGAGGTCTCGCACGTCTGCCTGAACGACGATGTCGTGGAGGGGCTGCAGCTGCTCGACCAGCCGGCCTTCTCCGTCCAGTACCACCCCGAAGCGGCAGCCGGCCCGCACGACGCCGCCTACCTGTTCGACCGCTTCGTTTCCCTGATGGAGGGCCAGCGTGCCTAAGCGCACCGATATCCAGTCCGTCCTGGTCATCGGCTCCGGCCCGATCGTCATCGGCCAGGCCGCCGAGTTCGACTACTCCGGCACCCAGGCCTGCCGTGTCCTGCGGGCTGAGGGCCTACGCGTCATCCTGGTCAACTCCAACCCGGCGACGATCATG
Organism: Streptomyces sp. NPDC111744; assembly: GCF_055634995.1. Classification (NCBI taxonomy): domain Bacteria; kingdom Bacillati; phylum Actinomycetota; class Actinomycetes; order Kitasatosporales; family Streptomycetaceae; genus Streptomyces; species Streptomyces sp. NPDC111744. The sequence goes on from NZ_JBVKCG010000006.1 coordinate 378,529, forward strand.
ACCGACCCGGAGATCGCCGACGCGACCTATGTCGAGCCGATCACCCCGGAGTTCGTCGAGAAGATCATCGCGAAGGAGCGTCCCGACGCCCTGCTGCCCACCCTGGGCGGGCAGACCGCGCTGAACACCGCGATCTCGCTGGACGCGAACGGCGTCCTCGCCAAGTACGGTGTCGAGCTGATCGGCGCGAACGTGGCGGCGATCCACAAGGGCGAGGACCGCGACCAGTTCAAGGACGTCGTGGCCGAGGTCCGCCGCAAGATCGGGCACGGCGAGTCCGCGCGCTCCGTGATCTGCCACACCATGGACGAGGTCCTCGCCGGTGTCGACACCCTCGGCGGCTACCCGGTGGTGGTGCGGCCCTCCTTCACCATGGGCGGCGCCGGTTCCGGCTTCGCGCACGACGAGGAGGAACTGCGCCGGATCGCCGGGCAGGGCCTGACGCTCTCTCCCACCACCGAGGTGCTCCTGGAGGAGTCCATCCTGGGCTGGAAGGAGTACGAGCTGGAGCTGATGCGCGACAAGCACGACAACGTCGTGGTCGTCTGCTCCATCGAGAACTTCGACCCGATGGGCGTGCACACCGGCGACTCGATCACGGTGGCCCCGGCGATGACGCTGACCGACCGCGAGTACCAGATCCTGCGGGACATCGGCATCGCCGTCATCCGCGAGGTCGGTGTGGACACGGGTGGCTGCAACATCCAGTTCGCGGTGAACCCGGAGGACGGCCGGGTCATCGTGATCGAGATGAACCCACGTGTGTCGCGGTCCTCGGCGCTGGCCTCCAAGGCGACCGGTTTCCCGATCGCGAAGATCGCCGCGAAGCTGGCCGTCGGCTACACGCTCGACGAGATCCCCAACGACATCACGCAGGAGACTCCGGCCTCCTTCGAGCCCACGCTCGACTATGTGGTCGTCAAGGCGCCGCGGTTCGCGTTCGAGAAGTTCCCGCAGGCCGACTCCACGCTGACCACCACCATGAAGTCGGTCGGTGAGGCGATGGCCATCGGCCGTAACTTCCCCGAGGCGTTCCAGAAGGCGCTGCGCTCGCTGGAGAAGAAGGGCAGCCAGTTCACGTTCACCGGCGAGCCCGGCGACAAGAAGGCGCTGCTGCACGAGGCGGTGCGGCCCACCGACGGCCGGATCAACACGGTCATGCAGGCCATCCGCGCGGGCGCCACGCCCGAGGAGGTCTTCGCGTTCACGAAGATCGACCCGTGGTTCGTGGACCAGCTGTTCCTGATCAAGGAGATCGCCGACGAACTGGCCGGATCGCCGGAGCTGACCACCGGCCTGCTGGCCGAGGCCAAGCGGCACGGCTTCTCCGACCAGCAGATCGGCGAGATCCGCGGCCTGCGCGAGGACGTCGTCCGCGAGGTCCGGCACGCGCTGGGCGTGCGCCCGGTCTACAAGACGGTCGACACCTGCGCGGCCGAGTTCGCCGCGAAGACGCCGTACTTCTACTCCTCCTACGACGAGGAGACGGAGGTGGCGTCCCGCGAGAAGCCCGCGGTGATCATCCTGGGGTCGGGCCCGAACCGGATCGGCCAGGGCATCGAGTTCGACTACTCGTGTGTCCACGCGTCCTTCGCGCTGTCGGACGCCGGGTACGAGACGGTGATGGTCAACTGCAACCCGGAGACCGTCTCCACCGACTACGACACCTCCGACCGGCTGTACTTCGAGCCGCTCACCCTGGAGGACGTGCTGGAGATCGTCCACGCCGAGCAGCAGGCCGGCCCCATCGCGGGCGTGGTGGTGCAGCTGGGCGGGCAGACCCCGCTGGGTCTGGCGCAGGCGCTCAAGGACAACGGGGTGCCGGTCGTCGGCACCCCGCCCGAGGCGATCCACGCGGCCGAGGACCGGGGCGCCTTCGGGCGGGTGCTTGCGGAGGCGGGCCTGCCGGCGCCCAAGCACGGCACGGCGACCACCTTCACCGAGGCCAAGGCCATCGCCGACGAGATCGGCTACCCGGTCCTCGTCCGCCCCTCGTACGTCCTGGGCGGCCGCGGCATGGAGATCGTCTACGACGAGACCCGGCTGGCCGCCTACATCGCCGAGTCGACCGAGATCAGCCCGACCCGGCCGGTCCTGGTGGACCGGTTCCTGGACGACGCGATCGAGATCGACGTCGACGCCCTCTACGACGGCGAGGAGCTCTACCTCGGCGGCGTCATGGAGCACATCGAGGAGGCCGGCATCCACTCCGGCGACTCGGCGTGCGCCCTTCCCCCGATCACGCTCGGCGGCTTCGACATCAAGCGGCTGCGGGCGTCCACGGAGGCCATCGCGCGCGGGGTGGGGGTCCGCGGTCTGATCAACATCCAGTTCGCGATGGCCGGGGACATCCTCTACGTCCTCGAGGCCAACCCCCGCGCCTCCCGCACCGTCCCCTTCACCTCGAAGGCGACCGCGGTGCCGCTGGCCAAGGCCGCCGCCCGGATCTCGCTGGGCGCCACCGTCGCCGAACTGCGCGCCGAGGGACTGCTGCCCGCCCGCGGTGACGGTGGCGAACTTCCCTTCGACGCGCCGATCTCCGTGAAGGAGGCGGTCATGCCGTGGTCGCGGTTCCGGGACATCCAGGGCCGGGGCGTCGACACCGTGCTCGGCCCTGAGATGCGCTCCACCGGCGAGGTCATGGGCATCGACTCCGTCTTCGGCACCGCCTACGCCAAGTCCCAGGCGGGCGCGTACGGGCCGCTGCCGACCAAGGGCCGCGCGTTCATCTCGGTCGCCAACCGCGACAAGCGCTCGATGATCTTCCCGGCGCGGGAACTGGTCGCCCACGGCTTCGAACTGCTCGCCACCTCCGGCACGGCCGAGGTGCTCAAGCGCAACGGCATCAACGCCACGGTGGTGCGCAAGCAGTCCGACGGCATCGGGCCGAACGGGGAGCGCACGATCGTCCAGCTCATCCACGACGGCGAGGTCGACCTCATCGTCAACACCCCGTACGGCACCGGGGGTCGCCTGGACGGGTACGAGATCCGGACGGCCGCCGTGGCCCGGTCGGTGCCGTGCCTGACGACGGTTCAGGCGCTGGCGGCGGCCGTCCAGGGGATCGACGCGCTGAACCACGGGGACGTGGGTGTGCGGTCGCTCCAGGAGCACGCGGAACACCTGACCGCGGCGAGGGACTAGAAGGTCGTAGTGAGGATGCGGACCGGTTCTGGCTGGTCGCGCAGTTCCCCGCGCCCCTGACGGGGCGCGTTGCCCAGCTGTCAATGAAGGGGGGCACCGGTGACGGTGTCCCCCTCCGCATGAGGACTCCATGTACAAGATCTTCTTCAACCTCGTTTTCAAGCGGATGGACCCGGAACAGGCCCACCACCTGGCCTTCCGTTGGATCCGCCTGGCCGTTCGCATCCCGGTGCTGCGCACCTTCGTCGCGGCCGCCCTGGCTCCCCGCCACAAGGAACTGCGCACCGAGGCCTTCGGGCTGCGGATGCACGGGCCCTTCGGGCTGGCCGCCGGGTTCGACAAGAACGCCGTCGCGATCGACGGTATGTCGATGCTCGGGTTCGACCACGTCGAGATCGGCACGGTCACCGGCGAGGCGCAGCCCGGCAATCCCAAGAAGCGGCTGTTCCGGCTGGTCGCCGACCGGGCGCTGATCAACCGGATGGGATTCAACAACGACGGATCGCTCACCGTCGCCGCCCGGCTCGCCTCCCGTGAGCCCGTCTTCAACACCGTCGTGGGCGTCAACATCGGCAAGACCAAGGCCGTACCGGAGGCCGAGGCGGTCGGCGACTACGTGAAGTCCGCCGAGCGGCTCGCGCGGTACGCCGACTACCTGGTCGTGAACGTGTCGTCCCCGAACACGCCTGGGCTGCGCGACCTCCAGGCCGTCGATCATCTGCGTCCGCTCCTGACGGCCGTTCGCGAGGCCGCCGACCGCGTGGTGGCGAACCGCCGGGTGCCGCTGCTGGTGAAGATCGCGCCGGACCTCGCCGACGAGGACGTCGACGCCGTCGCCGACCTGGCCGTCGAGCTGGGCCTTGACGGGATCATCGCGACGAACACCACCATCGCGCGCGAGGGGCTCGGGCTGCGCTCCGGCCCCGAGCTGGTGAAGGAGACCGGGGGGCTCTCCGGGGCCCCGCTGAAGGCGCGGTCCCTGGAAGTGCTGCGGCGGCTGTACGCGCGCGTGGGCGACCGGATCACCCTGGTCGGTGTCGGCGGCATCGAGAGCGCCGAGGACGCCTGGCAGCGCATCCTGGCCGGTGCCACGCTGGTCCAGGGCTACAGCGCCTTCATCTACGAGGGGCCCTTCTGGGGCCGCGCCATCCACAAGGGGCTCGCGGCGCGCCTGCGCACCAGTCCGTACGCCACGCTCGCCGACGCGGTGGGCGCCGATGTGAGGAAGACCGTATGAGCCCGTTGGAGCCTTTCGGCGCACGGCTGCGCCGTGTGATGGACGAGCGCGGTCCGTTGTGCGTCGGCATCGACCCGCACGCCTCGCTGCTCTCCGAGTGGGGTCTGAACGACGACGTGGCAGGGCTTGAGCGGTTCAGCCGGACCGTGGTGGAGGCGGTGGCCGACCGGGTCGCGGTCATGAAGCCGCAGAGCGCGTTCTTCGAGCGGTTCGGCTCGCGCGGGGTGGCCGTCCTGGAGCGGGTGGTGCAGGAGGCGCGGGCGGCCGGGACGCTGGTCGTCATGGACGCCAAGCGCGGTGACATCGGCTCCACCATGGCCGGGTACGCGGAGGCCTACCTGAGCAAGGACGCGCCGCTGTTCTCGGACGCCCTGACCGTCTCACCCTATCTCGGCTACGGCTCGCTCAGCCCGGCCGTGGCGTTGGCCCGGGAGAGCGGAGCCGGCCTGTTCGTGCTGGCGCTGACCTCGAACCCGGAGGGCCCCGAGGTGCAGCACGCGGTGCGTGCCGACGGCCGGACGGTCGGCGCGACCATGCTGGCCCACCTGGCCGCCGAGAACACGGGGGAGGAGCCGCTGGGCTCCTTCGGCGCCGTCGTCGGCGCGACGGTCGGCGACCTGTCGTCGTACGACCTCGACATCAACGGTCCGCTGCTCGCGCCCGGCGTCGGAGCCCAGGGGGCGACCGCCGCCGACCTTCCCACGGTCTTCGGGGCCGCGGTGCGCAATGTCGTTCCAAACGTGAGCCGAGGTGTTTTGCGTCACGGTCCCGACGCCGGAGCGCTGCGGGCGGCCGCGGAGCGGTTCGCGGGTGAGATCCGGGACGTCCTCGCAGGTGGATGAGTCCTCCGATGAGTGATCCTGGAGTGCTTCGGCGAGTGCTCCGGCGACGGGTTCAGCGTGAATACATCCTCAAATCCTGGGCAGTATGTCTGAAATGTCTGGCCTGACGGAGGCTGACCAGGACTTTTCCGCTGTTCTCGCTGACTCTGGCGGACTTGCCCGCTAGTCTCCGAGCAGAGTGAACGGGCAAGCGTGTTGCTCGTAGCTCCCCAGGTGTGGGGCGACTAGGTTCCTCACCGGTCCGTATCCGACAGTTCGACATCCGAGGTGACGTAGGCGTGGCTCTTCCGCCCCTTACCCCTGAACAGCGCGCAGCCGCGCTCGAAAAGGCCGCCGCGGCTCGCCGGGAGCGGGCCGAGGTCAAGAATCGACTCAAGCACTCCGGTGCCTCTCTCCATGAGGTCATCAAGCAGGGCCAGGAAAACGACGTCATCGGCAAGATGAAGGTCTCCGCCCTGCTCGAGTCCCTGCCGGGCGTGGGCAAGGTCCGCGCCAAGCAGATCATGGAGCGACTCGGGATCTCCGAGAGCCGGCGGGTGCGTGGCCTCGGTTCCAACCAGATCGCGTCCCTTGAGCGCGAGTTCGGCAGCACCGGCTCCTGATCACCGGGCGGTCCGGGGCAGTCGTCCCGGGCAACCCGCGATTGCTGGAATAATCGCTGCATGGCTGCAACATTCCGGGGGACGACCCCCGAGCCCCCGGACGTACGTCCGCGGCTGACCGTGCTCTCCGGCCCCTCCGGGGTCGGCAAGAGCACGGTCGTCGCCCATATGCGCAAGGAGCACCCCGAGGTCTGGCTCTCGGTGTCGGCGACCACCCGCAGGCCCCGCCCGGGCGAGAAGCACGGAGTGCACTATTTCTTCGTCTCCGACGAGGAGATGGACAAGCTCATCGCCAACGGCGAGCTTCTGGAGTGGGCCGAATTCGCCGGCAACCGCTACGGCACCCCGCGGCAGGCGGTGCTGGAGCACCTGGAGTCCGGGGTGCCGGTGCTGCTGGAGATCGATCTCCAGGGCGCCCGGCAGGTCCGCGAGTCCATGCCGGAGGGTCGGCTGGTGTTCCTGGCCCCTCCCTCCTGGGAGGAGCTGGTGCGCAGGCTCACCGGACGGGGCACCGAGCCGCCCGAGGTGATCGAGCGCCGTCTGGACGCGGCCAAGATCGAGCTGGCGGCGGAGCCGGAGTTCGACGAGACACTGGTCAACACCTCCGTCGAGGACGTGGCGCGCGAGCTGCTAGCCTTGATGGACGTTGTGTGATCGTCTCTGATCATTCAGACTGAATCTTTCCCATCCATCGGAAGGCAGAGCGTGTCCTCTTCCATCACCGCGCCCGAGGGCATCATCAACCCTCCGATCGACGAGCTCCTCGAGGCCACCGACTCGAAGTACAGCCTCGTGATCTACGCGGCCAAGCGTGCCCGTCAGATCAACGCGTACTACTCGCAGCTCGGCGAGGGTCTCCTGGAGTACGTCGGTCCGCTCGTCGACACCCACGTCCACGAGAAGCCGCTCTCCATCGCCCTGCGCGAGATCAACGCGGGTCTGCTGACCTCCGAGGCCGTCGAAGGCCCGGCGCAGTAGTATTTTCAGATTGCGGTTGACTTATCCACAGGCCCGGCAGTCATGCTGCCGGGCCTGTGGTGTGTGATGGAGTCGTGGATTCAACGAGTGGAGGCCCGGTGGACAAGCCGAAGGTCGTGCTGGGGGTCAGCGGTGGCATCGCCGCGTACAAGGCCTGCGAGCTGCTGAGAAGGTTCACCGAGTCGGGCCACGACGTCCGGGTCGTGCCCACCGCCTCCGCGCTGCACTTCGTCGGCGCCGCCACCTGGTCCGCCCTCTCCGGCAACCCCGTCTCCACCGAGGTCTGGGACCACGTCGAAGAGGTCCCCCATGTCCGGATCGGCCAGCACGCCGACCTGGTCGTGGTCGCCCCCGCCACCGCCGACATGCTCGCCAAGGCGGCCCACGGCCTCGCCGACGACCTGCTCACCAACACCCTCCTCACGGCCCGCTGCCCGGTCGTCTTCGCCCCCGCGATGCACACCGAGATGTGGGAGCACCCGGCCACCCAGGAGAACGTGGCCACGCTGCGCCGCCGCGGCGCCGTCGTCATCGAACCGGCGGTCGGCCGACTCACCGGGGTCGACACCGGCAAGGGCCGCTTCCCCGACCCGGTGGAGATCTTCGAGGACTGCCGTCGCATCCTCGCGCGGGGAGGGCGGGAGCCCGACCTTACGGGGCGTCATGTCGTCATCTCCGCCGGCGGTACCCGAGAGCCCCTCGACCCCGTCCGCTTCCTCGGCAACCGCTCCTCCGGCAAGCAGGGCTACGCCCTCGCCCGCACGGCTGCCGCACGGGGTGCCCGGGTGACGCTGGTCGCGGCCAACACCACCGGTCTGCCCGACCCGGCCGGCGTGGACGTCGTCCCGGTCGGTACGGCCGTACAGCTTCGGGAGGCGGTGCTCAAGGCGGCCGCCGACGCCGACGCCGTGGTCATGGCCGCCGCCGTCGCCGACTTCCGCCCCGCGGTCTACGCGGCCGGGAAGATCAAGAAGAAGGACGGCCATGATCCCGAGCCGATCGTCCTGGTGCGGAATCCGGACATCCTCGCGGAGATCTCGGCCGACCGGGCGCGGCCCGGACAGGTGATCGTCGGCTTCGCCGCCGAGACCGACGACGTCCTCGCCAACGGCCGGACCAAGCTGGCACGCAAGGGCTGCGACCTGCTCGTGGTGAACGAGGTGGGGGAGCGCAAGACCTTCGGTTCCGAGGAGAACGAGGCCGTGGTGCTCGGTGCCGACGGCAGTGAGACGCCTGTGCCGCACGGGCCCAAGGAGGCTCTCGCCGACATCGTGTGGGATCTGGTGGCGGCTCGATTGGCTTAACTTTTTTCAGCCATTTGTAAACTTTCCCGGACGTCACATCAGGGTGTGGGGCCCTGTTCAACGCCGCCGCCCGTTGGGCAGAATGCCTGTGCCGCAGGTCACAGCACTCCCGAGTGGCGAGACAGGTGGGCCGACGGCAAGGTACGACCGATAAACTGTTCTCGGACGATGCCGGGCGCAGCTCCCCGTGTCGTCCGCCAATGATCAGCCAGCAGCCGCTGCAACCCCAGGGAGCGTTGTGTCCCGTCGCCTGTTCACCTCGGAGTCCGTGACCGAGGGTCACCCCGACAAGATCGCTGACCAGATCAGCGACACCATTCTCGACGCGCTTCTGCGCGAGGACCCGACCTCCCGGGTCGCCGTCGAGACGCTGATCACCACCGGTCTGGTGCACGTGGCCGGCGAGGTCACGACCAAGACGTACGCGGACATCGCGACGCTGGTCCGCCACAAGATCCTCGAGATCGGCTACGACTCTTCGAAGAAGGGCTTCGACGGCGCGTCCTGCGGCGTCTCGGTCTCGATCGGCGCGCAGTCCCCGGACATCGCACAGGGCGTCGACACCGCTTACGAGTCCCGGGTCGAGGGCGACGAGGACGAGCTCGACAAGCAGGGCGCCGGCGACCAGGGCCTGATGTTCGGCTACGCCTCCGACGAGACGCCGACCCTGATGCCGCTGCCGATCTTCCTGGCGCACCGCCTGTCAAAGCGTCTGTCCGAGGTCCGCAAGAACGGCACCATCCCCTACCTGCGCCCGGACGGCAAGACGCAGGTCACCATCGAGTACGACGGCGACAAGGCCGTCCGCCTCGACACGGTCGTCGTCTCCAGCCAGCACGCCTCGGACATCGACCTGGAGTCGCTGCTCGCCCCCGACATCCGCGAGTTCGTCGTGGAGCCGGAGCTGAAGGCCCTGCTGGACGAGGGCATCAAGCTCGACACCGAGGGTTACCGCCTCCTGGTCAACCCGACCGGCCGCTTCGAGATCGGTGGCCCGATGGGTGACGCGGGCCTGACCGGCCGCAAGATCATCATCGACACCTACGGCGGCATGGCCCGCCACGGTGGCGGCGCCTTCTCCGGCAAGGACCCGTCCAAGGTCGACCGTTCCGCCGCCTACGCCATGCGCTGGGTCGCCAAGAACGTGGTCGCGGCCGGCCTGGCCTCCCGCTGCGAGGTCCAGGTGGCCTACGCGATCGGCAAGGCCGAGCCCGTTGGTCTGTTCGTGGAGACCTTCGGCACCGCCAAGATCGACGCCGAGAAGATCGAGAAGGCGATCGACGAGGTCTTCGACCTGCGTCCGGCCGCGATCATCCGCGACCTCGACCTGCTCCGCCCGATCTACGCGCAGACCGCCGCGTACGGCCACTTCGGCCGCGAGCTCCCCGAGTTCACCTGGGAGAAGACGGACCGCGTGGACGCCCTGCGCAAGGCCGCGGGCCTCTGACCCGCAGACGCGACTGACCTCGGCTCCTGTGATCACCGCCCGGTGATCACAGGAGCCGAGGCCGTTGCGGGCCGGTTGGCGGGGCAGGGAGACGAATCTTCGCGGCACGGACGTTGTCAGTGGCGTTTGGTAAGAATGCAAGGGTGAGCAGCGAGAACGGGCAGGGGGGCGGCGGCGCCGAAGGGGCGCCGCCGGAGCAGCTCGCGCTCATCCGGGAGAGCGTGCGGGGGGCCAAGGTGCCCCGGGCCAAGCCACGGACCTGGCGGGGGGCCGCGCTGGCGGAGCGACTGCCGGTCGCGCGGGTGCTCGTGGACAAGGGCGTGCTCCACCTGGACCGGTACTTCGACTACGCCGTCCCGGCCGAGCTGGACGCCGACGCACAGCCCGGCGTGCGGGTACGGGTGCGGTTCGGAGCCGGTCGGCACCGGGTGCGGGACGGACGCCGGGAGGGCGGGGGGCTCATCGACGGGTTCCTCGTGGAGCGGCTCCCCGAGTCCGACTACCCGGGGCCGCTGGCCGCACTGGCCCAGGTGGTGTCGCCCGAGCCGGTACTGAGCGAGGAACTGCTGCGGCTCGCCCGGGCCGTCGCCGACCGTTACGCGGGGAGCCTCGCGGACGTGTTGCAGCTGGCCGTGCCGCCACGCAGCGCACGGGCCGAGAAGCGGCCCTCGCCCGAACCGCTGCCGCCGCCGAGCCCACCGGACGCCGGTTCCTGGACTCGGTACGAGCACGGTCCCGCCTTCATCGAGGCGCTGGCCTCCGGTGGCGCGCCGCGCGCCGTGTGGAACGCCCTGCCGGGACCCGAGTGGAGCGACGAACTCGCCCGGGCCGTCGCCGCCACGCTCGCCTCGGCACGCGGCGCACTCGTCGTCGTACCGGACGGGCGGGCCGCCGCACGGGTCGATGCCGCGCTCACCGATGTCCTCGGCCCGGGCCGGCATGCACTGCTCACCGCCGATGCCGGGCCCGAGAAGCGGTACGGGCAGTGGCTCGCCGTCAGCCGCGGCTCGGTGCGGGCGGTGGTGGGAACGAGGGCCGCCATGTTCGCGCCGGTACGGGACCTCGGGCTCGTCGCCGTCTGGGACGACGGGGACGACAGCCACAGCGAGCAGCACGCCCCGCAACCGCATGCGAGGGATGTCCTGCTGCTGCGCGCCGCGCTGGACAAGTGCGGCTTTCTGCTGGGGAGCTGGAGCTGCACGGTGGAGGCCGCGCAACTCGTGGAGAACGGCTGGGCGCGGCCCCTGGTCGCCGGGCGGGAACAGGTACGGCGGTCCGCGCCGCTTGTGCGGACGGTGGGCGACAGCGACCTCGCGCGGGACGAGGCCGCGCGGGCCGCGCGGCTGCCGACGCTCGCCTGGCAGGCGGTCCGGGACGGTCTGCGGCACGGACCGGTGCTCGTGCAGGTGCCCCGGCGGGGATACGTGCCGCGCATGGCCTGCGCCCAGTGCCGTGCGCCCGCCCGCTGCCGGCACTGCGCCGGCCCGCTGGAGGCGCGGGACGCCGGAGCGCTCGGCTGTGCGTGGTGCGGGCGCGAGGAGAGCGACTGGCACTGCCCCGAGTGCGGTGGTTTCCGGCTGCGTGCCCAGGTGGTCGGGGCCCGGCGGACCGCCGAGGAGCTGGGGCGGGCGTTTCCCGCCGTACCGGTACGGACCTCGGGGCGGGAGCATGTGCTGGACACCGTGCCGGAGACGCCCGCGCTGGTCGTGAGCACACCGGGCGCCGAGCCGGTCGCCGAGGGCGGCTATGCGGCAGCCCTGCTGCTGGACGGCTGGGCGATGCTCGGGCGGCCGGATCTGCGGGCCGGTGAGGACGCGCTGCGGCGGTGGATCGCGGCAGGGGCGCTGGTGCGGCCGCAGGACGAGGGCGGCACCGTGGTCGTCGTCGCGGAGCCCACGCTGCGGCCCGTGCAGGCGCTGGTGCGCTGGGATCCCGTGGGGCACGCGGTACGGGAACTCGCCGAGCGGGCCGAGCTGGGGTTTCCGCCGGTGTCGCGGATGGCGGCGGTGTCGGGGCCGGCGGAGGCAGTCGCGGAGTTCCTCGCTACGGCCGAACTGCCGCCGGACGCAGAGGTGTTGGGGCCGGTGCCGGTGCCCGTGGTGCGGGTCGGGGCGCCTCGGCGGGCGGGGGCGCCGCCGCCCGGGGAGCACTGGGAGCGGGCGTTGGTACGGGTGCCGCCCGGGAGCGGTGCCGCGCTGGCGGCCGCGCTGAAGACGGCTCAGGCCGCGCGGATGGCGCGGGGGGGTGCGGAGCCCGTACGGGTGCGGGTCGATCCGCCGGACATCGGCTGAGGGCGAGACGACGGGCGGCCGGGCAGACGGCTGCCCTCCCGGGCGCTTGCCCGGAGGGCAGAGGGCGGGCGGGGCAGCCCCTTGAGGTCAGCCGTTGTCCTGGTCAGCTGTTGCTTCCGGTCAGCTGTTGTTTCTGGTCAGCGGTTGTCCGGTCAACCGCTGTCCGGGTCAGCCGTTGCGCGGGTCAGCCGTTACGCGGGCCTGGGAAGGCTGTTGGCCTCGCCTCGTCGCGGAGGGCGGGGCTGCCCGCGACCGGCTGGGTCGGCATGGAGCGGGCGGCCGGGACCGTGGGTACCGTGGGCAGGCCGGCGCCCACGTTGACCGTGCGGCTGCCGGACGGCTCCGTCGGCCGTTCCGTCTCGGCGACCGGCGTCGGCTGGGCCGCGGCGCGACGGGCGCCGTAACGGCGGTGCACCGCCTGCTTGGTCACCCCGAGCGCGGAGCCCACCGCGTCCCACGAGAAGCCGAGTGAGCGGTCGAAGTCCACGGCGGCCGTGACCAGGGTTTCGACGCTGTCCCGGAGTTCCTGGGCAAGGCGGACCGTCGGGGCGGGGGCGCGTCCGTAGACGACGAAGCCCGTGGACGGGCCGGAGCGGCGCGGGCGGTAGACGTTGCCCAACTGGGCGGTGAGGGTGCGCAGTGCGTCCACCTGCCGGCGGACCCGCTCGATGTCCCGCACCAACAAGTGCAGGCTGGCCCGGGCCTGGGCGTCGTGGGTTGCGTGGTCGGCCATGAACAAGCCTCTCGAACCGGCGTTGAAAGGAATGGGCCGCGTATGCGGCCCGTTGTGGTCAACTCTTTCTTGACCAACGCGTGGGCGCTCCGCTGGTCACGGTGTGGGGGCGTGTGGGCATATGCGTACGCCGTGCGCCGGGGTGTGCACCACCCGGAGTGTTGTGGTGTTCTCTCCGGTCCGCGCACCGCCCGTTCGGGCCGGCAGAGAGGCTGAGGCGACCTGTGGTGCCTTCGCCGTCGGCGGCTTGCGGTTCGCGGGTGGTGGTTTCGGGTTGCGGCATAGACTTGTGCGTTGCCCGTGTTCGTCCCGTCCGAGAGGCCCTCAGTCGCCCATGAAGCTTGTCTTCGCCGGTACCCCCGAAGTCGCCGTTCCCGCTCTGGACGCTCTCATCGCCTCCGGGCGGCACGAGGTGGCCGCCGTGGTCACGCGGCCCGACGCGCCGGCCGGGCGGGGCCGCAGGCTGGTCGCTTCCCCTGTGGCCGAGCGGGCGATGGAGGCCGGGATCGAGGTGCTGAGGCCGCAGAAGCCGCGCGATCCGGAGTTCCTTGAGCGGCTGAAGGTCATCGGGCCGGACTGCTGCCCGGTCGTCGCCTACGGTGCGCTGCTGCCGCGGGTCGCCCTCGACGTGCCGGCCCACGGGTGGGTCAATCTGCACTTCTCGCTGCTCCCCGCCTGGCGCGGGGCGGCGCCCGTCCAGCACTCCATCATGGCGGGCGACGAGATCACGGGCGCGTCCACCTTCCTGATCGAGGAGGGTCTCGACTCCGGGCCCGTCTACGGGACCGTCACCGAGGAGATCCGGCCCACCGACACCAGCGGTGATCTGCTGACGCGGCTCGCGTTCGCCGGGTCCGGGCTGCTCGCCGCGACCATGGACGGCATCGAGGACGGCACGCTCAAGGCGGTACCGCAGCCGGCCGAGGGCATCACCCTCGCCCCGAAGATCACCGTCGAGGACGCCAGGGTCGACTGGTCGGCGCCCGCGCTGCGGGTCGACCGGGTGGTGCGCGGCTGCACTCCCGCCCCCGGTGCCTGGACCACCTTCCGCGGTGAGCGGCTCAAGCTGATCCAGGTCACGCCGGTGCCCGAGCGGACCGACCTCGCGCCGGCCCAGATCGCCGTCGGGAAGAACAGCGCGCATGTGGGGACGGGGTCGTACGCCGTGGAACTGCTCTGGGTGCAGGCCCAGGGCAAGAAGCCGATGCGGGCGGCCGACTGGGCGCGTGGCGTGCGCATCGGCGCCGGGGAGACCCTCGGCGACTGAGCCGCCCTTCTCAGCAGCGGCTTTCCGGTGTGCGCGGCGTACCCTGGGAGTCGCATCATTCCCATGACCGGAGCACCTTTTTCGTGAGCCAGCAGTCCCGGGGGCCGCGCCGGCCCGCCAAGCCCTACCGTCGTCCTCAGAAGGACCCCGTCCGCCTCCTCGCCTTCGAGGCGCTGCGCGCCGTGGACGAGCGGGACGCGTATGCCAACCTCGTGCTGCCGCCGTTGCTGCGCAAGGCGCGGGAGAAGGAGGGGCCCGACAAGTTCGACGCGAGGGACGCCGCCCTCGCGACCGAGCTGGTGTACGGGACGCTGCGCCGGCAGGGGACGTACGACGCGATCATCGCCGAGTGCGTCGACCGGCCGCTGCGCGAGGTCGACCCGCCGGTGCTGGACGTGCTGAGCCTTGGTGTCCACCAGCTCCTCGGCACGCGGATCCCGTCCCACGCCGCCGTGTCCGCCTCCGTCGAGCTGGCCCGGGTGGTGCTGGGAGACGGACGGGCCAAGTTCGTCAACGCCGTACTGCGCAAGGTCGCGCAGGAGGACCTCGACGGCTGGCTCGCGAAGGTCGCGCCCCCCTACGACCAGGACCCCGAAGACCATCTCGCCGTGGTGCACTCGCACCCGCGGTGGGTCGTCTCGGCACTCTGGGACTCCCTGGGCGGGGGCCGGGCGGGGATCGAGGAACTGCTGGCCGCCGACAACGAGCGGCCCGAGGTGACGCTGGTCGCCCGGCCGGGGCGGGCCACCGCCGAGGAGCTGCTCGATGAGGAAGCGGCCGTGCCGGGGCGCTGGTCGCCGTACGCGGTGCGGCTCAGCGAGGGCGGGGAGCCCGGCGCCATCGAGGCCGTGCAGGAGGGCCGGGCCGGTGTGCAGGACGAGGGCAGCCAGCTGGTGGCCCTCGCGCTCGCCAACGTGCCGCTCGACGGCCCGGACCGGACCTGGCTCGACGGCTGCGCCGGGCCGGGCGGCAAGGCCGCGCTGCTCGCCGCGCTCGCCGCTGAGCGCGGGGCCGTACTTCTTGCTTCGGAGAAGCAGCCGCACCGGGCCGGTCTGGTGGAGAAGGCGCTGCACGGCAATCCGGGGCCGTACCAGGTCATCGCCGCCGACGGCACGCGGCCGCCGTGGCGTCCCGGCACCTTCGACCGGGTGCTGATGGACGTTCCGTGCACCGGGCTCGGTGCCCTTCGCCGCCGCCCGGAGGCGCGCTGGCGCCGCCGGCCCGAGGACCTCGACAACTTCGCCCCGCTGCAGCGTGCGCTGCTGCGTACCGCGATCGAGTCGGTGCGGGTGGGCGGGATCGTCGGGTACGCCACGTGCTCGCCGCATCTCGCGGAGACGCGCGCGGTGGTCCAGGACGTGCTGAAGCAGCACCCGGAGACGGAACTGGTGGATGCGCGCCCGTTGCTGCAGGGTGTGCCGGAGCTGGGCGAGGGGCCCGACGTGCAGCTCTGGCCCCACCTGCACGGTACGGACGCGATGTACCTGGCGCTGATCCGAAGGACTGGCTGACGTCGGCTGAGGAGCGTCCCGTCAGGGCGCGGGGCTGTGTCGAATTGCGGCCACCGCCGCGTGAGCGCGACCAGCCCCCAGCCACCCGCGGATGACCCGCAAACCCGACCACCCCCGAACCCACGCGGCCCGAACCCGGCAGGGCATGGCACGCTTGACGCATGGCCGTGCAGATCAACCCCAGCATCCTGTCCGCCGACTTCGCCCGCCTCGCGGACGAGGCCAAGGCGGTCGAAGGCGCCGACTGGCTCCACGTCGACGTCATGGACAACCACTTCGTCCCGAACCTCACGCTCGGTGTGCCGGTCGTAGAGTCCCTGGCCCGGGCCACGGACACCCCGCTGGACTGCCATCTGATGATCGAGGCCCCCGACCGCTGGGCACCCCAGTACGTCGAAGCGGGTGCCTCCTCCGTCACCTTCCACGTGGAAGCGGCGGCCGCCCCGGTGCGGCTCGCGCGTGAGATCCGGGCGAAGGGTGCCCGTGCCTCCATGGCGCTCAAGCCCGCGACGCCCATCGAGCCGTACGAGGACCTGCTCCCCGAGCTGGACATGCTGCTGGTCATGACGGTGGAGCCGGGCTTCGGCGGCCAGTCGTTTCTCGACATCATGCTGCCGAAGATCCGCCGTACCCGGGAGTTGATCAGCAAGCACGGGCTGGAGTTGTGGCTGCAGGTGGACGGGGGAGTTTCGGCGACGACGATCGAGCGGTGCGCGGACGCCGGAGCCGACGTTTTTGTGGCAGGTTCGGCGGTGTACGGGGCAAACGACCCGGCAGAGGCGGTACGTGCACTACGCACCCAGGCAGAGGCGGCCAGGGCCGTCGCGTCGTGGGCGTGCGACCACTGAGGTACGGGAACGTGAACGGCTCCGATCAGGGCTGATCGACTGCGCCGGATCTGCAAGGATGAACGGCGTATCCAGAGTGTGAACAGCAGTGAGGAGATGGCCGTGTCGGGTATGTCGGCGGGCCGGTCAGCAATGCGGATGGGACCCGCTGAGCTGGTGCAGGCGGCGGCCATGGCCCGCCGCTTCTACCTCGAGGGCAAGTCCAAGATCCAGATCGCTGAGGAGTTCGGCGTCAGCCGCTTCAAAGTGGCCCGGGTACTGGAGACTGCCCTCGAAAGGGATCTCGTACGCATCGAGATCCGTGTGCCGGCCGAACTGGACGCGGAGCGCTCCGACGCGCTCCGCGCCCGCTACGGTCTACGGCACGCCGTCGTGGTCGAGTCCCCGGCCGAGGCGGAGGAGACCCCCGACCCCGAGAACCTCGGCGAGGTCGCCGCCGACCTGCTCGGCGAACTCGTCAACGAGGGCGATGTGCTCGGTCTCGCCTGGGGCCGGTCCACCATCCACATGGCGGCGGCGCTCGACCGGCTGCCCCCGTGCACGGTGGTGCAGCTGACGGGCGTGTACGACGCCGGGACCTCCGAGCGGGGTTCGGTCGAGGCCGTCCGGCGCGCCGCGCAGGTGTCCGGCGGCGACGCCCATCCCATCTACGCGCCGATGCTGCTGCCGGACGCGGCCACCGCGGCCGCGCTGCGCAACCAGACCGGCATCGCCCGGGCCTTCGAGTACTTCGACAAGGTCACGGTCGCCTGTGTCTCCATCGGCTCCTGGGAGCGCGGCATCTCGACGGTGCACGACATGCTCAGTGACGAGGAGCGTGCGCACTACGCCACGCTCGGCGTCGCCGCCGAGATGGCCGCGCACCTCTTCGACGCCGACGGCCGCCGGGTCGGACGCGACCTGGGGGAACGGTGCATCACGGTCAAGGCCGACCAGCTGCGCCGTATCCCCGAGGTCGTCGCGATCGCGGGCGGGCAGCGCAAGGCGGCCGCGATCGACGCGGTGCTGAGGTCGGGGCTGGTCACCAGCCTCGTCACCGACACCTCGGCCGCCGACTGTCTGATGACGACCGGGCCGACGCCCAAGCCGACGCTGAACCGTTCCGACCCCGACGGAACCTGACGGGGATCATGGAGCGCCGCGGCGGCATCGATGACGACGCTGCCGCGGCGCTCCATGGCGTCGGCGTTGGCCGCGGTCGCGAGGACGGTAGTGGCGGGCGCCCAACTCCGGGGCCGGTGAAGCCTTTTCCTGCCCTCGTGCGATGACCGCCGTGTCGAAGCCGCAGTTGCCGCCGAACCAGCCGACGGCGGTTGTCGACGAACTCGCTCTCTGGAGCGGGCCTCGGGAAACGGGCTCTCAGGCTCAGGAACGTGCGGCCAGCGCCGCGTCGATCAGGACGGCGGCTGCCTGCCGGGCGACCGCGCCCGCCGACGGGTCGCGGTCCATCCGCGCGGACAGGCCGCCCCCGTCGTACAGCAGGTGCAGCTGGCGGGCGAGGCTCTCGGGGTCCGGGACGCCGGCGTCCCGGGCAAGGCCGGCGAACAGGGCCCGCACCCAGGCGCGGTAGGCGTCGGAGACCTCTTCGACGGCGCTGCCCTGCTTGGCCTCCGCGCCGGCCGCCACGAAGGCGCACCCGTGGTAGCCCTGCACGGTGAAGAGCGCGGCCTGCGCGTAGAAGACGGTCAGCAGCCGCTCCCGCGGATCGTCGGTGCCGTCGACGGCGCGCAGCAGCCGAGCGGACATCCTGGCGTACCGGGTGTCGAGGTAGGCGCGGATGAGCTGTTCCTTGCCGCCGAAGGTGTTGTAAGCGAGGCCTTGGCGACTCCGGCGTGCTCGATGATCCGGTCGATCCCGACCCTCTGCACGCCCTCCGCGTGGAACAACTCGTTCGCGGCCGAGAGCAGCCGCTCCCGTGCCGTGGAAGCCTTGGCACTCGACGTCTTCGTCATGCCACTCACCCACCGGTGCGGGGTGACGCCCGTCTCCTGCCGCCACATGCGCACCAGCGTGCGCGGGGAGACCCGGGCGTGCTCGGCGAGCACTTCGAGTGGCAGGGCCTCGCCGAGGTGGCGCAGGGCCCGGTCGCGGGTGCCGGCGAGGGTGTGGGGGGTGGGGGAGGGCACCCCGCTGGAGGCACCGGACCGGGTCGCCCGGCACATCGAGGACTTCCTCCGCACTCTGTGAGCGCACTCCGGGAGCCGGTTTCGACGTTGTCGTATGGAGCGTCGGCATCGGCTGAGCGCCGCCGACCCCGATTATGTGTACGACGTACCTGTACGACTTGCGTGCACGGCGTATGTGTACGGCAGGCCGAGTGTCGATCGCATCGGGAGGACGCGGTGACCACTGAACCCCAGCCCACCGGGGGAGCCGAACCACAGCCCGTGCTCAGCCCGTTGACCACCGCCGCGATCTTCCTGGTGGTCACCGTCCGCCCCGGGCACGAGGAGCGGGTGCGGCAGGTGCTGGGTGATCTGAGCGCGCTGCGGCGCAGCTTCGGGTTCGGTTGGCCGGAAGCCGCCCTGAGCTGTGTCGCGGGGATCGGCTCCGAGGCCTGGGACCGGCTGTTCGACCACGCGCGCCCGGCCGGGCTGCATCCCTTCCGGCCCCTGGAAGGCTCCCGGCACACCGCGGTCGCCACCCCCGGTGACCTCCTTTTCCACATCCGGGCCACCCGCTTCGACCTCTGCTTCGGACTCGCCGCGGAGATCATGCACCGGCTGCGGGACGCGGTGACCGTCGAGGACGAGGTGCAGGGCTTCAAGTACCTCGACGCCCGCGACCTGCTGGGCTTCGTCGACGGCACCGAGAACCCGGTCGGCGCCGCCGCCCGCAGGGCCGTCCTGATCGGCGCGGAGGACCCCGCGCACGCCGGCGGCAGCTATGTGGTCGTGCAGAAGTACCTGCACGACCTGGACGCCTGGAACGCGCTGCCGGTCGAGATCCAGGAGCGGATCATCGGCCGTACCAAGGCCACCAACATCGAACTGGAGGAGCCAGCTTCCCACGTGGACCTCAACACGGTCACCGGAGAGGACGGGGAGGAGCAGGACATCCTGCGCGACAACATGCCCTTCGGCAGCCCCGGACAGGGCGAGTTCGGCACCTACTTCATCGGGTACGCCCGTACGCCGGACGTCATCGAGCGCATGCTGCGCAACATGTTCCTCGGTACGGCGGACGCCGGCCACGACCGGATCCTCGACTTCTCCACCGCGGTCACCGGCACCCTCTTCCATGTGCCCTCCGCGGACTTCCTCGACGACCTGCCCGCGGCTCCCGAGACCGCCGGGAAAGCATGACGCCGGTGCGCGTTGTCACCCGGCGCACCGGTGGGATCTACTACACCGGTGATGTCCACAACCCCTCCCGGGCGGTGCTGAGATGACGACGAGTCCGCATCTGGTCATGCTCGACCTCACCGGGGTCGCCGACAAGGCCGGCCTCATGGACCGCGCCGCCGCCGCGCTGAGCCTGCCCGACTGGTTCGGCCGCAACTGGGACGCCCTCGCCGACAGTCTCCGCGACCCCTCGGTCTGGCCTCCGGAGGCCGTCGACCGCGGGCTCCTCGTCGTCGTCACCGGCTGGCAGGGATACGCGGGGACCCGGCCGGACGAGTGGAAGACCGCCCAGGACGTGTTCGCCCAGGCGGCCGCCGGTGAACCGAGGCTGACGGTGGCGCTCGCCCTGGGCTGACGCGAGGAGCCCCGCGCACAGCCCTTGGATGTTCCTCCCAAGGGCCGCTGACCTGCCTGGACGTTCGTCCCGGGCACCGCATACCGGTCGCCATGGGACAATCAAGTACGTGCTTTTCCCCTTGGCCGGCCGGTCCGGGGGTCACCTCTGATCGACTGGGATGTGCGGCACGTGCGTTTCCTCAATGACATCCAGCCCGCGTACGACCTGACGTACGACGACGTCTTCATGGTGCCGAGCCGCTCCGCGGTCGGCTCGCGTCAGGGCGTGGACCTCAACTCGCCGGACGGCACGGGCACCACCATCCCGCTGGTCGTCGCCAACATGACCGCGATCGCGGGCCGGCGGATGGCCGAGACAGTGGCCCGGCGCGGCGGACTCGTCGTGATCCCGCAGGACATCCCGATCGACGTGGTCACCGATGTCATCACCTGGGTGAAGAGCCGCCACCTGGTGCTCGACACCCCGATCGTGCTCGCCCCGCACCAGACCGTCGCCGACGCGCTGGCCCTGCTGCCCAAGCGTGCGCACAACGCCGGTGTCGTCGTCGACGAGGACGGCCGCCCCGTCGGTGTCGTCACCGACCGGGACCTCAACGGCGTCGACCGCTTCACCCAGCTGGCCGAGGTCATGTCCCGTGACCTGCTGCTCCTCGACGCGGACATCGACCCGCGAGAGGCGTTCAACAAGCTGGACGCGGCCAACCGCCGCTACGCCCCGGCCGTCGACCAGGACGGCAAGCTCGCCGGCATCCTCACCCGCAAGGGCGCCCTTCGAGCCACGCTGTACACCCCGGCCACCGACGCCCACGGCAGGCTGCGCATCGCCGCCGCCGTCGGGATCAACGGGGACTTCGCGGACAAGGCCAAGCAGCTGCTCGGCGCGGGCGTCGACACGCTCGTCATCGACACCGCCCACGGCCACCAGGAGTCGATGATCAGCGCGATCAGGCTGGTCCGCGGACTCGACCCGCAGGTCCCGATCGCGGCCGGCAACATCGTCTCCGTCGAGGGCGTCAAGGACCTCGTCGACGCGGGCGCGGACATCATCAAGGTCGGCGTGGGCCCCGGCGCCATGTGCACCACCCGCATGATGACCGGCGTCGGCCGGCCGCAGTTCTCGGCGGTCCTGGAGTGCGCCGCCGAGGCGAAGAAGTACGGCAAGCACGTCTGGGCCGACGGTGGTGTCCGGCACCCGCGTGACGTCGCCATGGCGCTGGCCGCGGGCGCGTCCAACGTGATGGTCGGCTCCTGGTTCGCCGGCACCTACGAGTCGCCGGGCGACCTCCAGCAGGCGGCCGACGGGCGGCTGTACAAGGAGTCCTTCGGCATGGCCTCAGCGCGTGCGGTGCGCAACCGTACGTCCGACGAGTCGGCCTACGACCGGGCCCGCAAGGCGCTCTTCGAGGAGGGCATCTCGACGTCCCGGATGTTCCTCGACCCGGCCCGACCGGGTGTGGAGGACCTGATCGACTCGATCATCGCGGGCGTGCGGTCCTCGTGCACGTACGCCGGTGCGGGGTCCCTGGAGGAGTTCGCCGAGAAGGCGATCGTGGGCATCCAGAGCGCCGCGGGCTACGCGGAGGGCAAGCCGCTGCACGCGAGCTGGAGCTGACCTCCGCGCGCGAGCTGGAGCTGACCTCCGCGCGCCCCTGAAGGGGTGCGTTGCCGGTGCGCGCAACGAATGTGCACCCTCCGACCCCGCACGCAACGATTTTGCGTGTACGTGCAAGGTTGCTGCATTACGTCCGTGAAGCATCGGCTCATAGGGTCGTGCGCTGTACGTGGCGCGGCTGGGACCCCGCTCGGCGGGTCCCAGCGGGATGGGCGCCGTCGGTCCCGGCCGCCCAGACCCGCAGCGACGAAGGAGCCGCGCGTGCTTGACCAAGGCGCACCCCCACGAACCGACGTTTCCCCCTCCGTCGGCGCCCGTCTGATGCGGCGGAAGCCCGTCGAGCGGCTGGTGGCCGAAGGCGGACAGGGCGAGGGCGGCACGCTCCGGCGTTCCCTCGGGCTCTGGCAGCTGACGATGATCAGCATCGGCGCCACCCTCGGCACCGGCATCTTCGTGGTCCTGGGCCAGGCCGTCCCCAAGGCCGGCCCGGCCGTCACCCTCTCCTTCGTGATCGCCGGGCTGACCGCGCTCTTCTCGGCGCTCTCCTACGCCGAGCTGGCGGGCACCATCCCGGTCGCCGGCTCCTCGTACTCCTACGCGTACGCGACGATGGGCGAGCTGATCGCCTGGGTCTGCGGCTGGTGTCTGCTCCTGGAGTACGGCGTCTCGGTCGCCGCGGTCGCGGTCGGCTGGGGGGAGTACCTCAACGAGCTGCTCGCCCGGACCATCGGCGTCACCCTCCCGAAGGCCCTGTCCGCCCCGCCCGGTGTCGACGGCGGTGTCTTCAACCTGCCCGCCCTGATCGTCGTGCTCCTCGCGATGGTGTTCCTGCTCGGCGGCGCCAAGGAGTCGGCGCGGGCCAACACGATCATGGTGTCTGTGAAGATCGCCGCGCTGGTGCTGTTCTGCGCCATCGGCTTCATGGGCTTCAGGTCCGGCAACTACGCCCCCTTCATGCCGCTGGGCATGGCCGGCGTCAGCGCGGCCGGGGCGACGCTGTTCTTCTCGTACATCGGCTTCGACGCCGCCTCCACCGCCGGCGAGGAGGCGAAGAACGCGCAGCGCGACCTGCCCCGGGCCATCATGCTGTCGCTGGTCATCGTGACGGCGCTGTACGTCCTCGTCGCGGCGGTTGCCGTCGGTGCGAAGCCGTGGCGGCAGTTCAACGACTCCGAGGCCGCCCTCGCCCAGATCATGCGGGACGTCACCGGCCAGAGCTTCTGGGGCACCCTGCTGGCCGCCTGCGCGGTCGTCGCCATCGCCAGCGTGGTCCTGACAGTGCTCTACGGCCAGACCCGCATCCTCTTCGCGATGTCCCGGGACGGCCTGGTGCCCAAGGTGTTCGCCAAGGTCCACCCCAAGACCGGCGCGCCCCGGGCCAACACCGTGATCGTCTCCCTCTTCTGCGGGGTCCTCGCCGCCGCGATCCCGCTGGGGCAGCTGGCCGACGCCACCAGCATCGGCACGCTGTTCGCCTTCGGCCTGGTGAACATCGCGGTGGTGGTACTGCGCCGCACGCGCCCGGCCATGCCCCGCACCTTCCGCGTCCCGCTGTCCCCGCTGCTGCCCGCGCTGGGCTTCGGATTCTGCGTCTGGATGATGGGCAGCCTCTCGGCCGTCACCTGGGTGGTCTTCGGTGTCTGGATGGCGGTCGGGCTCGTGTTCTACTTCGTATACGGCTATCGCCGGTCCCGTCTTGCAACACCTGAAAGCTGAACGACCCCTTGCTGAACGATCTCGACGAACGCATCGTGCACGCCCTCGCCGAGGACGCCCGCCGCTCCTATGCGGACATCGGGCAACTGGTCGGCCTGTCCGCGCCCGCCGTCAAACGGCGCGTGGACCGGCTGCGCGCCACCGGCGCGATCACGGGTTTCACCGTCCGGGTCGATCCGGCGGCCCTCGGCTGGGAGACGGAGGGGTTCGTCGAGATCTACTGTCGGCGCAACACCTCACCGGAGACCATCCAGCGGGGCCTGGAGCGCTACCAGGAGGTTGTGGCCGCGTCCACGGTCACCGGCGAGGCCGACGCGGTCGTGCAGGTCTTCGCGTCGGACATGCGGCACTTCGAGAGAGTGCTGGAGCGGATCGCCGGTGAGCCGTTCGTCGAGCGGACCAAGTCGGTGCTGGTGCTGTCGCCGCTGCTGAGGAGGTTCTCTTCGGGGGCGCCGGGATGAGGGACGGGGAGAGCTCGGGGGGTGCGGTCGTATGCACCCGGCATACGACCCGGACCCCCGCCCCCTACTCCGCGGTCTTCCGCGCCAGTGCGTTGCTCCCAATGGAGTTGTGCACGCTGAAACTCACCGCATCCGGCCGATACCGGTCGTCCGACCACTCCACCGGCCGCCCTTCCCGCGTCGTCGTCACCCGCCGCACCCGCAGCAGCGGACTCGACCGGCGTACGCCCAGCAATTCGGCGTCCCGCGCGCCGCAGGCGACCGCGTCGATGACATGCTCCCCGTACGCGAAGACCAACCCCGTTTCGTCGTAAAGCCGTTGTGTGACTGACGGGCACTCGGGCTCTATCGCCTCCACCGCCGGGGAGATCCAGTCCGCGTACACCGTGCGCTCCAGCAACACCGGCCCGCCGTCCAGGCCGCGTACCCGGAGTACGTGCAACACAGGTGTGCCGAGGGGAAGTTGGAGGCGGACCGCGTCCTCCTGTGCGGCCGGACGGTACTCCTGGGAGACCACGTGTCCCGTCGCCTTGCGGCCCATCGCCTTCGCCCACTGCGCGAAACTGCGCAGCTCCGCGAAGCTCTGGCTGCGCCGGCTGGCCAGAACCACCCGGCGGGCGCCCTGGCGGGAGCCGATCAGCCCCTCGGAGGTGAGCGCGGCGATGGCCTGGCGGACGGTGCCGCGGGACACGCCGTAGTGCGCCGCCAACTCCGTCTCCGCGGGCAGCCGGCTGCCGACGGTGTACTCCTCGCGGTCGATGGCGCGCCGCAACTCGTCGGCGATCTCCTCATGTCGCGCCGTCATGCTTCCCCTCTGAGTAGGCCGCTGTGCACAGCGTGACCAGCCTAATCGACGGTGTGGGGTGATTCGTGCCAGCCGTGAATGTGCAGGGAAACGGGGGTCGGTGTTTCGGCTGTGTTCATGAACAGGTCACTCACACCGGGCGTACTGGGGCCGACTTGTTCAGACAAGTTCGCTCGGCGCCGCCCACAGCGCCACCCACCCTCGTGCGTACTCCCTGGAGAGACCGTGACCGTGTCCCTGCCGAGAACCGCCGTCCTTGGCGGCTCCCTCGCCGTCGTTGCCGCGCTCGCCCTGAGCGCCTGCGGCGCCGCCCCCGACAACGCGTCGTCCACCACCTCCGACGGCAAGAACGCCGCCACCGCCACCTCCGCCGCCGACCTCGGCGGCATGGACAAGCTGGTCGCCGCAGCGAAGAAGGAGGGCACGCTGCACATCATCGCCGTGCCCCGTGACTGGGCGAACTACGGCGCCATCATCGACGGCTTCCAGAAGAAGTACGGCATCAAGATCGAGGACGAGAGCCCCGACGGCTCCAGCCAGGACGAGATCAACGCCGTGACCTCGCGGAAGGGCCAGGACCGGGCCCCGGACGTCCTCGACCTCGGCTCGTCCTTCGCGCTCAGCGCGGCCCAGCAGGGCCTGCTCGCGCCGTACAAGGTCACCTCGTACGCCGACATCCCCACCGGCCAGAAGGACCCGCAGGCCCGCTGGTACAACGACTACGGCGGCTACATCTCCATCGGTTGCGACGCCAAGCGCGTCAAGACCTGCCCGACCAGCTTCGCCGACCTGCTCAAGCCGCAGTACAAGGGCCAGGTCGCCCTCAAGGGCAACCCGACCAAGTCCGGCTCCGCCTTCGGCGGCGTGTACGCGGCCGCACTCGCCAACAAGGGCTCCTTCGACGACATCCAGCCCGGTCTGGACTTCTTCGCCAAGATCAAGAAGAACGGCAACTACACGCCCGTCGAGTCCACCCCGGCCACCGTCGAGAAGGGCGAGACACCCATCTCGATCGACTGGGACTACCTGAACGCCGGGTACGCCGACGAGTTCAAGTCCAAGGGCGTCGACTGGAAGGTCACCATCCCCACCGACGGCCAGTACGCCCAGTACTACTCGCAGGCCATCAACAAGGACGCCCCGCACCCGGCGGCCGCCCGTCTGTGGCAGGAGTACCTGTACAGCACCGAGGGCCAGAACCTGTGGCTCAAGGGCTACGCCCGTCCGGTCCTGATGACCTCGCTGGAGTCCGCCGGCACGCTGGACAGGACCGCCGCCGCCAAGCTGCCCGCGGTCTCCGGTACGCCGTCCTTCCCGACCGAGGCGCAGCAGGAAAAGGCCAAGACCGTGCTCGCGCAGGGCTGGTCGAAGGCCGTCTCCGGATGACGGCCACGCTCACGCGGGCCGACGTGGCGTCCGCCGCTTCCCAGAAGCGGCGGCGCCGCGCCCCCGGCTGGCTGGCCGTCGTCCCGCTGCTCGTCTTCACGGCCGTCGCCTTCGGGCTGCCGGCCGTGGCCATGCTGAACGGCGCCTTCACGGTCAAGGACCCGGCCAGTGGGGCGAGTTCGTACACCGGGCGGAATCTCAGCGACTCGCTGCAGGGGCCGTATCTCACCGCCCTCGTCGGGAGCGTCAAGCTGTCCGCTCTCTCCGCGGGGCTCGCGGCCGTCCTCGGGCTGCCGCTCGCGCAGGCCGTCGTCAGCTCGCGCTCCCGGGCGCTGCGCGAGGCCGTGCTCACCGCCTCCGGTGTGCTCGCCAACTTCGGTGGTGTACCGCTGGCCTTCGCGTTCGTGGCGACCCTCGGCAACGCCGGTGTGCTGACCGTGCACCTCGGGCTCGCGGACCACGGCTGGGACCTGTACAGCTTCTGGGGACTGGTCCTGGTCTACCTCTACTTCCTGATCCCGCTGATGGTCCTCACCATCACCCCCGCCCTGGACGGACTGCGGGCACAGTGGCGGGAGGCCGCGCTCAACAACGGCGCCACCGGTGCGCAGTACTGGCGGTTCGTGGCGCTGCCCGTGCTCGCGCCCTCGCTGCTCGGCGGCCTGGTGCTGCTCTTCGGCAGCGCCTTCGCCGCCTACGCCACCGCCGCCGCGATGGTCGGCAGCGCGGTCCCGCTGGTCACCCTGCAGATCGCCGACGCCCTCTCCGGCAACGTCCTGGTCGGCCAGGAGAACGTGGCCCTGGCCCTGAGCCTGGACATGGTGCTGGTGGCGGCCCTGGTGATGGCCGTGTACCTGCCCCTGCAACGACGGAGTGCCCGATGGCTCGACGCCTGACCCCCTGGCGCTGGGCCGTCCTCGGCCTTGCCGCCCTGTACTTCCTGGTCCCGCTGGGCGCCTCCGTCGTCTTCACCGTCGACATGCCCGGCCAGGGCGTCACCTTCGACGCCTACACCCAGATCGTGTCCGCCGACGGCTTTCTCTCCAGCCTGCTGCTCTCGCTGGAGCTGGCGGTGGCCACCATCGTCGTCGTGCTGCTGCTGACGGTGCCGGCCGTGGTCGCCCTGCGGCTGAGCGCGCCCAGGCTGCGGCCCGTGGTCGAGATCGTCTGCTCACTGCCGCTGGTGGTGCCGCCGATCGCGTTCGTCGCCGGGATCGCGAGCGTGCTCAAGTGGGGGCCGGACTATCTGTCCAGGACCCCACTGTTCGAGACGTTCGTCGCCATCCAGAACCCAAACTTCCCGGTCGTACTGGTCCTCGCCTACGTCGTGATGGCGCTGCCCTTCGTCTACCGGGCGCTGGACGCCGGACTGCGTGCGATCGATGTGCGCACCCTCGTCGAGGCCGCCCGCAGTTGTGGGGCTTCGTGGCCCCAGGCCCTTGTCCGGGCCGTCCTGCCCAATCTGCGTGGGGCGCTGCTCAACGCGGCCTTCCTCACTCTCGCGCTGGTGCTCGGCGAATTCACCGTCGCCCAGCTGCTCGGCTTCCAGCCCTTCGCCGTCTGGATCTACAACGTCGGCGGCTCGCAGGCCCAGATGTCCGTCGCCGTCTCCGTGCTCAGTCTCCTGGTGACCTGGGCCCTCCTCCTCGCGCTCGCCGGTGCCGGCGGCCGTGACCTTACCGCTTCCTCCCGGGGATGAACCATGAGTGTCAGCACGCCCGAGAAGGCCACCACCACGGCCGCAACCGTCGAATTCCGGTCGCTGCGACGGGAGTTCGGCGCCACCGTCGCCCTCGACGGACTTGATCTGACCGTCCGCCCCGGGGAGTTCCTGGCCCTGCTGGGCCCGTCCGGCTGTGGCAAGACCACCGCGCTGCGCATGCTCGCCGGGTTCGAACACCCCGACTCCGGCGCGGTGCTGGTGGACGGCGAGGACGTCACCCACGTCCCGGCGCACCGCCGTGACGCCGGGATGGTCTTCCAGTCGTACAGCCTCTTCCCGCATCTGAACGCCGTCGACAACGTGGCGTTCGGGCTGCGCATGCGCAAGGTCCGTACGGCCGAACGGCAGGCCAGGGCATCCGAGTTGCTGGAGCTGGTCGGACTCGCCGACAAGGGGGAGCGGTTCCCGCACCAGCTCTCCGGCGGCCAGCAGCAGCGCATCGCGCTCGCCCGCGCCCTCGCCCTGCGGCCCCGGGTGCTCCTCCTCGACGAGCCGCTGTCGGCCCTCGACGCCAAGGTCCGGCTGACGCTGCGCGAGGAGATCCGCCGGCTCCAGCAGGAACTCGGCATCACCACCCTGTTCGTGACGCACGACCAGGAGGAGGCGCTGTCCGTCGCCGACCGGGTCGCCGTGATGCGCGCCGGGCGGCTCGAACAGTGCGCCGAGCCCGCCGAGCTGTACGGCCGTCCGGCCACCGCCTTCGTCGCCGAGTTCGTCGGCACGATGAGCCGGATCCCGGGCACGGTGAAGGACGACCGGGTCGAGGTGCTCGGGCAGCGGCTGCCGGTCGACGGGCCGGTGCCGGGTGCGAGCGAGGTCGACGTGCTGGTGCGGCCCGAGGCGGTCCGGGTGCGCGCGGACGGCACCGGTACGGCCACCGTCGTCGCCACCGCCTTCCTGGGTGCGGTCGTCCGGGTCACCGTACGGCTCGCCGACGGCACCGAGGCCAAGGCCGATCTGCCCGCCCATGAGGCCGCCGGGCTCGGCGCCGGAGCCGCTGTGAGCGTGTCGCTGCCCGAGCGGCCGGTGCTCGTGGCGGACCGTGCGCAGGGGTGAGGAGCCCCCGCCGGAGGACCACAGCCATTCGTCCAGAAGTCTCGTCCAGAAGTCCAGAAGTCCAGAAGTAAGGAATGACAACAACGTGACCCCCCACCCCCGACTCCCGCTCCAAGCCGTCCTGTTCGACATGGACGGAACGCTCGTCGACACCGAGCGACTGTGGTGGGAGGCGGTGGAACGCGTTGCCGGGCGGACGCTCGGCGAGGCCGACGAGCCCGATGTGCTGGGCCGGCCGGTCGAGCACACCGCCCAGTGGCTGGCCGACAGCACCGGCAGGTCCGGCGCCGACCTCGCGGCCGAGTTGCACCGGGAGTTCGCGGACCGCGTCCGCACCGGCATCGTGCCCCGCCCGGGCGCCCTCGACCTGCTGGACGCGCTGGCCGCGGCCGACGTTCCCACCGCCCTGGTCACCGCGTCCCCACGCGCGGTCGCCGACCTCGTGCTCGACGCGCTCGGCCCCGGCCGGTTCGCCGTATCCGTCACCGCCGACGACACCGGCCGCACCAAGCCCGCCCCCGACCCCTACCTCGCCGCCTGCCGCGCCCTCGCTGTCGACCCGGCGGCCTGTGTCGCCGTCGAGGACACCGAGACCGGGGTCGCCTCCGCGGAGGCCGCCGGCTGCGCGGTCCTCGCCGTACCCTCGCTCGCGCCGATCGGCGGCGCACCGGGCCGGACCGTCCGGGACACCCTCGTCGGGGTCACCCCCAAGGAGCTGAGCGACATGGCCGTACCGGAACTGCGGGTCATGTCCTGGAACCTGTGGCTCGGCGGCAGCCGCATCGACGACCACCGCGCCAAGCAGGTCAAGGCCGTCCTCGACACCGGCGCGGACGTCGTCGGCCTCCAGGAGACCGCCGGCACCTCGGCCCGGGAACTCGCCGAGGCCCTCGGCTGGCACCACCACTCCGCCGGGGAGAACCTCGGGATCGTCAGCCGCTATCCCATCACCGCCCGCCTCGGCGACCCGGAGGTCGGTTTCTACGGAGCCGCCGGGGTGCGGATCGCCGTACGTCCCGGACGCGAGGTCGACATCTGGACCGCGCATCTGCACTACACGCCGTACGGGCCCTACGAGTTCCACTTCGACGGGCTCGGGGCGGCCGAGCTGATCGCCCACGAGGAGGTGCGTCTCGGGCAGTTGCGGGAGGCGCTGCGGTGGATCGGGGACGGCGCGGTGCCCGTGGTGCTCGTGGGGGACTTCAACTGCCCCTCCCACCTGGACTGGACGGACGTCGAGTGGCCGGTGACCAAGGCCGCAGAGGAGGCGGGGTTCCGCGACTCCTACCGGGAGGTCCATCCGGATCCGGTCGCCGCGCCGGGGCACACGTGGTCGCCGATCCACCCCGTGCAGGAGGACGGCAGCGGGCTGCCCGAGCCGCAGGACCGGATCGACTACGTGCTGCACAGGGGGCTGCGCGTGCTCGACTCCCGGACCTACGTCAGCGGCACCCCGACGCCCTGGCCCGAGGTGGCGGGCAACGACTGGCCCTCCGACCACGCGGCCGTCGTCAGCACGTTCACAGTCGAGCCTTAACTCGGTGTTACCCGGGGCAACCATTGCGGTCACGGGGGCCATCCCGTAGGTTGTGCCGGGCTCCTTACTCGCTGGTAACACCGGTAGGCATCCATGCGCTCGCCCGTCGGCCGACCCGCCACAGTCCGCGCGCGGATCGTGGCGCTCGCCCTCGCCCCGGCCGTCGCACTGACAGCCCTGTGGAGCTTCGCCATGGTCTCGGTCACCGCCGAACTACGCGCGCTGATCAGGCTCCAGGGGGTGTACGACGACTTCGGCACCCCCGTCGACACCGCCGTCGGGCAGATCCAGATCGAACGGCGGCTGTCGGCGGCCTACCTGGGCTCACGGCTCGACACGGCGACCGCCGCCGACCTGCTCGGACAGCAGCGGCGCACCGACCGGGCGGTGGACGCCATGCGGGACGCGATCCAGGGCGGTGACCGCGGCCGACTCAGCGAGCGGCAGCGCGAGGCCCTCGACGCGATGGTGACCGCCACCGGCAGGCTGGAGAGACTGCGCGAGCGGGTGCTGTCCCGGAAGATCTCCTGGGACAGCGCCGTCAGCGACTACAGCGCGCTCGTGGAGCCCGGCTTCAACGTCGAGTCCACCCTCACCGCACTCCAGGCCGGACAACTGGCCCGGGAGGCCCAGGTGGTGATCGAGCTGGTGCGGGTACGGGAGTTCGTCTCCCGCGAGGACGCACTGGTCGCGGGCGCACGCGCCGCCGGGCGGCTCACCGACGGGCAGTACGCCGGCCTCACCGAGACCATCGAGGACCGGCGCGTCTTCGAACGGACCTATGTTTCCGACCTGCCGTCGGACTCACGGGCGCTGTTCGAGGAGTTCCAGCGCGGCGGACTGCACCGCTCGCTGGTGCGCGGCGAGGACGCGTTGCTGCGGGCGGGTGCGGACCGGGCCGGCGCCGCCGTCGCGGCGGACACCTGGCGTTCCACCATGGACCGGGCCGTCAAGCAGTACATGCTGCTGTGCACCAAGTCGGCGGAGAACTCCGCCGCGCGCGGCCGGGCCTTCGCCTATCGGGAGCTGACCAAGGCGGCCGTCGTCGGTGTGGTCGGGCTGGCGGCGGTGGCGCTCTCGCTGTGGTTCGCGGTGCGCGGGGCGCGCCGCATCTCGCGCCGGCTGGAAACCCTGCGGGACGCCGCCGATCTGCTCACCGCACACCAACTGCCCGCCCTGATGGACCGGTTGAGCACCGGCGAGGACGTGGACGCGGTCACCGAGGCACCGCCGCTGGCCGCTCGGGAGGCCGGGGACGACGAGATCGGGGACGTCGGCCGGTCGTTCAACAGGGCGCGGCTGGCCGCGGTCGAGGCGGCGGTGAAGCAGGCCACGCTGCGCAGGGGCCTGTTCGCGGTCCTCCTCAACATCGCGCGCCGCAACCAGGCCCTCGTCCACCGGCAGCTGAAACTCGTCGACACCCTGGAGCGGCGCACCGACGACCCGGCCGTCCTGGGCGAGCTGTTCCGCATCGACCATCTGACCACCCGGATGCGCCGGCACGCGGAGAGCCTGATCATCCTCTCCGGCGCGACCCCCGGGCGGCGCTGGCGGCGGCCCGTGCCCGTCGCCGACGTGGTGGCCTCGGCGGTCGGCGAGATCGAGGACTACACACGGGTCGTGGTGCCGCCGATGCCCGAGGTCGGGGTTGCCGCGGACGCCGTCGCCGACGTCGTGCACCTGCTCGCCGAGCTGCTGGAGAACGCCACGGTGTTCTCGCCGCCGCACACCCAGGTCACGCTGCGCACCGGCCGGGTCGGCCAGGGCTTCACCCTGGAGATCGACGACCGGGGCCTCGGCCTCGACGCCGAGCAGCTCGCCGGGGCCCACCGCACCCTCACCGACCCCGAGGCCTTCGACCCGACCCGCCACGACCGCCTCGGCCTCTACGTGGTGGGCCGCCTGGCCGCCCGGCACGGCATCGAGGTGACCCTGCGCGAGTCGCCGTACGGGGGCACCACCGCGGTCGTGCTGCTGCCGCGGGCGGTGCTGGCGGAGGTGTCGGAGGAGGGGGAGCGGCGAGCGCCGTCGGCGTCGGCGTCGGCCGAGGGACGCCGGCCCGTCGCGGCGGGCGGCGCGCTGCCGGCGCGGGGTGGTGCCGCGCTCCTCGCGGAGGACACGCGGCCGGGCGGGCCGGACACGGGAGCGGAGACGGGCGCCCGGTCGGGCGGCACTGCGGAATCCGGTCACGACGTGTCCCGCGCGCCCGTCGCCCCCGCGCTGCCCACCCGGCGGCGCCAGGCCTCCCTCGCCCCCGAACTGCGCACCGAGCCGGCGCCCAGGGAAGCACGTGACCTGGACGCCGAGGAGATGAGGGCGGTCTTCGGAGCGTTCCAGCGGGGCCTGGAACGGGGGCGCAAGGGACTACTCGACACGGACGAGCCGCCCCACACCGAGGAAAGGACGCCCTCCGCCGATGACCAGTGACAACCGCCCCGCCCCGAACCCCGGCCCCGGCCCTGACGCGGATGCCGGCCGCAGTGCTGGTCCCGGCCCTGCTGCGGATGCCGGCCGCGGTGCTGGTCCTGCCCCCGACGTGGATGCCGGCCCGAGTGCCGGTCCCGGCTCCGGCCGCGCCCCCGTCGGGCCGGGGCCCGGCGTCCGGCCCGGCAGTGACCTCGGGTGGCTTCTCGACGATCTCGTTGCCCGGACCGACCACGTCCGGCAGGCCGTGCTGCTCACCGCGGACGGGCTTCCGCTCAGCCACTCCGACGGCATGCGGCGACGGGACATCGAGCATCTCGCGGCCGTCTGCTCCGGCTTCCACGGCCTGGCCCGTTCGGCGGGGGACCGGTTCGGCGCCGGAGAGGTGCGGCAGACCATGGTGATGCTCGACGACGCCTATCTCTTCGTGACCCCGGCCGGGCACGGCAGCCGGCTCGCCGTCCTCAGCGACGTCCGCACCGACGTCGGCCAGCTGGCCCACGAGATGGCCCTGCTCGTCCGCCGGCTCGGCCGCCACCTGGACGCGGCCGCCCGCTCGACCCCCTGACCCTCCGGTGAGCGACGAGCACTGGTACGAGGACGAGACCGGCTCGCTGGTCCGTCCCTACACCGTGACCCGGGGCCGTACCGAGCCGTCCGGACGGCACGTCATCGACCTGATGTCCCAGGTCACGGCGGTGGACGCGGATCCGGCCGACCCGGAGGTCGACCATGCCCGCGTCGCCCTGCTCGCCCTGGTGCGGCGCGGTGCCCGGCCGGTCGTCGAACTCGCCGCGGACGCCGATCTGCCGCTCACCGTCGTACGCGTCCTGCTCGGCGACCTCGCCGAGGCCGGCCTGGTCCGGATCGACCAGCCGCGCCGGGTGGAACCGGCCGGCCCGGCCGCCGATCCCGCACTGCTGAAGGAGATCGTCGAGCGGCTGAGGGAGCTGTAGGGACAACACCGACGCAACGAATCGCCGCTGGACGCCTGTATCACGCAACGAACCGCTCGGCCACGCGCAACGGCTCCTCCTTGTCCGGCCCGGCCTGCCGACTTACCGTCTACATGGCCCCCAGAACCCTCCGTACCCGGCGAGGACCCGTATGCGCACCGCCCTGCTCCAGAGCTCCGGCCGCCCAGGCTCGACCGTCGAGAACCTCAAGGTGCTCGACGAGGCCGCCGGCCGGGCCGCCGCCGCGGGCGCCGCGCTGCTCGTCGCACCGGAGATGTTCCTGACCGGCTACGCCATCGGCGACGACATCGCCCGTCTCGCCGAGCCCGCCGACGGCGACTGCGCGGACGCGGTCGCCGAGCTGGCCCACCGGCACGGCCTGGCGATCGCCTACGGCTACCCGGAGCGCGCCGGTGACGCCGTCCACAACTCCGCCCAGCTGATCTCCGCCGACGGAACCCGGCTCGCGAACTACCGCAAGACCCACCTCTTCGGCGGCTTCGAGCGCGACCACTTCACCCCGGGTGAGCAGCCGGTCGTCCAGGCCGAGCTGAACGGCCTCACCGTCGGGATCATGATCTGCTACGACGTGGAGTTCCCGGAGCCCGTGCGCGCCCACGCCCTGGCCGGCACCGACCTGCTGCTCGTCCCGACGGCGAACATGCACCCGTTCCAGCTGGTGGCCGAGTCCCTGGTCCCGGTGCGGGCCTGGGAGAACCAGATGTACGTGGCGTACGTCAACCGGGTCGGCCAGGAGGGCGAGTTCGACTTCTTCGGCCTGTCCGCCCTCGCCGGCCCCGACGGCGTGGCTCGCGCCCGGGCCGGACGCGGCGAGGAACTCGTCCTCGCCGACCTCGACCCCGCCCTGCTCGCCGCCTCCCGCGAGGCGAACCCCTATCTGAAGGACCGCCGCCCCGGCCTCTACGGGTCCCTGGTCTGACCCCCCTCCCGCTTCCCCGCTTCCCCCGCTTCCCCCGCTTCCTTTTCGCACGTCGCAAGCCGCAAGGAGTCCGTACCCCATGACGTCCACCGTGCCCAACGCCGTCGAGCACGCAGACGAGCAGCAGCCGCCGATCACCATGTTCGGCCCGGACTTCCCGTACGCGTACGACGACTTCCTCGCCCACCCGGCGGGCCTCGGCCAGATACCGGCGACCGAGCACGGCACCGAGGTCGCGGTGATCGGCGGCGGACTGTCCGGCATCGTGGCCGCGTACGAGCTGATGAAGATGGGCCTGAAGCCGGTCGTGTACGAGGCCGACCGGATCGGCGGACGGCTGCGGACCGTCGGCTTCGAGGGCTGCGACCCGTCGCTGAGCGCCGAGATGGGCGCGATGCGCTTCCCGCCCTCCTCCACCGCCCTCCAGCACTACATCGACCTGGTGGGCCTTGAGACCCGGCCCTTCCCCAACCCCCTCGCGGAGGCGACCCCTTCGACCGTCGTCGACCTCAAGGGCGAGTCGCACTACGCCGAGACGGCCGACGACCTGCCGCAGGTCTACCGTGACGTCGCCGACGCCTGGAACAAGTGCCTCGACGAAGGCGCCGACTTCTCCGACATGAACCGCGCCATGCGCGAGCGGGACGTGCCGCGCATCCGCGAGATCTGGTCCCGGCTCGTGGAGAAGCTCGACAACCAGACCT
The DNA here is from genome assembly GCF_055634995.1 of Streptomyces sp. NPDC111744. Classification (NCBI taxonomy): domain Bacteria; kingdom Bacillati; phylum Actinomycetota; class Actinomycetes; order Kitasatosporales; family Streptomycetaceae; genus Streptomyces; species Streptomyces sp. NPDC111744. Next base: position 413,754 of record NZ_JBVKCG010000006.1, read on the forward strand.
TCTACGGCTTCCTCTGCGACTCCGAGGCCTTCAAATCCTTCCGGCACCGCGAGATCTTCGGCCAGGTCGGCTTCGGGACGGGTGGCTGGGACACGGACTTCCCGAACTCGATCCTGGAAATCCTGCGCGTCGTCTACACCGAGGCCGACGACCACCACCGCGGCATCGTCGGCGGCAGCCAGCAGCTCCCGCTGCGACTCTGGGAGCGCGAGCCGGAGAAGACCGTGCACTGGGCGTACGGGACCTCGCTCGCGAAACTGCACGAGAACGGCGAGCCCCGCCCCGCAGTGACCCGGCTGCACCGCACCACCGGCAACCGGATCACGGTGACGGACGCCAACGGAGACATCCGCACGTACAAGGCGGCGATCTTCACCGCCCAGTCCTGGATGCTGCTCTCGAAGATCGCCTGCGACGACTCGCTCTTCCCGATCGACCACTGGACCGCGATCGAGCGCACCCACTACATGGAGTCCTCCAAGCTGTTCGTCCCGGTCGACCGGCCCTTCTGGCTCGACAAGGACGAGGACACAGGCCGGGACGTCATGTCGATGACGCTCACCGACCGGATGACCCGCGGCACCTACCTCCTCGACGACGGCCCGGACAGGCCCGCCGTCATCTGCCTCTCCTACACCTGGTGCGACGACAGCCTGAAATGGCTGCCGCTGTCCGCGAACGAGCGGATGGAGGTGATGCTGAAGTCGCTCGGCGAGATCTATCCGAAGGTCGACATCAGGAAGCACATCATCGGCAACCCGGTGACGGTCTCCTGGGAGAACGAGCCCTACTTCATGGGCGCGTTCAAGGCCAACCTGCCCGGCCACTACCGCTACCAGCGGCGCCTGTTCACGCACTTCGTGCAGGACCGGCTGCCCGCGGACAAGCGGGGCATCTTCCTCGCCGGCGACGACATCTCCTGGACGGCGGGCTGGGCCGAGGGCGCCGTCCAGACCGCGCTGAACGCGGTCTGGGGCGTCATGCACCACTTCGGCGGCACGACCGACCCGGCCAACCCGGGCCCCGGTGACGTCTACGACGAGATCGCGCCGGTCGAACTCCCGGAGGACTAGACCCCGCCCGCCCGCGCCTTCTCGTACGCCTCGGTCGCGACGTCCTTGAGTTCCTGGGCGTCGCGCGGGGTGGACTGGAGGGCGAGGAGGATCTCGTCCAGGCCGACCGCGGCGTAGTCCGGACCGGTTCTGTGCGCCCGCGCTCGGCCGCCACGTCCTGCACCTGCCGCCACTGGGCGGCGAGCTGCTCGGCGCCCATGGCCACCGGCAGCCGGCCGTCCGCGTGGCCGGCCGGCGCGGCACCGGGTCGGACCCACACCGCCCGGAACACCTCGGTGATCTCGTTGAGGACCTTGCCGCGCTCCACGAACGTCCGGACACCGCAGGCCACGTACTCGGGCCGGGGGACCAGCCCGTGCCCAGGCCCGCCACCACCCGGCCGGCGCTCGCGGTGTCCAGCGAGGCCAGGGCCTTGGCCAGTTGCAAGGGGATGTGCAGCGGCGCCACCAGGACACTGCTGCCCAGCCGGGCCCGCTCGGTGGCCGCCACGGCGAGAGTCAGCGTGACCAACGGGTCGGCCACGTTCCCCTGGTGGTCGGGCCAGGGCACCCCGCCCGTGTCGTACAGTCCCTGGGTCGCGGGCTCCGGGAACAGCGCGCGCGGATCAAGCCACCTCAGTCGGGCAGCGGTGTGAGCAGCATCCGGCCCGCCAGGCCCACCGCCGCGTCCAGCCGCTCGGTGAACTCCTCGACCAGGTCCTCGAACCGGCGCAGTGCCCACAGTGCCCGCGCCGCCGACCAGGTCGCGTCCCGCGCCCGCTCCAGGCTCCAGGAACCGAGCAGATGGGTCAGCGGATCGGCGATCTGGAGCAGGTCGGGCCCCGGCATCAGATCTTCGCGGATGCGTTCCTCCAGCGAGACGAGGAGCTCGCCCACCCGGTCGAACTCGTCCTCAAGGTCGGCCGGTTCGCAGCCGAGGGTACGACAGCTGTCCACCACGGCCAGCGCCAGGTCGTGCCCGATGTGCGCGTTGATGCCCGCGAGTGCGAACTGCAGCGGTCGTACACCGGGGTGGCGGCGGAACTGGAACAGCGGCCGCCAGCAGGCCGGCGGACGGCGGTCGTCGGCGGCCGCGTCCACGGCGGCCAGATACCGCTCCGCGAACCGCACGTCCAGCGTCGCGGCGGCTCTGGGATCCCCGAACCGCCCCGCGTCCAGACGCCGTTCGACCTCCTCCGTGACGGAGAGGTAGACACGGTTGAAGACCGCGACACCGTCCCGCTCGGGGAGGGCCGCGTCCAGGGCGCGCATCCGGGAGACGACGGTGTCGACCGGAGCGGTGAGGTGTTCCGACTGCGCCATGGGGGAAGGGTCCCAGCCCCGGGCCGGCGGGCGTGCCGACGGGCCCGGCGCTTCCCCGGAACGGGGGAACGGACCCGGGGTGCGCTGCCCGGGGAGTCCGACGGCTGCAAGGGCACCGCCGGGACCTTCACCCCGTCCTATGCTGCCTACGACTTGGCCTCGTCGTAGGAACTGGTGCCCTCGTCGAAGAGGGGTTCCTGCCGCTTGAGGTGGGCGGGGGCGAAGGCGCGCAGGGCGTGGTAGCCGGTGATGACGACCAGCGTGCCGAGGGCGATACCGCTCAGCGAGAAGGTGTCGGTGAACTTCATGGTGACGTTGCCGACGCCGATGATGATGCCCGCGGCCGCCGGGACCAGGTTCAGCGGGTTGCGCAGATCGACCTTGGCGTGCAGCCAGATCTGGGCGCCGAGCAGGCCGATCATGCCGTACAGGATGACGGTGATGCCACCGAGGACCCCGCCCGGGATCGCGGCCACGACCGCTCCGAACTTGGGACAGACGCCGAAGAGCAGCGCGAAGCAGGCGGCGGCCCAGTAGGCGGCGGTGGAGTAGACACGGGTCGCGGCCATCACGCCGATGTTCTCGGAGTAGGTGGTGTTGGGCGGGCCGCCCACGGCGGTGGAGAGCATGGAAGCGACGCCGTCGGCCGAGATCGCCGTGCCCAGCTTGTCGTCGAGCGGGTCGCCGGTCATCTCGCCGACTGCCTTGACGTGTCCGGCGTTCTCCGCGACCAGGGCGATCACGACCGGGAGGGCGACGAGGATCGCCGACCACTGGAAGGACGGTCCGTGGAAGGACGGCAGCCCGATCCAGTCCGCCTTGCCGACGCCGGAGAGGTCCAGCCGCCAGTGGTCGGTGACCCTGCCGCTCGGACTCATGGAGTGGATCTTGCCGAAGATGCGGTCGAGGGCCCAGGAGAGGACGTACCCGAAGACCAGGCCCAGGAAGATCGCGATACGTGACCAGAAACCACGCAGACAGACGACGGCCATACCGGTGAAGGCCATCACCAGCAGGGCGGTCCACTGGTCCTGCGGCCAGTAGGTGGAGGCGGTCACCGGGGCCAGGTTGAAGCCGATCAGCATCACGACCGCGCCGGTGACGATCGGCGGCATCGCGGTGTGGATGATCCGGGCGCCGAAGCGCTGGACGGCCAGGCCGATCAGGAAGAGCACGACGCCGACCACGAAGACCGCGCCGGTCACGGTGGCGCTGGTGCCGCCCTGCGCGCGGATCACGGCCGCGACCCCGACGAAGGACAGGGAACAGCCCAGATAGCTGGGGACCCGGCCGCGGGTCGCGAGCAGGAAGATCACGGTCGCGACGCCGGACATCATGATCGCGAGGTTGGGGTCCAGGCCCATCAGTACCGGGGCGACGAAGGACGCACCGAACATCGCGACCACGTGCTGGGCGCCGAGCCCGACCGTGCGGGGCCAGGAGAGCCGTTCGTCGGGGCGTACCACCGCTCCGGGCGCGGGCGTGCGCCCGTCGCCGTGCAGTTTCCAGCGCACGCCGAGATCCATGGTGGGGGTTCGCTTTCTTCGAAGTGCTGTGAAGACGGCTTCGTACATGAAGGCGTTCCGAACCATTGTCATGGCTACCTGGCGGTCCTACGCTCACACGGTCCTACTCGTGAACGATGTTCACGTATATGATTCACCTGCTTCATGCTGATCGGAGTGCTCGATGAGTGGAAGATCCCGCACGGCCGTCGTCCTGACGGCGCTGGCGGCCATGGGGGCCGTCCTCGTCCCCTCCGCCCATGCGACCGCGAGGGCCCCGAAAGCTCCCGACACCGCCGTTGTGGACGGCACCCGGCTCCAGCGGACCAAGGCCGACCTCGATCGCGGCAACCCCCGACTCCGCCGCGCCCTCAAGGACCTGACCAGCCGCGCCGACGCCTGGCTGGACCAGGGCCCCTGGACGGTCGTCGACAAACCGAAGCCCGCCCCCGGCGGTGGCGTCCACGACTACCTGAGCCAGGCCCCCTACTGGTGGCCCACCACCACACCCACCGCCGACAACCCCTGGGGCTGCCCCTACGTCCAGCGCGACGGCCAGCGCAACCCCGAGGTCGACAGCGGCACCGACCGCCAGGACGTGGAGAAGGTCTTCGACTCGACGTACGACCTCTCCCTGGCCTGGTACTACACGGGTAACCGGGAGTACGCCGAGAAGGCCGGACAGGTCCTGCGCACCTGGTTCCTCGACCCGGCGACCCGGATGAACCCGAACCTGAACCATGCCCAGTTCATCCCCTGCAAGTACGACGGCCGGGCCATCGGCGTCATCGACTTCTCCCAGTCGTACACGAGCGTGGTCGACGCTCTCGCCATCCTCGCCACCGGGGCACCCGGCTGGAGCGCCAAGGACCGTGCCGGGATGCTCAGTTGGAACACGGACTTCCGTGACTGGCTGAAGAACAGCGACTTCGGCAAGGAGGAGGGCGCCGCGGCCAACAACCACGGCACCTTCTACGACATGCAGCTCGCCGCCCTCGCCTACGCGACCGGCGACAGGGCGCTGGCCAGGAAGACCGTGCTGGACGCGCGGGCCAAGCGGATCGACCCGCAGATCGCGGCCGACGGAAGCCAGCCGCAGGAGCTGACCCGGACCAGGAGCTGGCACTACTCGACCTTCGACCTGGTCGCCTACACCCGGCTCGCGGCCATCGGCCGGCATGTCGGGGTGAACCTCTGGACCTACCGGGGACCGCACGGGCAGAGCCTGTTCAAGGCCGTGGGCTATCTGCTGCCCGCCGCGACCGGGGCCACCGCCTGGCCGTACCCGGAGCTGGAATTCCACCGCTACGCGGCGGCCGACGTCGTGCACGCGGCGGCCGACGCCGGCGACAAGGCGGCCCAGCGGGCGGTTCGACAGCTGGAGGCGCCGCCCGGCGGTGACCTCTGGGCGCTGCGGCCGGCCGCCGAGCAACTGGACTCGATCGCGGGTTGAGACCCGGGGGCTCCTGGCCGGGCATGCTGAGCGCCCGCTTAGACTGAAGGTCAGCGACATGTCAGCAACACTCAGGAGCCCCACCCCGTGACCGCCGAAGCCTCGATCGCCCCCGCCCTGTCCTACGGCCGGCTGATCCCCGTCACCGTCCACTTCGACGACCTGGACGCGCTCGGGCTGCTCCACAACGCCCGCTACCCGGTGATGGTGGAGCGGGCCTGGGCCGAGCTCTGGCAGGCGCACGGCTTCGCCTTCGAGGGCGACTGGGCCGCGGCCGAGGACGCCTGCAACGCGGTCAGGGAACTCCGGATCAGCTACGAGGCGCCGGTCTCCCGGCCGGGCACCTACGCCGTCCATCTCTGGCTGGAACGGCTCGGCAACACCGGCCTGACCTACGGCTTCCGGTTCTGCTCGGCGGACGGGGCGACCACCTACGCGCACGGCACCCGGGTCCTGGTCCGGCTGGACGCCGCCAGCCTGCGCCCCGCCCCCTGGAGCGAGCGCTTCAGGACCGCGGGTCGGGAACTGCTGCGGCCAGCGAGCTGACCTCCGCCCGCACCCCCCGTTCCCCGGCGCGCAACACGCCCGCGAACACCACCAGGCCGCAGGTCAGCGCCGTGACCACACCGAACGACACCACCAGGCTGGTCGCCTGGGCCACCCCGCCGATCAGGCCGGGTGCGATCAACCCCGAGGTGTAGGTGATCGTCGCCACGCCGGCGATGGCCTGACTCGGGTTAGGCCCGGCGTGCCCGGCCGCCGCGAAGCACAGCGGTACGACAACGGCGATGCCGAGGCCCATCAGCGCGAACCCGGTCATCGCCACCGCCGGATGCCCGGCGAGGACGATCAGCAGACCGCCGAGCGCGGCCAGCACACCCCCGGCGCGCACGGTACGCACCGTGCCGAAGCGGTTCACCACCGCGTCCCCGCTGATCCGGGCGACCGCCATGGTCAGCATGAACCCCGTGGTGGTGGCCGCCGCGAGCGCCGCCGAACTGTCCATCCGGTCCCGCAGGAACACCGCCGACCAGTCCAGGCTCGCCCCCTCCGCGAACACCGCGCAGAAGCCGACAGCGCCGATCAGCAGCGCCGACCGGGGCGGCAGCGCGAACCGCGGCGGCGGCTCCTCGTCCTCGGCGGGCCGCACGTCCAGCACCCAGCCGGCCGCCAGGACGCCGAGCACGGTGAGGGTGGCGGCGGCCAGCGTGAAGTGCAGCCGGGCGTCCGAGCCGAGGTGTGCGGCGAGGGTGCCCGCCGCCGAGCCGAGCAGGGCGCCCGCGCTCCACATGCCGTGCAGCCCCGACATGATCGACCTGCCTTGCAGCCGCTCGACCTCCACGCCGAGCGCGTTCATCGCGACGTCGGCCATGCCCGCGCTCGCGCCGTACACGAACATCGCCAGGCAGAGTGTGTACAGGTTCGGCGCGAGGGACGGCAGGACCAGGGACAGCGTCCACATCGCGATCAGTGCGCGCAGTGCGGTGCGGCTGCCGAAGCGGTGGCTGATCCGGCCCGCCAGCGGCATCGAGCACGAGGCGCCGAACGCGGTGAAGGCGAGCGCGAAGCCGAGCTGGCCCGCGCTCAGCCCGGCATGATCCTGGATCCAGGGCACCCGCGTCGCGAACGAGCCGGTGACGGCACCGTGCACGGTGAACACGGCCGCGACGGCGTACCGCGCGCGCTTCACCTCGTGCCGCTCGTAACCCACGTCTTTCATGGTCCTGCCCCTCCCCGGGTGGGTGCCGCCCCGCTGTCGGGCGTAAACTATCAGGTAGCCTGCCTGATAGATAGGGAGTGATGTGGCCGTCCTGGGCCGCGTCGATCTGGGAGGATGCCCGCCATGCCCGCATCACCGAGCACCGCCCGGGCCATCAACGACCGGCTCGCCCTGACCCTGCTTCAGCAGGAAGGTCCGCTGACGGCAGGGCAGTTGAAACAGCTGACCGGGCTGTCCCGGCCGACCGTGGCCGACCTCGTCGAACGGCTCAGCGAGTCCGGCCTGATCACGGTGGTCGGCGAAGCCGGCGAACAGCGCCGGGGACCGAACGCCCGGCTGTACGGCATCGTCGCCGACCGAGCCTGTCTGGCTGCCCTCGACGTACGCACCGAGGGCGTCTCGGTGCTGGTGTCCGACCTGGTGGGGCGGGTGCTGGCCGAAGGGGCGGTGCCGGTCGGCCCGGAGGCGGGGGAGGCGGCGGCCGTCGAGCAGGCGGTGGAGCTGGTGGAGCGGGCGACCAAGGAGGCGGGGGCCTGCGGCGGCGGGCGGTTGCACACCGTCGGCATCGGGGCGCCCGGGCTGATCGACCCGGCGAGCGGTGAACTCCGCGACTCGGCGGGCCTGCCGGCCTGGCACCGCCGGCTGGTCGCCGCCCTCCAGGAGCGGTTCCCCAAGGCCCGGGTCAGCGTCGAGAACGAGACCAACCTGGCCGCCCTCGCCGAACAGCAGGAGGGTGTCGCCCGCTGCCGCGACACCTTCGTACTGCTCTGGCTGGGGCACAGCTGCGGCGCCGCCGTAGTCCTGGACGGCAGCCTGCGCCGGGGCGCCTCCGGTGGCACGGGCGAGATCGGCTTCCTGCCGGTCCCGGGCACGCGCGCACTGCCGTCGGCGACGGACTGCGCGGGTGGATACCACTCCCTGGTGGGGGCGGCCGCGATCGCGGAACTGGCCGAGGAGCACGGGCTGGGACCGGCGGCCTCGACCGGCCCCGAGCCCGCCGCGGCATGGCTGGTCAGGGAGGCGGTACGGAACACCAGTGAAGCCGACGGTGGGTCTGTAGCGCCCCACAGGGGTGCGGAGAGCCGCGGGACGGGCCATGACGGGCCCCCGGGCGGCCGCCGGCCCCGCCCGGCACACCCCGGCCGCTTCCTCGACGCCCTCGCCGACCGAATCGCCGTCGGCGTGGCAGCCGTCGTAGCCGTCCTGGACCCCGGCTGCGTGGTCCTCGGCGGCGAGATCGGCTCGGCCGGCGGCGCGCCGCTCGCCACGCGGGTCGAGGAGCGGCTGCGCCGGATGTCCCCGCTGGCCACCGAGGTACGGGCGAGCGGCCTGGGAGGACCGGCGGTCCTTCGCGGAGCACTTCTGACGGCACGGGAGCGCGCCCAGGACGAACTGTTCGCACCGCAGAACCGCTGACCGCGCGGGTGGGCGACCCGGCGACGGGCAAGGGCCGTCGTCACCGTCGCCGGGCCCGCTCGAACCATAAATGGACTAGACCAAAGGGTCAATAGCTGTGGATCAGGTCAAGATGCCTGGTCCAAGGGCCGGTTGGGCATATGGCGGCCCGTCAGGGAAGTCCAGCGGCATGGGTTGTGAGGCAGCCCACACGCCTACCCTGTATGGACCACCGCCGGGCGTGGCACACTGGCCGTGTACCAGAAGCAGCGCACTCCGGGGTCGGTGAAACTCCGAACCGGCGGTTACAGTCCGCGACCCGTCCGCTTCCAGCGGCCGGTTGACCAGGTGGAATTCCTGGACCGACGGTTAAAGTCCGGATGGGAGGCAGTGCGCGGCGGGCGAGCATGTACCTGTGCGCGCCGCCGTATCTGGTCTCGTCCGTCACGGGCGGGACCTTGTCGGCGTCGCTCCCAGTGTGTTCTTCCGTCCCTTCTGTCGTTCGTCGACAGGCCCCGGAGTCCGTGCCCCTTTGAGGCAGGAGGACCCGGGAAGTGTTCACCGGAATCGTCGAAGAGCTGGGTGAGATCACCGCCGTCGAGAACCTCGGCGACGCCTCCCGTTTCCGGCTCCGTGGCCCCGTAGTGACCGAGGGCGCACAGCACGGCGACTCCATCGCCGTGAACGGGGTCTGTCTGACCGTCGTGGAGCACGAGGGCGACGAGTTCACCGCCGACGTCATGCAGGAGACCCTCAAGCGCTCCTCCCTCGGCGCGCTGGACGTCGGCTCCCGCGTCAACCTGGAGCGCCCCACCGCCGTCGGCTCCCGGCTCGGCGGTCACATCGTGCAGGGCCATGTCGACGGCACCGGTCAGGTGCTGTCCCGCACCCCCTCCGAGCACTGGGAGATCGTCAGGGTCTCCCTCCCCGCCGACCTCGCCCGCTATGTCGTCGAGAAGGGCTCCATCACCGTCGACGGCATCAGCCTCACCGTCGTCGAGGCCGGACCCGACTACTTCACCGTCAGTCTCATCCCGACCACCCTCGACCTGACCACCCTCGGCCTCAAGCAGCCCGGCGACCCGGTCAACCTCGAGGTCGACGTCGTCGCTAAGTACGTGGAGCGGCTGCTCGCGGCCGGTCAGGGGGCCGGGCGGTGAACTCGCTCAACTCCGAGGCCTTCGTCCTGTTCGGCCAGCACATCCTCTGGTCGGACATGATCGGCAACATCCTCGGCCTGGCCGCCCTCGCCCTCGGCTGGCGCCGCAACCTGTGGAGCTGGCCGGTCCAGTTCGCCTCCGGCCTCATCCTCTTCGGCGCCTTCTACGGCCACCTCACCGGCAGCGCCGGCAAGCAGGCCGTCGTCATGGTCGTCGCGGTGTACGGCTGGTGGCAGTGGAACCGCAACAAGGGCCAGGGCGCCGACGGGCACATCGCCCCCCGGTTCGCCACCTGGCGCGAGCGCGGCGCGATGGTCGCCGCCGCGGCCGTCGGCACCGTCGCCGTCGCCCTGCTCTTCAAGGCCTACCCGTCCCTGTCCTGGGACCCCTGGCCGGACGCCTACATCTTCGTCGGCACGGTCGTCGCCATGTACGCCCAGGCGCGCGGCATGGTCGAGTTCTGGATCGCCTGGCTCCTGGTCGACCTGGTCGGCGTCCCCCTCAACTTCGCCAACGGCTACGCCTTCTCCGGCTTCGTCTACGTCATCTACGGCGCGCTCGTCCTGTGGGGCATGCGCGACTGGTGGCTGCGCTCCCGCCAGGGCTCGCGGCCCGCTCTGGAAGGGGCACCCGCATGACTGCGGCACCGATTCTCTACAGCAGCGACGGCGTCGACGACCTCGCCCTCGACCCCGTCGAGCAGGCCATCGCCGACATCGCGGCCGGCCGGCCGATCGTGGTCGTCGACGACGAGGACCGCGAGAACGAGGGCGACCTCGTCATCGCCGCCGAGAAGGCCACCCCCGAGATCATCGCCTTCATGATGAGCGAGTGCCGCGGTCTGATCTGCGCGCCCATGGAGGGCGCGGAACTCGACCGGCTCCAGCTGCCGCAGATGGTCGAGGACAACACCGAGTCCATGAAGACCGCGTTCACCGTCTCCGTGGACGCCTCCGCCGCGCACGGCGTCACCACCGGTATCTCCGCCGCCGACCGCGCCACCACCCTCCAGCTGCTGGCCCACGGCGGCGCCGAGCCCTCGGACTTCGTCCGCCCCGGCCATGTCTTCCCGCTGCGCGCCCGGCCCGGGGGTGTCCTCACCCGCAACGGTCACACCGAGGCCGCCGTCGACCTCGCCCGGCTCGCGGGCCTGCGCCCGGCCGGTGCCATCGTGGAGATCGCCGGCGAGGACGGCCGTATGCTCCGCCTCCCCGAGCTGATCCCGTTCGCCCGCAAGCACGGCCTGACGATCATCTCCATCGCGGACCTGATCACCTACCGCCGCGGCGCCGAGCCCACCGTCCGCCGCGAGGCCGAGGTCAACCTCCCCACCGGACACGGGACTTTCACGGCGTACGGCTATCGCTCCACCACCGACGGCGTCGAGCATGTCGCCCTCGTCCACGGCGAGATCGGCGACGGCGAGGACGTCCTGGTCCGCGTCCACTCCGAGTGCCTCACCGGGGACGTCTTCGGCTCCGCCCGCTGCGACTGCGGCCCCCAGCTCGACGCCGCCCTGGAGCGCATCCAGGACGAGGGCCGGGGCGTCGTCGTCTATCTGCGCGGACACGAGGGGCGGGGCATCGGGCTGCTGTCCAAGCTGCGCGCCTACGAACTCCAGGAGCGCGGCCGCGACACCCTCGACGCCAACCTCGAACTCGGCCTGCCCGCCGACGCCCGCGACTACGGCGCCGGCGCCCAGATCCTGGCCGACCTCGGCGTGCGCAGCGTGCGGCTGATGACCAACAACCCCGACAAGAGCGACGCGCTGCTCAGCCACGGCCTCAAGATCAGCGGCCGGGAGCCGATGCCCGTCGAGGCGGGCGAGCACAACCTCCGCTACCTGCGCACCAAGCGGGACCGGATGGGCCATGACCTGCCCTGGCTGGACACACCGGCTGCGACAGCCGCTGTGGCCACCTGCGGCAACCAGTAGAGAACAGCACTGAGGGAGACACAAGAACGTGAGCGGCAAGGGTGCACCGGAGCTGTCCGTACGCAATGTCAGCGACCTGCGGGTCGCCGTCATCGCGGCCCAGTGGCACGAGAAGGTGATGGACGGTCTGGTGGACGGGGCCCTGCGCGCCCTGCGGGACCTGGGAATCGACGAGCCGACCCTGCTGCGGGTCCCCGGCAGCTGGGAACTCCCGGTCGCCGCCAAGGTCCTCGCGGGCCGCGGCTACGACGCGGTGGTCGCCCTCGGTGTGGTCATCCGCGGCGGCACCCCGCACTTCGAGTACGTGTGCCAGGGCGTCACCCAGGGTCTCACCCAGGTCTCCGTCGAGACCGGTGTCCCGGTCGGCTTCGGCCTGCTCACCTGCGACAACGAGGAGCAGGCCCTGGACCGGGCCGGTCTTGCGGGCTCCAACGAGGACAAGGGCCACGAGGCGGTGACGGCGGCGGTGGCGACGGCGGCGACCCTCCGCTCAGTATCCGAACCCTGGCACTGAGCGAAGCAGCATTTGGCGTAGTCTGGCGCTCACCATGTCCAACAAGACTTTCGAGGAGCTCTTCACCGAGCTCCAGCACAAGGCCGCCCACGGCGACCCCGCCACGTCCCGCACCGCCGAGCTGGTCGGCAAGGGCGTCCATGCCATCGGCAAGAAGGTCGTCGAAGAGGCCGCCGAGGTCTGGATGGCCGCCGAGTACGAGGGCAAGGAGGCGGCCGCCGAGGAGATCTCGCAGCTGCTCTACCACGTCCAGGTGATGATGGTCGCCCGCGGGATCTCGCTGGACGACGTCTACGCCCACCTGTAAAACCCTTTCCAGACAAACCCCCCTTTTCGAGCGAAGGAAGCCGACCTCATGCTGCGCATCGCCGTCCCCAACAAGGGTTCCCTCTCAGGCCCTGCGGCGGACATGCTGCATGAGGCCGGCTACCGGCAGCGCCGGGAGTCCAAGGAACTGCGCATCGTCGACCCGGTCAACGACGTCGAGTTCTTCTACCTGCGTCCCCGGGACATCGCGATCTACGTCTCCTCCGGCCGCCTGGACATCGGCATCACCGGCCGTGACCTGCTCATCGACTCCGGCGCCAACGCCGAGGAGATCCTGCCGCTCGGCTTCGCCCGCTCCACCTTCCGCTTCGCCTCCAAGCCCGGCGCGGCCGACGGCCTGGCGGACCTGAAGGGCAAGACGGTCGCCACCTCCTACGAGGGCATCGTCGCCAAGCACCTCGCCGACAGCGGCGTCGACGCCTCCGTCGTCCATCTGGACGGCGCCGTCGAGACCGCCATCGAACTGGGTGTCGCCGAGGTCATCGCCGACGTCGTCGAGACCGGCACCTCGCTGCGCAACGCGGGTCTGGAGGTCTTCGGCGAGCCGATCATGACCTCCGAGGCGATCGTCATCCGCCGGGCCGGCGCCGACATCGAGGAACCCAAGGTCCAGCAGTTCCTGCGCCGCCTCCAGGGCGTCCTGGTCGCGCGGACGTACGTGATGATGGACTACGACTGCCGGGTCGAGCAGCTGGAGAGGGCCGTCGCGCTCACCCCGGGCCTGGAGTCCCCGACCGTCTCCCCGCTGCACAACGAGGGCTGGGTCGCCGTCCGCGCCATGGTCCCCACCAAGGACGCGCAGCGGATCATGGACGATCTGTACGACATCGGCGCCCGCGCGATCCTGACCACGGCCATCCACGCCTGCCGCCTCTGAGACAACCCGCGAGAGATGTCAGACCTTCCTTCCCTCCCCGTCACCTTCCGGCCGGGCCACACCCGGGCGATCCTGCTCACCGCGGGCGTCGCCATCTTCGTCACCATCTCCGGTGTCGCGCTGCTCCTCGAGCAGCTCGGCCCGGGGGAGCAGCTCAGCTTCGTCATCACCGGCGCGCTGATTTTCTGGGTACTGGCCCAGCTGGCCCGGGTGAAGGTGGTCGCCGACGAGTCCGGGGTCACCGTCGTCAACATCGCCAGCAAGCGGCGCCTGGAGTGGGCGGAGATCCTCCAGGTGAACCTCCGCCCGGGTGATCCGTGGGTGTTCCTGAACCTCAGCGACGGCACCAGCCTGCCCGCGCTCGGCATCCAGCCGGGCATCGCCAAGCAGCGCGCCATCGCCGACGCCAAGGCCCTGCGGGCCCTCGCCGAGGCCCACACGATCCACGACCCCGAGCAGCACCAGGGCTGAAATCACGCAACTTCGGGGCCGGCTCCGGGTCGGCCACCCTGCCGTAGTGGCCCTTGTCTTGATTAATCTGTTGGTGGAGGCTTTTCACGTCCCGCCTCCGCCCCTGTCGCGCGCCCCGCGCACAGGGGTTCCTGCTACCCGAGGAGTGACCCTCTCCGGCGATGGACGGATCGTCCTGTAGTACCTGCGCCGCCCCCTCCCGACATACCGCGGACTGCCTTGTCGGAGTCCGCGAAGCTTCGGAGGCGGCGGCATCATGACCACCCCCCTGCTGCTCCTGGCAGCCGCGTTCCTGCTCATCCTCGCCAACGGTTTCTTCGTGGCCGCCGAGTTCGGCCTGGTGACCGTGGAGCGACCCGAGGCCGAGAAGGCCGCCGCCGACGGTGACAAGCGCGCCGGCACGGTCGTCGAATCGCTGAAGGAACTCTCCTTCCAGCTCTCCGGCACCCAGCTCGGCATCACCATCACCTCCCTGGTCGTCGGCATGCTCGCCGAACCGGCACTGGCCGAGCTGCTGCGCGGCCCGTTCACCGCGATCGGCCTCCCCGAGGGCGCCGTCTCCGGTATCGCCGTCGTCGTCGGCATGCTGCTCGCCTCGGCGATCCAGATGGTGATCGGCGAACTCGTGCCCAAGAACTGGGCGGTCTCCAAGCCGCTCCAGGTCGCGCGCTTCGTCGCCGGCCCGCAGGCCCGCTTCTCCCGCCTGTTCCGCCCGGTCATCGCGATGCTGAACACGGTCGCGAACCGCCTGGTGCGGGCCCTGGGCGTCGAACCCACCGCGGAGCTGGCCTCCGCCCGCACCCCGGGCGAGCTGGTCTCGCTGGCCCGGCACTCCGCCCAGGCCGGCGCGCTGGAGCAGGACACGGCCGACCTCTTCGTCCGCACCCTCTCCCTGGGCGAGCTGACCGCGCAGCACGTCATGACCCCCCGAGTCAAGGTCAGCGTGCTCCAGGACTCGGCGACCGCCGAGGACGTGGTCAACCTCACCCGGGCCACCGGCCTGTCCCGCTTCCCGGTCTACCGGGAGAAGATCGACGAGATCGTCGGCATGGCCCACCTCAAGGACGCCCTGGCGGTCCCGGTCCGCGACCGGCTGCGCACCCCCGTCGGCCGCATCGCCCGCAAGGCGCTGCTGGTCCCCGAGACCCTCCCGGTCCAGCCGCTGCTCGCCCGGCTCCGCTCCGAGCAGCCCATCGCGGTCGTCGTCGACGAGTACGGCGGTACGGCCGGCGTGGTCACCCTGGAGGACATCGTCGAGGAACTCGTCGGCGAGGTCCGTGACGAGCACGACAGCCCGGACGCGCCGGAACTCGCGGCGGCCCCGCCCCAGGACGGCAAGCCCGCGTGGGATGTCGACGGCAGTGTCCGCGTCGACATCCTCCAGCGGATAGGCCTCGACGTGCCCGAGGGCCCGTACGAGACGGTCGCCGGCCTGGTCGCCGACCTCCTCGGCCGGATCCCGGCGCCCGGCGACCGTGCCGAGCTGCCCGGTTGGCGGCTGTCGGTCCGCCGGGTCGGCCACTACCGCGCCGAGCGGGTCCGCCTGGTCCGCACCGCCCCCGCCGTAGCGGAGGCCGCCCGGTGAGCGTCCTCCAACTGGTCTTCGCCGCCCTGCTGGTGCTGACCAACGGGTTCTTCGTGGGCGCCGAGTTCGCCCTCGTGTCCGTCCGCCGCAGCCAGGTCGAACCGCTGGGCACGGCCAGGGCACGCCAGGTCCTCTACGGCCTGGAACGCCTCCCGCAGATGATGGCCGCGGCCCAGTTCGGCATCACCGTCTGCTCGCTGACGCTGGGCGCGGTGGCCGAGCCGACCGTGGCGCACCTGCTGGAGCCGGTGTTCGAGGCGGTGCGTCTGCCCGAGGGCGTGATCCACCCGCTGGGCTATGTGATCGCGCTGGCCGGAGTCGTCTTCTTCCACCTCGTCATCGGCGAGATGGTGCCGAAGAACCTGGCGATGGCGGCGCCCGAGAAGGCGGCGCTGTGGCTGAGCCCCGGCCTGGTGGCGTTCGCCCGTGTGTGCCGGCCGATCACGGTCGCCCTGGGCGCCTGTGCCCAGGGCATCCTGAAGCTCTTCCGCGTGGAGCCGAAGGACGAGGTCGAGGCAGTCGTCACCAGCGAGCAGCTCAACCGGCTGCTCGAGGACTCCGGCCAGGCGGGCCTCCTCGACCCCGAGGAGCAGGAGCGGCTGGAGGACGCGCTGGAGCTGGGCTCCCGCCCGGTGACGGACGTACTCCTGCGACGCGAGTCCCTGATCACCGTCCCCCCGTCGGTCACCCCGGGCCAGATCGTCGAACTCACCGCACGCACCGGCTACTCCCGCTTCCCCGTCGCGGCAGAGTCCGGTGCGTTCATGGGCTACGTGCACGTGAAGGACGTACTCGACCTGGAGGACTCGGACCGTGCGGTGCCGCAGCAGATATGGCGCCCGATGACCACCCTGCGGGCCGAGCTGCCCCTGGACGACGCGCTGACGGTGATGCGCCGGGCGGCGACGCACCTCGCGCAGGTCGCCGACGGCAACGGCAGGGTGCTGGGGCTGGCGGCACTGGAGGACGTACTGGAACTGCTGGTGGGCGAGGTGACGGACCCCGCGCACCGGGATCAGCCGACGCCGCCCAGAACACCGGAGCCGCGGGTGAGCGGGGAGCCGGAGGAAGTGGCCGTGGGCTGAGCGTCGCGGGGAGCTGCGGGCCGGCGGGGGCTGGTCGCGCAGTTCCCCGTGCCCCTTGTGGGGCGTTGCCCGTCCGCACCTACATACCGGCCGGATCCTGCGGTCCCCGTCCCGACAGCACTTCCCCGTACGCCTGCATCAGGTCCGGCAGGCGTAACGTCGCCAGGTCGTCCCTCGACAGCACCCCGGGATACGTGGACAACCGCAGATCCCGGTACGCACAGCTCTTCTCGTACAGCGTCCGCAGGAACCGCCCGTTGCCCAGCTCGTCGATCCATCCCTGGTCGACCACGTGTCCGGCGATCGACCGCAGCTCCTCCAGCGCCTCCTCGTCCCACGCGTCACCGTTCTCCGCGGCCAGCACCTCGCCGATCGAGGTCAGCTCGAGGGGGCGGTAGGAGGGAAAGTCCACGCGGGTCGTGAAACGGGAGGAGAGCCCGGGGTTGGCGGCCAGCAGCCGGTCCATGCCCTCCGGGTAGCCGGCCAGGATCACCACCAGGTGGTCGCGGTTGTCCTCGGCCCGCTTCAGCAGCACCTGCAGCGCCTCGTCGCCGTACGCGTCCCCCTTGCCGTAGCCGGAGTTGGACAGCGAGTAGGCCTCGTCCACGAACAGCACCCCGCCGATCGCGGAGTCGATGAGTTCGTTCGCCTTCACTGCGGTCTGGCCGAGATACTCGCCCACGAGGTCGGCCCGCTGCGCCTCCACCAGGTGGTCGCCACCCAGCAGCCCCAGCGCGTAGAACACCCGCCCCAGAATCCGGGCGACCGTGGTCTTCCCGGTGCCCGACGGCCCGGAGAAGACGAAGTGGCGTTTCGGAGGCTGCACCGGCAGCCCCTGCCCGGCCCGCAACCGGGCCATGTTCAACTGCGCGGACAGCGCCTTGACCTGCCGCTTCACGGGCTCAAGACCGACCATGCGCTCCAGTTCGGCGAGCGCCTCCTCGAGTAACGCGGGGTCGGTCGGCCCGGCCGGCAGCGGGGGCGACGGTACGACCTTCTCGCGCACCGCCGGATCGACCACCGACGGCATCGCCCCGGCCGGCGGCTCCGAGTCCCCCGGCCGCAGATCGCGCCCCTCCGTGCCGAAGAGCGGGTCGAGCAGGTCCGGCCCGTCCACGACGTCCTGCCCGACGCCGGTGAGCGTGATCGCCGCGAGGTCGGCGGTGTCGTCGTACCCGTCGCCCTCGGCGATCGCGGCCAGTCGTGCCGAGGTGTCCATGAACGCGGGGTCGACCCTGTGCACGGCCCGGTACAGCGGGAGCGCGGCGGCGCTGCGCCCGGTGCCCTCGTGCGCCCGTGCCAGCCAGTAGCGCAGCTCCTTACGCTGCGGCTGCTCGCTGCGGCAGCGCATCAGTGCCGCCGAGAGCAGCGGTTCTGCCTGGCCGTACATTTCCAGGCGGACCCGGGCCATGCCGCCGAAGAGCCCTGCCTCGATGCCGAGCATGGCATCGTCGAGGAGCGGGTCGGTGTGCCGTACCAACTGCTCCCAGTCCTTGACCAGATAGGCCCGGCAGGCGTGCAGGAAGCGGACCTGGGGGTCGGCGTCCACGGGCGGCAGTCCGGCGAGGGCCCGGTCGAGTTCCGGGACGTGCCGGCCGTCCAGCCAGTGCGAGGCGTGGGCGAGCAGGAGATCGCGCGGGTTCTCAAGGACCGGCTGCACCCACCAGCCCAGCCAGTACCAGGAATTGAGCGCACGGCGGTGCCGGGCGCGCTGTTCCCCGAACCGGTCCCGGTGCCGGAACATCCTGAGCAGCGCGGTCGTCGTGTCGACGCGCAGCGCGTGCAGCCCGAGCCAGGCGTCGGCCATCCCGGGATCCATCCGTACCGCGGCGCGGAACTCCTCCTCCGCCTGCGGATAGGCGCCCATCGTGTAGGCGTCCACGCCTCGCAGCCAGGCGAGGTCGGCCGGGGCCTCGGGGCCCTGCGTGCCGAAATCCATCACGTCCCCCACAAACCGTGCCCCTGTGGTTCAGCCCCCGGGCTCCCCCCGATGGCCGCCGTTGGTCGAACCGCTGTGCCGCGGACCGGAGTTGCAGATGCGCGAAGCAGCCGTTCGAAGGTCGCACCGAGGGCATCGTACCTGCGGTTCCACCGCCCGCCGAAGGGTGCCGCACAGGCCGTTTGGCGAGGTGGGAGCAGACCGGGCGGACATCGATCGGTGACCGAGGGTGAGCGGAGGAGCGCGCGCCGCGCACGCAAAAGGGGTAAAGGGCAGAACGAAGCCCCCGATCACGGGGGAACAACCGGGGGCTTCGCGTCTGTGAGGCGGCTCCCAAGGGCCGCACATTCAGAACGTAAGTCCTGTACGGCCCTTGGGTCAAGCCGAGTTGAGGTACTGAGGCAACTTCTCACAGGCGCCTCTTCACAAGTTCAGCACACTGCCGACGGTCCTTCACGGTGAGTGACCGCCTGGTCCGGTCCAAACGTCTTCACAGGCCCCGGAAGTACCTCGTACCCCTTCTGCGACTGTGTCACCAGAAGGTCGGCGTACGGTCTTGACGGGTCCTCGATGAAGTGTGCGCGCTCCGCCCTGACCCATCCGGCCCAGAAGTCCCGCTGTTCGGTGCCGTCCCGCAGCCTGCCCCGGGTCCAGGACTCCTCCCTCGGCACCTCCATCCACAGCAGCCGCGCCAGGAACGGGCGCAGCGCCCGCCGGCCGGCACCGACGCCCTCGACGAGGATCACAGGCGCCGACGGCAGCGTCCGGGGCGGGCCGAAGGTGCGGGCACGCCAGTCGTAGGGCGCGTAGTGCGCGGTGTCGCCGCGGCCGAGCGGCTCGATCACCTGGGCCAGCAGCCGGCCGGTCCAGGCGAACAGCTCCTCGTGGCTGGCGATGTCGTCGAGGTGGAGCACCGGCGCCCCGCCCAGCGCGGTGGCCAACCGCCCCGCGAAGGTGGTCTTTCCCGAGCCGGCGTGCCCGTCGACGCCGACGAGGCGGACCGGGCCGCAGGAGGGCGGCAGGTCCTGAAGTGCGGAGGCGAGACGGTGAATGACGGTTCCTGAGGTGTGCTGAGGTGTGGCGAGGTGTCGCGAGGTGTGGGGTCTTTTCAGGAAACATTCTAGTAGTGCGGCGCATAGCGGGCGTTCGCGGCCCCGGAAAAGTAGCTGCTTGAACTAATTTCGAGCCGTTCTCCAGCGACCAGGTCAATATTTCCGACCCGCTGACCGATATGTCGAAATCGGACGTTTCCCGGTGCGCCCGCCCCTGAGTAGGGTGCCTTCTGCGCGACTGCGACGCGTCGAACGGGGACGGACAGGGGAACATGGCCGCGGAGCTATTCGAGGGGCAGTACGTATGGCACCCGGCGGCCGATGACCGCTTGCTCGCGAGCGTATGCGTGGATGTGCGCGCGGGGAGATATCGGAGCGCCCACGAGGCTCTGGCCGAGACCCGCGCCGACTTCGCCCTGCGCGCCCACCGCTCCCTGGTCCTGGCCTCCGAGGCGGCCGGCACCGATCTGGTCGAGCGCTGGCAGGCCGAGGAGCCGAGCCCCGAGTCCGCGCTGATGTGGGCCCGGGTGGCCGTGCAGCGGGCGATCCGGGCGGCCGACGCCCACGACGAGCGGGCCGAGGCGCTGGAGCGGATCGCCCTCGCTGCCTGCGACCGGGCCACTGCCCTGAACCCCGCGGACCCCACGCCCTGGGCCGCCAAGCTCGCCATGGCCAGGCTGCACCGCCCGCACGACCGCGCCCCCGGCGGCCTGCTGACCTCGCCGCCCGGCCCCTGGCGGCTGTTCGCGCACACCCTCGGCCTCGACCCCTGGCACCGCGAGGCCCACCACCGCTTCCTGTCCTTCTTCTTCACCCGCCACGGCGGCTCGGTCAATGCGGCCTGGGACGTCGCCGCCTTCCTCGCTCAGCGCGCCCCCGCCGACTCGGCGCTACGGCTGCTGCCCATGGTCGCGCTGGTGGAGAGCCACAACCCCACTCAGCTGCTCGCCGAGCGGGTCTGGGAACAGCCCCAGTGGCGCGCCACCGCGCTGTCGATCTACCACAACTGGCTGCCCACGGTGGCCGGATACCGCTTCACCCCGGTGCTCGACCTGGCCTACCTCGCGCATGCGCTGGCCATGGCCCAGTGCACGTTCGAGGCCCGTGCGGTCTTCACGGTCATGGGGCGGTATGCCTCGCGGATGCCCTGGAGCGTCTTCGGCGAGCCCGCCGACCAGCTCTCCCGTGCCCGCCGCTCCTGCGGTCTGCCCATCCCCTCATAAAGAAAGGCCGGCAAGTGTCAGAACGCACAGCAGAACCCGTCACACTCGACGACGACGCGACCCTGCACGCGATGGGTTATCCGCGCAAACTCACCCGCCGATTCCAGGCGTTCGACAATTTCGCGATCTCCTTCACCATCATCAATATCCTCTCGGGTATTTTCTCGTCCTTCGGATTCGGAATGAACGCGGGCGGCCCCCGCATTCTCGTGTTCGGCTGGATCGGCGTCTGCGTGATGGTGCTGTGCATCGGCGCCGCCATGGCGGAAGTCGCCTCCGCCTACCCGACGAGCGGCGCGCTGTATTTCTCCGCCGGTAAACTCGCCAAACGGCACAAGGGAGCGTGGTCCTGGTACACGGGCTGGCTGAACTTCGTGGGCCAGATCGGCGGTACCGCGGCCACCGGATACGCGGCCGCCACCTTCATCCAGGCCTTCATCGCCCTGCAGTGGCCCTCGTACACGCCGACCGCCCACCAGACGGTCCTGATCACGGCCGTCATCATCGTGGTCCAGGGGCTCGCCAACACCTACACCGTGCAGCTCGTCGCCGTACTGAACCGGATTTCGGTGTGGTGGCTGCTGACCGGACTCGTGGTGATCGTGGGCGCACTGATCGTGATGCCGGACCACCATCAGTCGGCGTCCTTCGTGACGCATTTCGCGAACAACACCGGCTTCACCAACGGTCTTTACGGCGGCATGCTCGGCCTGCTGGTCACCAGCTGGACCTTCACCGGCTTCGACGGGAGCTTCCACATGTCCGAGGAAACGGTCCGGGCGACCGTGAACGCACCCAGGGGGATCATCCGCTCGATCGGCTATTCGGCGATCACGGGCCTTGTCCTGATGCTCGCGCTGGTGTACAGCATCGGTGACTACGACAAAGTGGCGAGCTCTTCCGCTCCGCCCGTCCAGATTCTCATCGACGGACTCGGCATGGGATGGGCCAAGGCGATGCTGCTCGTCGTCATCGGCGCCATGCTCTTCTGCGGCCTCGCCAACCTCACCAGCAACACCCGGCAGATCTTCGCCTTCTCCCGGGACGGCGCCATGCCCGGCTCCCGCCTGTGGCACTCGGTCTCGCCGCGCACCCGTACGCCCGTCAAGGCCGTATGGCTCGCGGGGGCCTGCTCCCTCGCCCTGGTCGTGCCGGGCTGGTGGTCGCACACGGCGTTCACCGCGATCGTCAGCGTCAACGTCGTCGGGCTGTTCCTCGCCTACGCCGTGCCGGTGTTCCTGCGGCTGCGCCTCGGCGACGAGTTCCAGCCGGGGCCGTGGAACCTGGGCCGCTGGAGCAGGCCCGTCGGGTGGCTGGCCGTGACCTGGATCCTGCTCAGCAGTGTCCTGTTCATGCTGCCGCAGGCCTCGCCGATCACCGTCGACACCTTCAACTACGCCCCGATCGCCCTGGCCGCCGTCCTGGTCGTGGCCACGGCCTGGTGGTTCGCCACCGCCCGCCGCCGCTTCCAGGGCCCGGTCAGCTACGGCCGTCCCGACGAGGTCGCCGCGATGGACCTCGTCTGACGACGGTGAAGGAGGCCCCGGCCAGGCTCCAAGGGCGCCGGGGCCCTTTCAGTGGACGAGACCAATATTGGTGGGCGTGGCATGGGCGGAAGTGCTGGCAGGGGCATGCCGCCTGTTCCATAGTTGGCGCATTGTCTTGCACCGGACCAGAGCGTCGCGCACACCTGGGGGTCTCCCACCCATGAGCAGAGCCGAACAGCCGTCCCGCAGAACAGTTCTGGCCGCCGCGGCCTCCGTCGCGGCGGCCGCCGTGGCACAGGGAGTAGTCCCGGCGGTCCCCGCGGCCGCGGCGCCGGAGACCGGCACCGACGACACCGGCCGGCCCCAGACCCGTCCGGTCGACTACCACTCGTGGACCACCTACAGCAACTGGCGGACCGGCACCGCCAAGGGCGTCAGGGCTGTCGCGGGGGCCCGCCCCGGCGTGGTGATCGGCACCCCGGCCGGCACCACCTCCTACACCGACCCCCACACGGGCACCACCGCCACCTGGGAGTACGGCACCTGGACCGGCCCGGTGCACCAACTCACCGTCCCCGCCACCGAGACCATCGCCTCCTGGAACGCGGACACCCCGGCGGGCACCTGGATCCAGGTCGAACTGCACGGCACCTACTCCGACGGCACCGCGACCCCCTGGTACGTCATGGGCCGCTGGGCGGCCGGCGACCAGGACATCAAGCGGACCTCGGTGGACGGCCAGACGGACGGCAGGAGCACCATCTGGACGGACACCTTCGCCATCGACGACGCCACCACCGGCCTGCGGCTCACCTCGTACCAGCTGCGCCTGACCCTCTACCGCAAGCCCGGCACCAAGCTCACCCCGACCGTCTGGCGGCTCGGCGCCATGGGCTCGGACATCCCGGACCGCTTCACCGTCCCCGCCTCCACCCCGGGCCTGGCCCAGGAACTGAAGGTCCCGCGCTACTCCCAGGAGATCCACAAGGGCCAGTACCCGGAGTACGACAACGGCGGCGAGGCCTGGTGCAGCCCGACCTCCTCGCAGATGATCGTCGAGTACTGGGGCGGCCGGCTCGCCCCCGCGCAACTGGCCTGGGTCGACCCGTCGTACGCCGACCCCCAGGTCTGCCACGCGGCCCGCCACACCTACGACTACCAGTACGCGGGCTGCGGCAACTGGCCGTTCAACGCCGCCTACGCGTCCACCTACAAGGACCTCCAGGGCGTGGTAACGCGACTCGGCTCGCTCACCGACCT
The DNA here is from genome assembly GCF_055634995.1 of Streptomyces sp. NPDC111744. Classification (NCBI taxonomy): domain Bacteria; kingdom Bacillati; phylum Actinomycetota; class Actinomycetes; order Kitasatosporales; family Streptomycetaceae; genus Streptomyces; species Streptomyces sp. NPDC111744. Next base: position 437,117 of record NZ_JBVKCG010000006.1, read on the forward strand.
GGAGACGCTGATCGCGGCCGGCATCCCGGCCATAACGTCCCAGTCGTTCCTGGAGAGCGAGCTGACGGGCGCCGGTTACGGCACCTCCGGGCACCTGATGACCGTCATCGGCTTCACCGCGGACGGCGACGTGATCGCCAACGACCCCGCCTCGCCCGGCGACGACGCGGTCCGGCGGATCTATCTGCGGCGGGAGTTCGAGAACATCTGGCTGCGCACCAAGCGCTACAACGCCGGCGGCAAGGTCGCCTCCGGCACCGGAGGCGTCTGCTACCTCTACTTCCCAGCCTGCCCGACCCCGAGCCAGCTCAAGGCGCTCGCGGCGGTGGGGGTGCGCTGACCAGGCACGACGGCGGCCCCCGTACGGACCGGGGGCCGCTCTCCTGTGACCAAGCTCTCCGCCGCAAAAGCCGCAACCGGTGGCATGGTGGACGACATGACCACGCACTCCGCCACCGCCGCCCGCGCCCGCACCGGCGGTCCCAAGGACGACGGCCCGAAGGCCCTGGAACACATCATGGGCTGGACCCTTGTCGTGGTCATCGCCATGCTGGTGACCCAACTCGGGCTGCTGTGACCTGACCCACTATCCGACCTGGCATACTGCGGATGTCCCGCAGCCCGCTGAGACCAGGGTCTGAATTGAATATTAGTCAACAGCGTGCCGCCGCCCGTCCCCGGGCGCGCGGCACCGAGCGCTCCGTGGCCCGTCGCGCCGAACTCATCGCAATCGGGCGGAAGTTGTTTGCCGACACCTCGTACGACGCGCTCTCCATGGACGACATCGCCAGGCAGGCGCATGTCGCCAAAGGGCTGATCTACTACTATTTCCAGTCCAAGCGCGGCTACTACCTGGCGATCATCCAGGACTCCGTCGCCGACCTGGTCACCTATGCCGCGAGCGGCCTGGAACTGCCCCAGGTGGACCGCGTCCACCGCACGATCGACAGCTACCTGCGCTACGCCGAGTACCACCAGGCCGCGTACCGCACGATCGTCAGCGGGGGCGTCGGCTTCGACACCGAGGTGCACGCCATCCGGGACGGGGTGCGCGAGGCGATGGTCGCGACCATCGCCGAAGGCGCCTACGGCCGCACCGACATCGCCCCGCTCGCCAGGATGGGTCTGCTCTCCTGGCTGTGCAGCGTGGAGGGCGCCACTCTCGACTGGATCGCCCACTCCGAACTCTCCCGGGAGACCATGCGCGAGCTGCTGGTCAAGACGCTCGGCGGCACCATGCGCGCCATCGAGGAACTGGACCCCGCCTACCGCGCCCCGGCCCCGGCCCGCAGGGACACCTGACACGTGCAAGGGGCGGAGGTCTCGTGGAACCCCCGCCCCAAGCCCCCCGTGACGGGGGTCAGTTGACGGCCTTGACCAGCTCACCGTTGGCGGTGTCGCCGCTCAGCTCCCAGACGAAGGTGCCGCCCAGTCCCTGCTGGTTCTTGTACGTCATCTTGGTCGCGATGGTCGCCGGGGTGTCGTAGCTCCACCAGTCGCTGCCGCACTTGGCGTATGCCGTACCGCCCACCGTGCCGGTCGCCGGGCACTTGGTCCTGAGCACCTTGTAGTCCTCGATGCCCTGCTCGTACGTCCCTGCCGCCGGGCCGGTCGCCGTGCCGCCGGGGGCCGCCTGGGTCACTCCGGTCCAGCCGCGGCCGTAGAAGCCGATGCCGAGCAGCAGTTTGGACGCCGGGATGCCGAGGCCCCTCAGCTTGGCGATGGTCGCCGAGGTGTAGAAGCTCGCCTTGGGGATGCCCGAGTAGGAGTTCAGTGGCGAGTGCGGGGCCGTCGGCCCGGTCGCGTCCCAGGCGCCGAAGTAGTCGTACGTCATCGGGTTGTACCAGTCGACGTACTGCGCGGCGCCCGCGTAGTCGGCCGCGTCGATCTTGCCGCCGCTGGTCGCGTCGGCGGTGATCGCGGCCGTGACCAGCGCACTGCTGCCGAACTTCGAACGCAGCGCCGCCATCAGGTTCTTGAAGGCCTCCCGGCCGCTGGTGTCACAGGTGTTGCCGCAGGCGTTCGGGTACTCCCAGTCGATGTCGATGCCGTCGAAGACACCCGCCCACTTGGAGTTCTTCACCAGGTCGTAGCAGGACTGGGCGAAGGCGGCCGGGTTCCTGGCGGCCTCGCCGAAGCCGCTCGACCAGGTCCAGCCGCCGAAGGACCAGAGGATCCTGAGGTTCGGGTGCTTCTTCTTCAGTTTCAGCAGCTGGTTGAAGTTGCCGCGCAGTGGCTGGTCCCAGGTGTCCGCGACCCCGTCCACCGACTCGGCGGCGGTGTAGGCGCGGTCGGTCGCCGCGTACGAGTCACCCATCGCGCACTTGCCGCCGGTGACATTGCCGAAGGCGTAGTTGATGTGGGTGAGCTTCGCGGCCGAGCCGGAGGTCTCGACGTTCTTGACCAGGTACTTGCGGTCGTAGACGCCCCATTCCGTGAAGTAGCCGACGACCTTCGAGCCGGCTTTCACCTGGGGAGCCGACGGGGCGGACGGGGCCGCTGCGGACGCCGTGCCGGCGCCGGCCAGCAGCCCGGCGCCGAGGACGGCACAACAGACCGCGGAGAGCAGCGCCCGGAACCGGGAGCGGTGAGGGATGTGCATCGGGTGTCTCCTCCTGGGGGAGAGGGGAACGCGCGCCGATTGGCATGAACGCGGTAAAGCGTTGGTCATGAACCCTAGGAGGACTAGACCAGTCGGGTCAATGGTTCGGACCAATTTCGGGGCGGATGAATGTTGTCCTGGAATTCGAGAAGTAAGCGGTCGTTAACTGGTGACGGAAGGTCCCCGATCGGGCATACTCACTGCGCAGCCGCTGGTCAGCAGGTTCCGTGACCCGGAACGCCCACCTCGGCCGCACTCGAACGACAGGCGGAGCCGCCCCTACCCGACGGGCGGTGACCGCCGGTGCCCGACAGGGAGGAGACCGACGCCATGTCCGACCGCGACCCGCAGCCGGTGGAGCGTCAGCTGCCCACGGAAGAGGCGAGGGACCTGCTCTCGCTCGTCCGGGAGATCGCCCAGCGCGAGATCGCGCCCAGGGCGGCCGAGGAGGAGGACACCGGACGCTTCCCGCGCGACGTCTTCACCCTGCTCTCCGAGTCAGGCCTGCTCGGTCTGCCGTACGACTCGGAGTACGGCGGCGGTGACCAGCCCTACGAGGTCTACCTCCAGGTCCTGGAGGAGCTGGCCACGGCCCGCCTCACCGTCGGCCTCGGGGTCAGCGTGCACACCCTCGCGAGCTACGCGCTCGCCGCCTACGGCACCAAGCAGCAGCAGGTCGAGCACCTGCCCGGGATACTCGGCGGCGGCCTGCTCGGCGCCTACTGCCTGTCCGAGCCGGCCTCCGGCTCCGACGCGGCCTCCCTGCGCACGAAGGCGGTCAGGGACGGCGGCGACTGGGTGATCAACGGCACCAAGGCCTGGATCACCCACGGTGGCATCGCCGACTTCTACACGGTCATGGCGCGCACCGGGGAGGAGGGCTCGCACGGGATCACCGCCTTCCTGGTCCCCGGTGACGCCGAGGGGCTGAGCGGCGCGGTTCCCGAGAGGAAGATGGGCATGAAGGGGTCGCCCACCGCCCAGGTCCACCTCGACGACGTCCGGGTCCCCGACGAGCGGCGGCTCGGCGAGGAGGGCCAGGGCTTCGCCATCGCGCTGTCCGCACTGGACTCCGGCCGGCTCGGCATCGCGGCCTGCGCGATCGGCCTGGCCCAGGCGGCCCTGGACGAGGCCGTCGCCTATGCCTCCGGCCGGCGGCAGTTCGGCCACCCCATCGCAGACTTCCAGGGCCTGCGCTTCATGATCGCCGACATGGCCACCCAGATCGAGGCCGGCCGGGCCCTCTACCTCGCGGCGGCCCGGCTGCGCGACGCGCACCGGCCGTTCGCGAAGCAGGCCGCCATGGCCAAGCTGCACTGCACCGACACCGCGATGAAGGTGACCACCGACGCCGTCCAGATACTCGGCGGCTACGGCTACACCGCCGACTTCCCGGTCGAGCGCTATATGCGCGAGGCCAAGGTCCTGCAGATCGTCGAGGGCACCAACCAGATCCAGCGGATGGTCATCGCCCGTCATGTGGCGGGGCCGGAAAGTCGCTGAACTGCCCGCGTGTGACCGTCGGAGCCGCCAGCCTGACCCACTCCGGGTCATGGCGGCCCGGCAGGGTGCGGCCCCGGTCGGCCCAGATCCGCAGCAGGTCGCGGTAGATGGGCGGATCCTGCGGCACGGGAGGCGGAACCGATTCCGCGGGCGGGGGCACAAAGATCCGGCGCTGACGGCCGAGCACGGAGTAGGTGGTCGTCATGCCTGGCCAACGCGGGGGCGGCCGCCCTGGTCACCGATCCCCTGAATCGTGCGTGAGTTCGTGGGCGTCCCGTTCCGCATCTGGCTTGTCCCCGTTTTCTGACGTACCGTCAGCCGGACCGTCTCCAGCCTCCGGGGAGGCCCGCCATGGCCGACGACCGTCCCGTACCGCTCGACGAGTACCCCGTGCACCAGGTGCCGCTGTCCATGAAGCATGTCGCCACCGGGGACCGGAACGCCTACGACCGCTGCATCTTCCACGTCTTCGACCACAGCGGCCGCGCCCTGCTCATCCTCGGCCTCGGCGTCTACCCGAACCTCGGGGTGATCGACGCCTACGCCACCCTGCGCACCGGGGACAATCTGCACGCGGTACGCGCCTCGGACGCCCTCGGTGACGACCGGATGCGGCCGGCGGTCGGCCCGCTGCGCGTCGAGGTCGAGGAGCCCCTCCGGCGCTTCCGCCTGACCTGCGAGGACTTGGTTTCGTACGACCTCACCTGGACCGCCGACTTCCCGGCTCTCTAGGGTCGCAGGTTCGTGCAGGCCGGGGGAGTGTCCGGGGTGATCCGGGCCGGCGGCGAGGAGTTCCGCGTCGACCCCGCCGGCTGGACCGGCACCCGGGAGCGCAGCTGGGGCGTGCGCCCGATACCGGGCGAGGAGGGCGGTCGGCTCGCCCAGGAGAACCCGACCGAGGGCTTCCACTGGGTCTGGTGCCCGGTCCGCTTCGAGGACCGCTTCCTGATGGTCATCACCCAGGAGGACGCCGACGGCTACCGCACCCTGAACGACGCCACCCTGGTCCGCCCCGGCCGGCGCGACCGCCAATCCGGCTGGCCGCAGACCGAGATCACCTACCGCTCCGGCTCCCGCCACCCCGAGCGTGCCGTCGTCCACCTCGGCGACCCGCGCAAGCCCCAGGAGCTCGAGGTGGAGATCCTCGCCTCCTCGCCGCTCGCGATCGGTGCCGGCTACCCACCGGCGGACGACTGGCAGCACGGCACCTGGCAGGGCCACGCCTGGGTGGACCGCCGTACCTACGACATGACCGCGCCGCACCCCCGCGCGGCCTACGGCGTCACCGACCAGTCCGCCCGCTTCCGCCTGGACGGCCGGGTCGGCCACGGCATCTTCGAGCACGGCTCGTTCGGCAGGCACGATCCGAGCGGCTTCACCGGCTTCGACTCGGTGGCGCCCTGAAGGAGGAGGCCGGGATGACGACGACACCGCGTCCGCGCACCACGACGCGCGACCCGGAGGACCTCACCCGCCGGCTGACCGCCTGGCTGGACGCCCGGCTCCCCGGCGCCAAGGCCGTCGGCGTCACGGTCCCCGCCTCCAACGGCATGTCCAGCGAGACCCTGCTGTTCGAGATAGAGCACCCCCACCCTCCGCTGCGTGCCTGCGTGTTGAGACTGGCCGCGGACCCGTCGGCGTACACGGTCTTCCCGTCGTACGACCTCGCCCGCCAGTACCGCACCATGCGGCTGGTCGCCGAGCACACGGATGTGCCGGTGCCCCGCGTCCTCTGGCTGGAGGAGGACCCCGGACCGCTCGGCGCGCCCTTCTTCGTCATGGAACGGGTCGACGGCCGCGTCCCACCCGACGTCATGCCCTATACGTACGAGGGGAACTGGCTGCACTCGGCGAGCGACGCACGCATAGGGAACGTCGTCTACGACGGCTTCGACCCGGTAGCCGTCCTCGACTGGGAGATGGCGGCACCGGCGCCGCGCGAGGTGGACCTCGGCTGGACCGTCTATCTGCACCGCTTCTTCCAGGACCTCACGGCCGCCTCCGGACAGCCGGGACTGCCCGGGTTCCTGCGCCGCGACCGCGTCGAGGCCCGCTACGCACGGCTGACCGGGCACACCCCGCGGGACATGGACTTCCACACCCTGTACGCCGCCCTGCGGCACGCGATCGTCATGCTGCGCATCGCCTATAGGCAGGTGTACTCCGGTGAGGTCGCCGTGCCGGAGGATCCGGACACGCTGATCCTGCACCACGGCAGTCTGCGCGCCATGGTGCAGGGCAGCTACTGGGATGCGGTGCGGTGACTCAGGCAGCCTGACGGCCGGCGGTGCTCCCGCCGATGCGCATCGCCGGTACGCGCATCGGGCGCGAGCCCGGGCCGCCGACGTGCGAGAAGGGCTGCGTCCGCCAGTTCAGACCCTGCGGGAGGGTGAGCAGGAGGGCGGTGTCCTGCTCCTGCGGCTCCACCGACTCGTCCGCGGACGCGGCCTCGGCCGCCGCGCGGCCCGTACCGGCACAGACCGTCAGGCCGAACGGGTTCCACGGCGAGGCGCACAGCGCGTGCTCCGGGAGGAACTCCTCGTCCGCCAGCAAGGCGATGGGCTGCGCGCAGTCCGGGCAGACCACCCGGTACATCTCGAAGGTGTCGTACGCGTCCGGTTCCTCGGCCTCGTAGAGGTCGGGTTCGACGCCCTCCGACTCGGGCTCGACAACCAACTGAGGGCGCTTGGACGTGGTACGACCAGGGCGCTTAAGACTCTGCATGGGTAACTCCCCCTCGGGCTGGGCCGTGAAGGCACTGCGGCCTCGACCACAGCAAGCACTTCCCGTCCGGTCTCGGCGGTAATCACGAGACCATCACGGAGCCCGTTCGGGGGCTGTGGCGTTCGTCACATGCCGCCCGCAGGTGCCCGGTGCGGTGTTTTTGTCCCTCCGCCGGCTCACCATCAGCCCTCCGTGACATCACGAACCGGCCATGACCTGCGTCGCTGAGGTATCCCAGGAGATCAGGTGCACTGTAGTTTTTGCGCCATGGAGGAGCTGGACCGTCAAATCGTGCAGCTGCTCGTCAAGGACGGGCGGATGAGCTACACCGACCTGGGCAAGGCCACGGGCCTTTCCACGTCGGCCGTGCACCAGCGGGTGCGCCGGCTGGAACAGCGCGGCGTCATCCGCGGCTATGCCGCGGTCGTCGACCCGGAGGCCGTCGGGCTGCCCATGACGGCGTTCATCTCGGTGAAACCGTTCGACCCCAGCGCCCCCGACGACATCGCGGACCGCCTGGCCGGCGTCCCCGAGATCGAGGCGTGCCACAGCGTGGCCGGCGACGAGAACTACATCCTCAAGGTGCGGGTGGCGACCCCGCACGAACTGGAGGAGCTGCTGGCCAGGGTGCGCAGCCTGGCGGGGGTGTCGACGCGAACGACGGTGGTGCTGTCGACGCCGTACGAGGCACGGCCGCCGAAGATCTGAGTGCCACCGCTGTGCCGACCGCGCCGGGGGCCGCGCAAAGACGCCCCAGGTGCGGCTCCGGCGTCGCGGCACGACAGACTGTCGGCTATGAGTGATCGCACCGACCAGCCGAAGACCGTCCTCCTGCGCCGCGGTGAGGTGCACAGTCCCGCCGATCCGTTCGCGACCGCGATGGTCGTGGAGCGGGGGCAGGTCGCATGGGTCGGTTCCGAGGGTGCCGCCGACGCCTTCGCGGACGGGGTCGACGAGGTCGTCGACCTGGACGGTGCCCTGGTCACCCCCGCCTTCACCGACGCCCACGTCCACACCACCTCGACGGGTCTCGCCCTGACCGGCCTCGACCTGTCCGGGGCCGGCTCCCGGGACGCGGCCCTCGCGCTGGTACGTGACTTCGCCGCCGGCCGCCCGGACGACCGGGTGCTGCTCGGACACGGCTGGGACGCCTCCCGCTGGTCCGACGGCCGCCCCCCGGCCCGCGCCGAGCTGGACGCGGCCACCGGGGGACGCCCGCTCTATCTCTCCCGGATCGACGTGCACTCGGCGGTCGTCAGTACGGCCCTGCTGGACCTGGCCGCCGGCGCGGTGCCCCGGGAGGACGCCCCGCTCACCGGCGACGCCCACCACGCCGTACGCGCCGCCGCGTTCGCGGCCGTGACGCCCGCGCAGCGCGCCGAGGCCCAGCGCACCGCCCTCGCACACGCGGCCTCCCTCGGTATCGGCACCGTCCATGAGTGCGGCGGCCCGAAGATCTCCTCCGAGGACGACTTCACCGGCCTGCTGCGGCTCGCCGCGGAGGCAGCCGGCCCCCGGGTCGTCGGCTACTGGGCGGAGGAGGACGCCGACAAGGCGCGGGAGCTGGGCGCGCTCGGCGCCGCCGGTGACCTCTTCGTCGACGGAGCCCTCGGCTCGCACACCGCCTGTCTGCACGAGCCCTACGCCGACGCGGGCCACACCACCGGTTCCGCCTATCTGGACGCGGCCGCCGTCGCCGCCCACGTCACCGCCTGCACCGAGGCCGGCCTCCAGGCGGGCTTCCACGCCATCGGTGACGCCGCCGTGAGCGCCGTCGTGGAGGGCGTACGCGCCGCCGCCGAGAAGGTCGGCCCGGCCCGTGTCCGGGCCGCCCGGCACCGCGTCGAGCACGCCGAGATGCTCACGCCCGAGCACATCGCCGCCTTCGCCGAGTTCGGTCTGATCGCTTCCGTGCAGCCCGCCTTCGACGCGCTGTGGGGCGGCGAGGACGGCATGTACGCCCAGCGGCTCGGCGCCGAGCGGGCCCGCACCCTCAACCCCTACGCGGCCCTCCTCAAGGCCGGGGTGCCGCTCGCCTTCGGCTCCGACAGCCCGGTCACCCCGCTCGACCCCTGGGGGACCGTCCGCGCCGCGGCCTTCCATCACACGCCCGAGCACCGGGTCTCCGTACGCGCCGCGTTCACCGCGCACACGCGGGGCGGCTGGCGGGCGGTCGGCCGGGACGACGCGGGCGTCCTGGTGCCGGGCGCGCCCGCCGACTACGCGGTCTGGCGCACCGGGGAACTGGTGGTGCAGGCGCCGGACGACCGGGTCGCCCGCTGGTCCACCGACCCGCGCTCCGGCACCCCCGGCCTGCCCGATCTGACCCCCGGCCGCGAGCTGCCGGTCTGTCTGCGCACCGTGGTGGGCGGCCGGACCGTGTTCGTACGACCGGGCGAGTGACCAGGCCGCATTCGTACGGCCGGGCGAGTGATCTCCGGGGGTGGCGCGGTCGTGATCGACGGCCGCGGCCCCGTCGCGCGACCTGCGCATCCTCTGCGCTGACCAGGGGTTTGATGCCGTTTATGCAGGTCAAACGGCTGTTGACAGCCAGCGGCAGCGGGCCGGTAGGTTCGGCCGAGTCCACCACCGGACGCCCGACCGGGGAGCAGTTCGCGCACTCGTCGCAGCGCCGCTGGGTCAGGGACGGCGCCCCGCACCGGGGCACCGTCACTGGGAGCCAGGCTCAGCGCCCGCGCCGACGAGGGAACGTTCCGGCCGGTCGGGAGGTGTGACCCGGGTGGGGCCCGGGCGCTCAGTAGACAACGGCCTTTCGGTCGACCCGCAGCCAGCGGGTCCGAGGTCGGCCCGAAGGGCGCCGGGCCCCCATCCGTAGTCGAACGCGATGCCGAAATCGCGGATGAACGTCACCCGAAACGGGCATCCTTACCCCGTTCTTGCGGAATCGACACCACCATCCGAACGCACTGTCACGTCAGTGCAGGCCGTGGCCACTATGGTGGTCCCCTGCGTACGACATGAAGGGGCAGTAGTGAACGACGGCGACGGGACCCTCGCGGCACAGGCCCAGGAGAGGCGGTTCGGCCCGCTCGGCACGGCCTTGGTGATCATCCCCACGTACAACGAGGCGGAGAACATCAAGTCCATCGTCGGCCGGGTGCGCGACGCTGTCCCCGAGGCCCACGTTCTGGTGGCGGACGACAACAGCCCCGACGGCACGGGCAAGCTCGCCGACGAACTGGCCGCCGAGGACGACCACGTCCAGGTGCTGCACCGCAAGGGCAAGGAGGGTCTGGGCGCCGCCTACCTCGCGGGCTTCCGGTGGGGCATGGACAAGGGCTACGGCGTGCTCGTCGAGATGGACGCCGACGGCTCCCACCAACCGGAGGAGCTGCCCCGCCTGCTCACCGCGCTGAATGGCGCCGACCTGGTGCTCGGCTCCCGCTGGGTGCCCGGCGGCCGGGTGGTGAACTGGCCCAAGTCCCGCGAGTTCATCTCCCGCGGCGGCAGCCTCTACTCCCGCATCGCCCTCGACCTCCCCATCCGCGACATCACCGGCGGCTACCGCGCTTTCCGCCGCGAGACCCTGGAGGGCCTGGGCCTCGACGAGGTCGCCTCGCAGGGCTACTGCTTCCAGGTCGACCTGGCCCGCCGCGCCATCAAGGCCGGCTTCCATGTCGTCGAGGTGCCCATCACCTTCGTCGAGCGGGAGTTCGGCGACTCCAAGATGAGCCGCGACATCCTTGTCGAGGCGCTGTGGCGGGTCACCTCCTGGGGCGTCACCGACCGGCTGGCCAAGGTGACCGGCAAGGGCAAGCCGTCCTAGCGGGCACCACCGTCCTGACGAGTACAGCCGTCCCGGCGGGGGCCCGGAAACCTCACAGTTCCGGTTGATCACCCCCTTATCCCGCGCTGAGCCGGGCCCAGGCACACTGGGAGCATGACGACTGGCGCGCAGACCCCTCCGCACACCACCCGCCCCCGGCGTTCCCGGCTCGGCAGATATCTGCCGCTGGGCGTGGCCGCATGGCTGGTGCTGGAGATCTGGCTGCTGACGGTGGTCGCGGGCGCGGCGGGCGGTATGACCGTGTTCCTGCTGCTGGTGGCGGGCTTCGTCGCGGGGGCCGTGGTGATCAAGCGGGCCGGCCGTCGTGCCTTCCAGAGCCTCAACGAGGCCATCCAGCGCGGCGGCTCCCCGGAGCGCGGCGGTGGCAACGGCCTGATGATGCTGGGCGGCCTGCTCCTCATGATCCCCGGCCTGGTCTCCGACGCCCTCGGCCTGCTGCTCCTGCTGCCCCCGGTCCAGAAGGCGGTCTCCCGCCTCACGGAACGCACCCTTGACCGCAAACTCCGCGCGTCCGCCCCTGGCACCCTGGGCGACGCCTTCCAGCGTGCCCGCATCCACCGCCCGGACGGCAAGGTGGTCCAGGGCGAGGTGATCCGCGACGACGGCCCCCGGTCCGGCGACGAGCCGACGGGGGAGCGGCCGCCGCTGACCCGCTGACGGCAGCCCCGGAGCCGGTCGACCCGGGACGCCCGCAGACAGAACGAGGGCGCCGTACGTTCACGGAACGTACGGCGCCCTCGACTGGTTGTGTCGGCTTCCCGTTACACGGAACTATGCGGACTTACGGCTGTCCCGGGGATGAATCGCGATGTTCATCGCGCCGGAGCGCAGAACCGCCAGACGCTCCTCGAGGACCTCTTCGAGTTCCTCACGGGTACGTCGCTCCATCAGCATGTCCCAGTGGGTACGCGCGGGCTTGGCCTTCTTCTCTTCAGGGCCGTCGCCGTCCACGAGGAGTGCCTGGGCCCCGCAGACCTTGCACTCCCACTCCGGCGGGATCTCCGCCTCGACCGAGAAGGGCATCTCGAAGCGATGACCCTTCTCGCATGCGTACTCCACGGCCTGGCGCGGGGCCAGGTCGATACCGCGGTCCGTCTCGTAGCTGGTCACTACGAGGCGCGTACCGCGAAGAGCTCGCTCACTCATGAATCGTGCCTCCCGGGCTTGTCGCCCACAGGACAGGTGTCGCTGTCGTCGTCATCCGGTCAACGTCCGGTCGGCGGTAAAGATTCCCGTTCAGGGTCATGCGTCGCCGTCGTAGCCGCCCCTTGTTGTACCCACCGGCGCCCGGTTTGTCACATCTGCTAGCAGATGTCACCCAGCGTTTCTGCATCTTTGGCGCGCAGTAACGGTACGCCTGGCAGGCCAAACGCGTACACTACCGCCCTTTGGCGTTGAACGCTAAATCTCCCGCTAGATCTTCTGTGGAACCGGGTTGCCGGCCTCGCCGATCGCCTGCCGCACCGGAACCCGCGCGAGCAGCGCGAACCCGATGACGAAGAAGGCCACCAGCGAGATGATCGCCGAGCGGTAGCTTCCGGACAGCTGGAAGGTGATCCCGAACAACAGAGGTCCCAGCCAGCTCATCCCCCGATCGCTCATCTCGTACGCCGCGAAGTACTCGGCTTCTTTCCCGGGCGGTACGAGATGCGAGAACAGGGAGCGGGACAGCGCCTGGCTGCCGCCCAGGACGAGACCGATACCCGCCGCGAGGACGAAGAACCACACCGGTGCCTTCGCCGGCAGGAAGTACCCGGCCGCCAGGGTCACCGTCCACGCCACCAGCGACCCGAGGATCGTGCGCTTCGCCCCGTACGTCCTCGCCAGCCGCCCCATCGTCAGCGCGCCGGCCACCGCCAGCACCTGCACCAGCAGGACGGCCCCGATGAGCGTCGACTGACCGAGCCCGAGCTCCTCGGAGCCGTAGACGGACGCCTGGGAGATCACGGTCTGGATGCCGTCGTTGTAGACGAGGTATGCCAGCAGGAAGGACAGCGTCAACGGATGACGGCGCATGTCCTGGACGGTCGCCGTGAGTTGACGCAGCCCGGGCACCGTCGCCTCGGTGGCCCTGCCGGCCCGGTCGCGCAGCCGTCGTAGCGGTACGAGGGTGAAGGCGCCCCACCAAAGACCCGCCGCGGCCAGGCAGATGCGGACCGCCTCCGTCTCGGACAGGCCGAAGGAGTCGTGCGCGGAGTACAGGACCAGGTTGGCTATCAGCACCAGGGAACCGGCCGCGTAGCCGAAGGCCCAGCCCCGGGAGGAGATCGTGTCGCGTTCCTCGGGCGGCGCGATCTGCGGGAGGTAGGAGTTGTACAGCATCAGGGCGACGGACTGGGCGGCGTTCGCCACGATCAGCAGCACCCCGCCGAGCAGATAGCGGTCGCCGTCGAGGAAGAACATGCCCGTGGTCGCCACGGCCCCGGTGTACGCGGCCGCGCCGAGCAGCTGCTTCTTGCGGCCGGTGCGGTCGGCCAAGCTGCCCACCAGGGGCATCAGCACGACCGCCAGGATCACCGACAGGGAGACCGAGTAGGCGAAGAAGGAGCCCGCCCGGACCGGGATGCCGAGCGGATGCACATAGCCGTCGGCGTCGGCCGCGTTGTCGGCCACCGAGGTGAGGTAAGGGCCGAGGAACACGGTGAGGACACTCGTCGAGTAGACCGAGCACGCCCAGTCGTAGAAGTACCAGCCGCGCTGTTCGCGGCGCAGCTCGGTGACCTCGTCCGAGGCCCCCGTCCGCACGGTTTCGGTGCCCACCCGTGCCCTTGCCCTTCCCGCTTTCCCGAGGCGGTGCTGTCGCGCGCCTCAGACCCAGACGCCGCGGTCCTGCATGACCTCACGCAACGTGTCGATGTGATCGGTCATGATGCCATCGACTCCCAGGTCCAGGAGCCGGTGCATCCGCTCGGGTTCGTTGATGGTCCACACGTGGACGTGCAGCCCGAGCGCGTGGGCGGCACGGACGAAGCGGCGGTCGACGACCGGGACGCCCGACTGCGACTCGGGCACCTGTGCGGCGACCGCCGACCGGCGCACCGACGCCGGCAGCCCCCAGGAGCGCAGCCGAAGTCCGACCACACCGCGGGTGCCGAACGAGGTGGCCAGCCGGGGCCCGGCGATGCGCTGCGCCCGCAGCACCCGGGCCTCCGAGAACGACCCGACGCACACCCGGTCGTAGGAGTCCGTCCGGTCGATCAGCTCAAGCAGGGGCCGCAGTGCCGGCTCCGCCTTGGCGTCCACGTTCCAGCGGACGTCCGGGAATTCCTCGAGGAGGTCCTCGAAGAGGGGGAGCGGCTCGCGGCCCGCCACGCGCGCCTGCCGTACGTCCTCCCACGGCAGGTCGCCGATCCGGCCCGCCCCGTCGGTGACCCGGTCCAGGGTGTCGTCGTGGAAGGCGACGAGCCTGCCGTCCGCCGTGGCGTGCACATCGGTCTCGAGGTACCGGTAGCCGAGCTCGACCGCGCGCCGGAACTGCGCCACGGTGTTCTCCAGGCCGTCCGCGGCCCCGCCGCGGTGGGCGAAGGCGATGGGGCCGGGGTGGTCCAGGTACGGGTGGCGTATCAGCGTGCTCACGGGCGAAGTATGGCCTGTTCCGATGACCCCTTGGCAACGACCGTGCTGCCTTGGGATGCCACCGGAACGGCGAACACCTTCAGGAACAGCTGCGCGAGGGGCCCGATGGACAAGGCGTAGAGCAGGGTCCCGACGCCGACGGTCCCGCCGAGCGCGAATCCCGTGACGACCACCGCGACCTCGATCGCCGTCCTGAGCAGCCGGATCGAACGCCCGGTACGCCGGTGCAGCCCCGTCATCAGACCGTCCCTGGGACCCGGCCCGAAGCTCGCCGCGATGTACAGCCCGGTCGCCACTCCGTTGAGTACGATCCCCGCCGCCATCAGCGGAATCCGCAGGGCGAACGCGTGTGCGCCGGGGACGACGGCGAGTGCGGCGTTCATGGCCAGGCCGACGACGAACACATTGGAGACCGTGCCGAGGCCAGGGCGCTGGCGCAGCGGGATCCACAGGAGGAGCACGGCCGCGCCCACGATGATCGACACCGTGCCGATGCTCAGTCCGGTGTGCTTGCCGAGACCCTGGTGGAGGACGCCCCAGGGCTCCAGGCCGAGGCCCGCCTCGACGAGAAGCGCGGAACTCACGCCGTACAACGTGAGCCCTGCGTAGAGCTGGATCAGCCGTCGCCCGAGCCGGCCTCGCGTGGACAAGAGGTACCCCCTGGTGGTGATGGTGGACTGGCTCATGTCACTCTGTGGCTTGGAAGCAAAAGCCATCCATGGCCAATTCGGGGAAGGTGGACTGATTCTCATGGCGCAGTGGACCTCGGCGGTGGGTGCCGCGCAGCTCGCCCGGCTACTCAACTCGCAGCAGGACCGCCCGGCCGGCCCCGGCACCCGGCGACCGCCCGCCTACCGTGCGCTCGCCGACGGGATCCGGCTGCTGGTCCTCGAAGGGCGTGTCCCGGTCGCCGCCCGGCTGCCCGCCGAACGCGAACTGGCCCTCGCCCTGTCCGTCAGCCGTACGACCGTGGCGGCCGCGTACGAGGCGCTGCGCGCGGAGGGATTCCTGGAGTCCCGGCGGGGCGCCGGCAGCTGGACCGCCGTCCCGGCGGGCAACCCGCTGCCCGCCCGCGGCCTCGAACCCCTGCCGCCCGAGGCCCTCGGATCGCTGATCGACCTGGGCTGCGCCGCCCTGCCCGCGCCCGAACCGTGGCTGACCCGCGCGGTCCAGGGCGCCCTGGAGGAACTCCCGCCGTACGCCCACACCCACGGCGACTACCCGGCCGGGCTCCCGGTCCTCCGCGCGATGATCGCGGAGCGCTACACCGCGCGCGGGATCCCCACGATGCCCGAGCAGATCATGGTCACCACCGGTGCGATGGGCGCGATCGACGCGATCTGCCATCTCTTCGGCGGGCGCGGCGAACGCATCGCCGTCGAGTCACCCTCGTACGCCAACATCCTCCAGCTCATGCGGGAGGCGGGCGCCCGGCTCGTCCCCGTGGCGATGGCGGAGGGACTCAAGGGCTGGGACATGGACCGCTGGCGGCAGGTACTGCGGGAGGCGGCGCCCAGAATCGCCTATGTCGTCGCCGACTTCCACAACCCCACCGGGGCGCTCGCCGACGAGGACCAGCGCCGCCGGCTGGTCGACGCGGCCCGCTCGGCGGGCACGGTGCTGGTCGCCGACGAGACGATGAGCGAGCTGTGGCTGGACGAGGGGGTGGAGATGCCCCGCCCGGTCTGCGGCTTCGACCCGGCGGGTTCGACCGTCGTCACCGTCGGCTCCGCCAGCAAGGCGTTCTGGGCGGGCATGCGCATCGGGTGGGTGCGAGCGGCTCCCGACGTCATCCGCAGCCTCGTCGCCGCGCGGGCCTACGCCGACCTGGGGACGCCGGTGGTGGAGCAGCTGGCGGTGAACTGGCTGTTCGGCACCGAGGGCTGGGAGCAGGCGGTCGAGCTGCGCCGCGCCCAGGCCCGCCAGAACCGGGACGACCTGCTGACCGCGGTACGGCGTGAGCTGCCGGGCTGGGAGTTCGAGGTTCCGCGGGGCGGGCTCACGCTGTGGGTCCGGGCGGGAGGTCTGTCCGGCTCGCGGCTGGCGGAGGCGGGGGAGCGGGTGGGGGTGCGGGTCCCTTCCGGGCCGCGGTTCGGGGTGGACGGCGCGTTCGAGGGCTATGTGCGGCTTCCGTTCACCGTGGGGGGAGCGGTGGCGGATGAGGCGGCGGCTCGACTGGCCGCAGCGGCGCGGTTGGTGGAGGCGGGAGCGTCCGGCGGGGGCGAGGCGCCGAGGACGTTTGTGGCGTAGGTGCAGCTCGGCGTTCGGCTGCGGCGCCCCCTGAAGGGGCGCCTGAAAGCGCGGGCGGCCGATGCCCACCCTGCCTCACCCCTCGGCGACCGCCGCTTCCATGGCCACCGGCTGCTCCGCGGGCTCGTTCCGCGGCGGCAGCAGGTCCAGTACGGCCTGCCGGTCCGCGTCGCTCGTCGCGTCGTCGTACGGATCGGGCGTGGCCGGCACCTGGAGTCGCAGTACCGGGCCGTGGCCCAGCCGGGCATAGCCCCGACCCGGCGGCATCTGGGTCAGCGGCGTCGTGTGCGGCGGTGCCCCCAGCGCCGCCTCCAGCTCGTCCGGCAGCGCGGGCCCGAGCACGACACGCGCGCGCGTGTGCTGTCGTACCGCCTCGCTCAGCGCATCCGTGCTGTCGAGGTGTTCGGCGACCACCACGGTGACGTTCGCCGCGCGGCCGTGCCGGAGAGGGGTCTGGAGGAGGTTCCGCGGGTCCTGTTGGCCGTTGGCCGAGGCCAGGTGGACGAAGGAGCTGGGGCGGTCCAGCAGGATCCACAGGGGGCGCCGGCAGTCGTCCGGCGGCGGCTGGCCGGCCTGCCGTGCGCGGTTGAGGGCGACGAGCCGCCGTTCCGTCTCGTGGGCGGCCCATTCGAGGCCGGCCAGCGCCCCGGCGAGACCGCACTCCACGGCGAGGACCCCGTCCCGGCCGGAGAGGCACGCGTACTCTCCCGTGCCGCCGCCCTCGACGATGAGCACGTCGCCGTACTGGAGGGCCTGCAGGGCGACGGAGCGCAGCAGGGTCGAGGTGCCGCTGCCGGGGCGGCCCAGGACCAGCAGATGGGGCTCGGTGGAGCGGGCGCCGGTGCGCCAGACCACCGGCGGGACGTCCCGCTGCTCCTCGCCGTACGCCAGCGGGAGCGTGCGCTGGACCTCGGTGGGGTCGGTGAAGCCCAGGACCGTCTCGCCCGGCGCGGTGACGAAGCGCTGGGCGGCGATGTCGGTGGGCAGCGGGGCGAGGACGGTCACCACCAGCCGGTTGCCCTCCTCGTCCCACGCGAAGTGGTACTCGCGGCCGCGCCCGGACTTCGCGGTGAGCAGGTACTCGATCCGGGCCCGCGCCTCGGGCTCCCCGTCCGGGAAGTACGCGGGGTAGCGGATCATGAGCTGGCTGACGCGGCCGGCGTCGTCGAACTCGTGGGCGAGGAAGGCTTTCTCCCACTCCCCGCCGTGCGCGTACAGCGGCGCCGGGTCCTCGGCTGCCGAGAAGTACGGCACCAGGGCCTCGTACAGGGACTGGAGCCGCTGGGCCTGCGACTCGTCGGGGCCCTCCGACGGGGGCGGGGTGCGGTCGCGGCCGTACCAGGCGCTCGCCGCCATCAGGGTGATGACGGCGAGCAGCGGTCCGTACGGCACCAGGGCCACGACCAGGACGACCGAGGCCACCAGGAACAGCAGCGGCCCGCGCTTGTCCTTGGGCGTCTCCGCCCATCTGCGCCCCCCGGCCGAGGCCAGCCGGCGCAGTCCGCGGGTGACGGTGATCAGCGGATGGAGGACGTCGGTGGCGTTGTCGGCAGCCGTCCGGGCCAGCTCCCGGCTCCGGGCGAGCTGCGCGGTGCCGTTGCTCAGAATGCGGGGGAGAGGGCGCCGGGCCACTGCTGTCTCCTGACGGTGCGTAGGGACGGGAGAGGCGTCAGAACTTGATGCCGCCGAGAAGGCTCGCCAGGCTCTCGCCGCCGGCCTTGATGCTCGGTGCGATGGCCGTGCTGGCGAGATAGAAGCCGAACAGCGATGAGATACAGGCGTGCGATGCCTTGAGGCCGTCCTTCCGGAAGAAGAGGAAGACGATGATGCCGAGCAGGACGACGCCTGACATGGAGAGGATCATTTGAGATCTCCTGGTGTCGAAGGGGGACAGTCACCATGAGTTCTTCCAGCATCACAGCATGTATCCATACGATAAAAGGTGCAAATGGGTGAATTACGGTATATTTCACCCGCTTGGCGGATCATCCCGTTGACTCGCGCCGGCCGGGCAGGACTGTGTCCCGTGCGGCCTGGGTGATCGGTCGGCGGAACCGCGGTGATCTTTACCTCGGGCAGATCCGGTCATGTGCACCCCTGAAGCCAGTACGCTGGCGATTCACTCGTACGGCCGCACGGCCCGTCCGTTGCCGTACGCTCCCACCGTCCAGGGAAGTCCCGCAGCACACAGGAGAGGCGGTCCGTTCGATGAGCGAAGCCCCCGACCCCGAGGTCGTGGAGCTGGCGACCAAGATCTTCGATCTGGCCCGGCAGGGGCGGACCGAGGCGCTCGTGGCGTATCTCGACGCGGGCGTTCCGGCCAACCTCACCAACGACCGAGGTGACTCCCTCGTGATGCTCGCCGCTTACCACGGGCACGCCGAGGCGGTGCGTGAACTGCTGGCCCGGGGTGGCGAGGCGGACCGGGTCAACGACAGAGGTCAGACCCCGCTCGCCGGAGCGGTCTTCAAGGGCGAGACGGAAGTCATCAAGGTGCTCATGGAGGCCGGCGCGGACCCGGCGGCGGGCACTCCTTCGGCCGCCGACACCGCGCGGATGTTCGGCAAGGCAGAACTTCTCGAACTGTTCGGCGCTCACTGAGCCATCCGTTCTGATCAGCGAAAACACACAAAACGGGGGAGGCGGTACAGGGCCGCCGAAATTTCGGTCGCGGCAGGTCGAAGTGCCGAGTCATCATGACGTCGTGATTCACGGACGCGATGGCTGGGCAGGGGTTGCCGCACCACGCGGACCGTGATGCGGTCCGCATGGGCCACTGACGAGAGGCAGAGAGAAATGGTCTACAACGAGCAAGAGACGGCGGGCGCTCCGACGTTGTGTCACGCGGCCAGGTAGTGCGTGTTCTCCGGTTGCGTCGACGCTTGATGTGAGGCTGTTTCCCATGTTCGATCCGGTCATAGCGCCCAGCGGTACGCTGCTCGGCCTGCTCCAGCGGGGCCGTGGCGACGGCACGCTGCACGCGCTCACCGCCCCGCGCGCCGAAGCGCTCGCGGCACTGAACCACTGCGTGCTCCGCGACCCCCGCCACGACTGGCAGGTGGAGAACCGCTCCCTCTACTACGCCCGCCTCTATCTCGACCTGAACGGCGAGCTGGACGCCATCGAGGCGCATCTCTTCGACCCCGACGACGTCCTCGACACCGAGGAGTCCCGCACCGGCCTCGCACTGGCCGTGCTCGGACACCTCGCCTCCTACGGCAGGCGGGACGCGCTCGCACTGCTGCGCAGGTACGCCGCCACTGGCACCAACTGGGCCTGGGCCCTTGACGAACTGGCGCTGCGCGACGACGACGCGGGCCTGTGCGCCCTCGCCGCCCCGGTGCTCGCGCGCTTCACCATGGACGCCGAGGGCGAGGCCGAGCTGGCCGCCGCCGTACGGGACGCCTTCGAGCCACGGCCGTGGCGGCTGTGGGCCGACGATCCCCGCGAATCGATCGCCACGCGCGTGCGTGCCGCGCAGGAAACCGGCTGTTTCGACCGCTGGCAGCGCCAGATGCGACCTACCGGGCCCCGTCCGGGGTGGAGCGTGCGTGCGGTCTTCGAGTGGGCCCAGCAGGGCGTCGAGCGGGGCGCGGCCCTCCATGTGCCGGCCGCCCGCTGTCTCGTCGCCGTGGCCGGCCCCGAGGACCGGCCGGAGATCCTCCAGGCGGCCAAGGACGGCACCGACGGAGCCCGCTGCACCGCGTTGCGCTACCTCGCCGACAGCAACGACCCCGACGCGCTCAACCTGATCGAGGCCGCGGTGATCGACGGCACCACCGCCGTCGTGGAGGCCGCCGTCGACGCCTTCGAACGCATGCGCAGTATCGCCGCCGTCGACCGCGCCCGCGGCTGGGCCCACCGGCCCGACGCCCTCGGCGCCGCCGCCGGACGGATGCTCGCCTGCCGGGGCGGCGCCCAGGACAGTGAACTGGTCCTCGCCGCACTGCGGGAGGCCGTACGCGGCGAAGGCCCGGACGCGCCGACGCTGTGGACCCTCGTGGACGGCACCGGACGCCTCGGCATCGCCTGTGCCGCGCCCGTTCTGCGCCACGTCTACCGCGAGACCGCCTCGTCCCACCTCCGCGGCCGCGCCGCCCGCGCCCTGGCCGCCACCGATCCCTCCTTCGCCACCGGCTTCGCCGTCGAATGCCTGTGGGACTGCGAGGAAACCACCCGCGAGATCGCCGCCCGGCACGCCGAGACCGGTGACGCCCGGGTCGTCGAACAACTCCGCCGGCTCGCCGCCGACCCCGCCGAGGAGGCCGAGGTCCAGACGGCCGTACGCAGCCGTATCGGACCGGACACACCCGCCGTGTGAGACATCGCCACGGGGGACCACGGCTTCAACTCGGGAACCACGGGGGATCCCGCATCCGTTCCCTTCGCGGAAAACTGCCCACTGAGTGAACAACCGGTGACCGGCAGGACAGCCGGGTGTGGACAGCGGTTGGACCAATCGGGTGTGCAGGCCAACGCTCATGGGACGTTTAACAATCGGAAAGATCCACTTTGACGCGGCCACGTCCAGCGCGGCGACAACACGGGTATGCGTGTCGTCATCGTGACCGAATCCTTTCCCCCCGATGTGAACGGCGTGGCCCACTGCGCGCTCCAGACCGCCCGACACCTCGTCGATCGCGGTCACGCTCCCCTTGTCGTCGCTCCGGCTCCCGCCCCCGGAAACAGGCTCGCCGCGGCCGCCGCGCCGTGCCCTGTCGTCCACGTCCCCTCCCTTCCGCTCCCGGGCTATCCCCAGGTCCGCGTGGCTCTCCCCAGCCGCAAGCTCGCCGCCGCGCTGATCGAGCACCGCCCCGACGTGGTGCACCTGGCCAGCCCCTTCATCCTCGGCGTTCGCGGCATGGCCGCCGCCGCCCGGCTCGGCATCCCGGCCGTCGCCGTCTACCAGACAGACCTGGCCGGATATGCCCGGACCTACGTGGGCGCCGGCGAGGCGGCCGCCTGGCGGCGGATACGGTCCGTCCATGGCGCCGCCGACCGCACCCTCGCCCCTTCCACCGCCTCGATCAGC
This sequence comes from Streptomyces sp. NPDC111744, assembly GCF_055634995.1. NCBI lineage: Bacteria > Bacillati > Actinomycetota > Actinomycetes > Kitasatosporales > Streptomycetaceae > Streptomyces > Streptomyces sp. NPDC111744. The sequence goes on from NZ_JBVKCG010000006.1 coordinate 458,612, forward strand.
GACCTGGAGTCGCACGGGGTTCCCCGGATCCAGCTGTGGCAGCGGGGCGTGGACACCGTCCGCTTCCGCCCCGAGTTCCGCGACGAGGCGCTGCGCCGCGAGATCGCCCCGAACGGCGAGGTCATCGTCGGCTACGTGGGCCGCCTGGCCCCGGAGAAGCAGATCGAACTCCTCGCCGGGGTCTGCGGCCTGGAAGGCGTCAAGGTCGTGATCGTGGGCGACGGGCCCAGCCAGGCCCACCTCAGCGAGGCGCTGCCAGGCGCGGTCTTCCTCGGCCGCCGCACCGGCAACGACCTCGCCCGGATCTTCGCCTCGTTCGACGTCTTCGCGCACACCGGCCCCTTCGAGACGTTCTGCCAGACCGTCCAGGAGGCCATGGCCAGCGGCGTCCCGGTCGTCGCGCCCGCCGCCGGCGGCCCGATCGACCTGGTCGACCACGGCCGCACCGGGTTCCTGGTCCCGCCGCGCGACGCGGGCGCCGTCCGCGAGGCCGTCGCCTCCCTGGTGGCCGACCCCGCGATGCGGGCCGGCTTCGGCGCCGCCGCGCGCGAGACCGTCGAGGGCCGCACCTGGGCCGCGGTCGGCGACCAGCTGATCCAGCACTACGAGGACGTCCTCACGGCACGCCGGCCGGTGGTGGCGGCATGAGCGGTGAATCCCTGCGCATCGTCCGGCTCGCCAACTTCGTCGCGCCCTCCTCCGGCGGCCTGCGCACCGCCCTGCGCGAACTCGGCAAGGGCTTCGTGGCCGCCGGTCACGAATCGGTCCTGATCGTGCCCGGCGAGCGCTTCTCGGACCGGGTCGAGGAGCAGGGCCGGGTGATCACCCTGCCCGGCCCGGTGCTGCCCGGCACCGGCGGCTACCGCGTCCTCGTCGACAAGACACGCGTGCAGACCCTCCTGGAGCACCTCGCCCCGGACCGCCTGGAGGTGTCCGACCGCACCACCCTGCGCTGGACCGGCCGCTGGGCCCGGCGCGCCCGGATCCCCGCTGTGATGGTCTCCCATGAGACCGCCGACGGCGTCCTGCGCACCTGGGGCATGTCCGAGAACATGTCCCGGCGCACCGCAGACGCCCTCAACATCCGGACGGCGCACACGTACGCGCGGGTGGTGTGCACCACCGAGTTCGCCGAGCGCGAGTTCATCCGCATCGGCGCGCGCAACGTCGTACGCGCCCCCCTGGGCGTCGACCTGATGGGCCGCCACCCCTCGATGCGCGACCTCGACCTGCGGGCGCGGTACGCGAGCGAGGACGAGGCACTGCTCGTCATGTGCTCGCGGCTGTCCGTGGAGAAGCGGCCCGGCACCGCCCTCGACGCCGTGGAGGCGCTGGTCCGGCGCGGCCGCCGGGTGATCCTGGTCGTCGCCGGCGACGGGCCGCTGCGCGAGCGTCTGGAACAGCGCGCGCGGGAGCGCAGGCTGCCGGTGACCTTCCTGGGGCACGTCTCCGACCGGGACACCCTGGGCGCGCTGCAGGCGTCCGCCGACGTGGCCATGGCGCCCGGGCCCGCGGAGACCTTCGGACTCGCCGCCCTGGAGGCCATGGCCTGCGGCACGCCCGTGGTCGCCAGCGCCTCCTCCGCGCTGCCCGAGGTGATCGGCTCCTCGGGGGCCACCGCGGCCGACCGCGGCGACGCCTTCGCCGACGCTGTGGAGCTGCTCCTGGAGCGGCCCGGTCCCGAGCGCCGGGAAGCGGCACGCGCGCGTGCGGAGTGCTTCGGGTGGGGAACGGCGGTGGAGGCCTTCCTCGCCGCGCACGACGCACCGGTGCTGTGCCGTCGTGACGAGAACGGAACGACGGAACAGATCCGTCGTGTCGTGCCGGAGGGCGTGGCATGAGAGCGGTTCGGTTCGTGGCGCTGGGAGACTCCCTGACCGAGGGCGTGGGCGACCCCGCCGGCGAAGGGTGGCGCGGCTGGGCCGCGCTGCTGGCCGGCGGACTCGCCGCGAAGGACGTGAACTTCACCAACCTCGCGGTCAGCGGGGCGCAGACCCGGGACGTGCTGGAACGTCAGACCCCGGCCGCACTGGATCTGCGCCCCGACATAGTCGCCGTCGTCATCGGCGTCAACGACACCCTGCGCTGCACCTTCGACATCCACGCGGTGGCCGAACGGCTCGACAAGGTCTACGCGGCCTTCACCGCATCGGGCGCGACCCTGCTCACCGCGTGTCTGCCCGACCCCGGCTCGATGCTCGGACTCCCGGGCGCCCTGGCCCGCCCGCTGGCCCGCCGGCAGCGTGCGGTCAACATGGTGGTGCACGCGCTGTCCGAGCGGTACGGGGCCGTCCATCTGCACGCGGCGGAGGGTGCCTGGCTCACCGACCGGGCGATGTGGAGCGCGGACCGGCTGCACCCGTGCGAGCGCGGGCACCGGCAGCTCGCCGTCCGCTTCCACGCCCTGCTCGCACCGATGGGCAAGGCGACGGGGACGGCGCCGTCCCCCGAGCCCGAGTTCCCGCCGCCGACCAAGAAGGCGAGTCTGTTCTGGCTGGCCACGGCCGGCACGGCCTGGGTGATCAGGCGGTGCAGCGACCTGCTGCCCCAGCTGCTGCGGCTGGCCCTCGACGAGATGCGGCACCGCAGGAAGGGCACCAGCGCCCGCCTGGACCTGAGCGCGTCCGCCGCCGTCTCCGCCGCTCTGGCCGCCCTCCAGCTGCCGGAGCGGCCCGCCGACGCCGCATGAGGACGATGACGTCACGCGCGGACGACGGCGCCGGATGACACCGCCACGGCGGCTCAGCGACGGCAGCTCAGCGACGGCGTACGGCCACGAAGCGGATCGGGATGCCGGGGACGGCCTGGGCCGCCGCCGGGAGGTCGGCGGCGCGGACCACCGCGATCACCGGATAGCCGCCGGTGGTCGGATGGTCGGCCAGGAACACCACCGGGCACCCGTCCGGCGGCACCTGGACGGCGCCGAGGGTCATGCCCTCGCTGGGGAGTTCACCGGGATGGGCTCGCTCCAGGGCGGCCCCTTCCGTGCGCAGCCCGACGCGGTTGCTCGCCGACGACACGCGGTACGCGCGCGAGGTGAACGCCCGGACGGCCGCGGGCATGAACCAGCCGGCGCGCGGGCCGAGCGTCACCCGCAGCACGAGTTCCGTGGGCGGGGACGGCTGCGGTACGACGTCCACGCGCGCGTGCGGGGGCGTGGGAGTGCCCAGCGGCAGCACCGTGCCGTCCGCCAGCGGGGCCGGCCCGAGCCCGGAGAGCAGATCAGTGGCCCGGCTGCCCATCACCGGCTCGACGGCGATCCCACCGGAGATGGCCACATAACTCCGTACGCCGGACAGAGCCGCTCCCACTTCCAGTACTTCCCCGGCGGGAACCACCACGGGCGCGCCCCACGCCGCCGGGCGCCCGCCCACCGCGACCGGACCCGGCGCACCCCCGACCGCGACCACCACCGTCGACCGCGGCCGGACGGCGCATCCATTGACGGTGGTCTCCAGGACGGCCGCATCGGGGGAATTGCCGACCAGCCGGTTGACGAGCGCGGCGGCGGGCGTGTCCAGCGCTCCCGAGCGGGGCACCCCGAGATGCGCGTACCCGGGGCGTCCGCGGTCCTGCACGGTGGTCAGCGCCCCGGCCCGTACGACGACGAGCGCCCGGTCGGTCATACGCCCCCCACCGGCCCCACCGGCACGAACCGCACACGAGTACCCGGCGTCAGCAGTGCGGCCGGCACGCGCGCGTGGTCCCACAGCACCGCCTCCGTCGTCCCGATCAGCTGCCAGCCGCCCGGCGAGGAGCGCGGGTACACGCCCGTGTACGGCCCGGCCAGCGCCACCGCGCCGGCGGGCACCGCCGTGCGCGGGGTGGCCCGGCGCGGCACGTCGTAGCGGGCGGGGAGCCCGGTGAGGTAGCCGAAGCCGGGCGCGAAACCACAGAAGGCGACCGTGAACTCGGTTCCCGCGTGGATGCGGGCCACCTCCCCCTCGGGCACCCGCCAGTGGGCGGCGACCTCGGCCAGGTCCGGGCCGTCGTAGCGCACCGGCAGCTCGATCGCGGCACGCGCGCGTGGGGGAGCGGGCGGGATCTCGGCGGCGGCCAGTTCGCCGGCCCAGCGGGCTGGGTCGTCGAGGCCGTCGAGCAGGACCGTGCGGGCGGCCGGCACGATCTCGCGGACCCTCAGCGAGCCCTCCGTGCGGCGGCGCACCAACTCGGCGTGCAGGGCCTGGGCTTGCGCGCCGGAGCCGACCTCGACCAGGACGGCGTCGTCACCGACGAGGTGCGTTGTCACGGGCGCGGCAGTCTCGGTCTTCGGGTCCGTGTTCGGGCTGGGGCTTGTGTCCGTGCTCGTGGTCGTGCTCATGCGAAGGCCGCTACGGTCACGCCCGACTCCGCGAGCCGCGTGCGCACCCTGCGTGCCAGCTCCACGGCGTCCGGGGTGTCGCCATGCAGGCAGAGTGAGCGGGCGCGTACGACGATGCGCGCGCCGGAGTGAGCGGTGACCGTGCCGGAGCGCGCCAGCTCCACCGAACGCTCCACGACTGCCTCCGGGTCGCTCACCACCGCACCCTCGCGCCCGCGCGGGACCAGTGTCCCTTCGTCGGTGTACGCGCGGTCCGCGAACGCCTCCGTGACGGCCGGCAGCCCAGCCTTCCCGGCCAGCTCCAGCAATCGTGAACCGGGCAGCCCGAGCACGGGCAGCGAGGCGTCCGCGAGAAGCACGCCGTCGACCACCGCGGCGGCCTGCTCCTCGTCGTGCACGACCCGGTTGTAGAGCGCGCCGTGCGGCTTCACGTACGCCACGCGCGAGCCGACCGCGCGGGCGAAGACCTCAAGGGCACCGATCTGGTAGGCCACCTCGGCCGCCAGCTCGGCGGGCGGCACGTCCATCGCGCGCCGCCCGAACCCCGCCAGGTCCCGGTAGGACACCTGGGCGCCGATCGTCACCCCGCGATCAGCCGCCAGCTCGCACACCCGCCGCATGGTTGCCGCGTCCCCCGCGTGGTAACCGCAGGCCACGTTGGCGCTGGTGACGACGGACAGCAACTGCTCGTCGTCGGTCAGCCGCCAGCGGCCGAAGCCCTCGCCGAGGTCGGCGTTCAGGTCGATCGAGGTCATGGATCCGCTGTCTCTCGTGTCAGGCGACGCGGTACTGCTCGTCGCGGGCGTCGCTGATGAACATCTGGCCCGGCGCGTGCGTGATGGCGAACGGCGGCCGGGAGGCCATCACCACCGCCTGCGGGGTCACCCCGCACGCCCAGAACACCGGGATGTCGTCGGGACCGGCGTCCACCGGGTCGCCGAAGTCGGGCCGGCCGAGATCGGCGACGCCGAGCGCCGAGGGATCACCGCAGTGCACGGGGCCGCCGTGCACCGCCGGGAGCCGACTGCTCTCCCGGATCGCGGCCGACAGATGCTGCGGCGGGACCGGGCGCATCGACACCACCATCGGCCCCCTCAGCCGCCCCGCCGGACGGCACGGGCGGCCGGTCACGTACATCGGCACGTTCCGGCCCTGCTCGACATGCCGGATCGGCACACCTGCCTCGGCCAGCGCCCACTCGAACGTGAAGCTGCACCCGAGCAGGAACGACACCAGATCGTCCCGCCAGTACGCTGTCACGTCCGTCGGCTCATCCGTCAACTCCCCGTCCCGCCAGACCCGGTAGCGCGGCAGATCGGTGCGCAGGTCCGCGCCGTCCGCCAGCACGGTGGCCGTGGCGCCGGCGTCGGTGACGTCGAGCACCGGGCAGGGCTTCGGGTTGCGCTGGCAGAACAGCAGCATCTCGTACGCCCAGTCGGCGGGCACCGAGATCAGGTTGGCCTGGGTGTGACCGGCCGCGACCCCGGCCGTGGCGCCCGTGAGGCCCTCCCGGAAGCGGGCCCGGGCGGTTGTCGGGCTCCACGCGTGCGCGTGCTCGTCGACGAGGGTGACAGGACGGTCTTCCGTACGGTTCACGCCAGTTCCTTCCCGCGCGTCTCCGGTAGTCCGAACAGGGCCAGGGCGGCGAGCCCGTACCCGGCCGCGCCGAAGACAAGAGCGCCGCCCACGCCCCAGCTGTCGGCCAGGAAGCCCACCAGGGTGGGGAAGACCGCGCCCACCGCCCGGCCCGCGTTGTACGTGAAACCCTGCCCGGTGCCGCGCACCGCCGTCGGGTACAGCTCGCTCAGATACGAACCGAATCCGCTGAAGATCGCCGACATACAGAAGCCGAGCGGGAAACCGAGCACCAGGAGCGTGGTGTTGGCGCCGTCCGGGATGTTCGCGTACGCCAGCACACAGAGCGCCGAGAGGAGCGCGAACAGCCAGATGTTGCGGCGACGGCCCAGCCGGTCGGTGAGGTAACCGCCGGTCAGATAGCCGAGGAAGGCCCCCGAGATCAGGAAGGTCAGATAGCCACCGGTGCCGACGACCGACAGACCGCGCTCGGACTTCAGATACGTCGGGATCCAGGTCGCCAGCGTGTAGTAGCCGCCCTGGACACCCGTGGACAGCAGGCCCGCGAAGACCGTGGTGCGCAGCAGACCCGGCGCCTCGGCCGTGCCCGGACGGAAGATCGCGACGAACGAGCCGCGCCGCGGGCTCCGTTCACGTACCGCGACCGCCTGCGGGGCGTCGTGCACCCGGCGGCGCAGCCACACCACGAGCAGTGCGGGCAGGGCACCGGTCCAGAACATGACCCGCCAGGCCAGGTCGTCGCCGACGAACGAGAAGACCAGCGTGTAGACGATCACGGCGAGCGCCCAGCCGGCGGCCCAGGCGCTCTGGACCGCGCCGAGCGTGCGGCCGCGGTGCCGGGCGCTTGCGTACTCGGCGACCAGGATCGCGCCGACCGCCCACTCGCCGCCGAAGCCCAGGCCCTGGAGGGCTCGGAACACCAGCAGCGTCTCGTAGTCGGGCGCGAAGCCGCAGGCCACCGTGAAGACGGCGTAGGTGACGACCGTGATCATCAGGGCGCGGACCCGGCCGACCCGGTCCGCGAAGACGCCCGCCGCGGCGCCGCCGACCGCGGAGACCACCAGGGTGACGGTGGTGAACAGGCCGGTCTGGCCACTGTCCAGTCCGAAGTACGTCGCGAGCGCGACCATACTCAGCGGCAGGGTGAAGTAGTCGTACGAATCCAGGGCGTATCCGCCGAACGCACCGGCGAACGCGTGCCGGCCGCGCGGACCGAGGGCGCGCAGCCAGCCGAACGCGCCGCCTTCGGCGGTGCGTTCGTCCCTGCCCGGGTTCGCGTCGGAGGTAAGGGCCTGCGGTGGAGGAGTCGTGCTCATGGGCACCTCGCAGAAGAGGGGACGAAGGGTGCGGGGACTGAGCCGTGCGGTGCCGTGCCAAGGTGAGCGTGCTGAGCACCGTAGAGGATCGTTCAACGATCCTTCAATACCCACGTTGTTTCGTTCCTGTGTCTGCGGTTGAATTCCGGGCATGGCAGAGCAGCTGACGGGACTGGCCGACGACCGTTCCCTCCTCGGGCGCACCAGCACCGCCGAACGGGTCTCCGACATCCTCAGGAGCCGTATCGCGGACGGGTATTTCCCGCCAGGCACCCGCCTGTCGGAAGACGGCATCGGCGGTGCGCTCGGCGTCTCCCGCAACACCCTGCGCGAGGCGTTCCGGCTGCTCACCCACGAACGCCTGCTGGTCCACGAACTCAACCGCGGTGTCTTCGTCAGGGTCCTGACCGTCGAGGACGTCGAGGACATCTACCGCACCCGGTCCCTGGTCGAGTGCGCCGTCGTACGCGGCCTCGGTGACCCGCCCTACGCCCTGGACGGACTGTCGGCGGCGGTCACGGAAGGGCAGCGGGCGGCGGCCGGAGATGACTGGAAAGCAGTGGGTACGGCCAATATCCACTTCCACCGGGAACTGGTCGCCCTGGCCGGCAGCGAACGCACCGACGAACTGATGCGCAGCGTCTTCGCCGAACTCCGCCTCGCGTTCCACACGGTCGACGACCCCCACACCCTGCACGAGCCCTACCTGTCCCGGAACCGGGAGCTCCTCCAGGCGCTGGAGCGGGGCGACAGGCGCGGCGCGGAGCGACTGCTGGAGACGTACCTCACGGACTCACTGGAACGAGTGGTGGAGGTCTACCGGCGCAGGGTCGGCGACGAGGGCCCCCTGTAGCCCGCACCCAGCCCATGGACAGCCCGCGGTGCCCCCGGCGCCCCGGACGGAGCGTTTGGGTCGATGTCAGACCTAGGACCTAGTCTGTGCACCGTGACTTCGCCTGTGACGACGGACAGCGTTCCGCCCCAGCTCAGCGCGGGGCCGCGCCCCGCGCCGGGCCCGGCCGCCGACGAGGGGCTGGCGCGGCGCCTGCGCGCGCTCGCCTGCACCGCACCGCTGCACGACCTGGACATGCGCAAGGCGAACCTCGCGGGCGAGTACTCGGTGTACGGCATGGCCGAGGTGGCCCTCGCCGCCATCGACCTGGTCACACTGAACATGGACTTCGACACCGGCGCCGACCACGAGCAGATCGTCGCCCGGCTGATCCCGCGCATCTCCGCGCAGACCCCGCGGCGTCCGGTCGCCGAGCACGAGCGCGTGGCCCGCTGGGTCCTGGAGAACCTGATCAACGTCGGCAGCGTCGACCGCGGCTTCCGCGCGGTGTACGGCACCTTCGCGCCCGACGGGTCGTATGTCCGCCGGGACTACGACTTCAAGCTGATCGAGGAGGTGCCGGGCCCCGGCGGCACGGTGTACCTCCGGACGACCGACGAGGCGGTCAACGTCCTGGTCGGCGCTCTCGACACGGACGTCACCAGCGCCCAGATCGCCGCCGAGGTCAAGCTGGAGGTGCTGATCAACCGCGGCCGCCTCGCCGACGCCCAGCTCGCCGCCGAGCAGGCCCGCTACCGGACCGTGCAGTACTCGGAGACCCTGCGCCGCGCCCTGGATGCCACCCGGCGCAACGTCCGCGCGGTGGACTGGCTCAACGCCGTCCCCGACCTGATCGCCGAGGCTCTGGACCACGTCGCCGACCGCTACCGGCACGAGAACGCGATCCTCACCAACATCCGCAAGGCCCGCGACGAGACCGAGGAGCCGGAGAACAAGCGGCGTGCCGCCGAACTCGTCGACATCGTCAAGGACTGCATCCGACGCCACACGCAGTTGCAGTCGCGACTGCTGGAGGCCGGGCCGCTGTTCCGCGCGGAGCAGGACCGGCAGGCGTTCGCGACGCCCATGACGACGTCGGGGACAGACCTGTACGGGCACCTCCTCGCCCCACTGCTGCCGTTGCCGCTGGAGCAGGCGAGCCGGGTCACGGGGGCGTTCTTCGCACGCGGGACCGGGCTGCGGACGCCGGTGTCGGTGCGGGTGGGCGACCTCGTCGACATACTGCTGACGCCGCCGGTGGAACGGGAGCATCTGGGCGCCGAGATGCCCGAGCCGGACCTCATCGCGACGCCGGACGACAGCCGTTTCAGCGAGGAGCAGCTGGCCGCGGCGATGGCGCTGCTGGACCTTCCGGCGGACGCGCCGCGCAGGTTGTCCGGGTTGTTGGCGGAGGCGCGCAAGCGGGATGCCGAGCTGCCTTATCTGGTTGCTTTGCTGGCTGTGCATGCGGCCAGTCCGGCGGTCGGTACCGCGTATCGACAGGGCGAGGAGAAGCTGTTGTTCGCCGTGGATGACGGGACCGAGCTTGACGATCCCGAGTTCGGCGGGGCGGATCTGATCGTGGGGACTGCTTTGTTGGACGCGGTGGGGATGGCGGCGGACCGGACGGAGGCGGCGTGACGTTGTGCGCCCCTGAGGGGTGTCCCTCCTCCCTTTTTTCAAGATCAAGGAGTTGTCCCCGTGAACGAGTACGTTGAGGCTGACGCGTCTGCCGCGCAGGCCAACGCTGCCGTCACGCCCGCCGACGCCGCCGACGCGGCCCGGCTCGTCGCGTTCGGGCTGCAACCCAAGCTGCAGCCCGCGCGTGATCAGGAGTACACCGAGCTGCTGCGGCGCTACCGGGAGGACCCGGCGTTCGCGCGCCTCGCGGATGCCGTGGCCGCCGGGCTCGGCCTGGTGGTGCTGGAGGTGTCGGCCCGCGCAGGGATGGCCGTGACCGCTGCCGAGGACTCGGTGTTCGCCGTTCGCATGGGCGACTACGCGCGTCGTACGTCCGCGGACGGCAGCGACCGGTTCCTGCACGGGCTCGCCCATCTCGCCGTCGCAGCGCTGGCGTTCCCGCGTCCCGAGGACCTGGCCGACGACGGCTACATCGGGCGGATCACGGTCAACGGCGTCGACGCCTTCGTCCGGCAGGCCTGCCGCCGCCTGGAGGAGCGGGCCGAGGCGCTGGGGGAGAACACCGACCCGGCCACCGACACGCCCGGCCTGGAGGCCGCCTGGCGGATCTGGGCCAGACGCAGCGCGACCGGCGCCACCAAGGACGCCCGCCGGCTGGCCGGTTCCACCACCGGCATCATCGGCAAGGCGGTCGTCTTCCTCACCGACTCGGGGTTCCTCCAGCGCACCGGCGACGACCAGGGCGGCACCTACCGCACGACGGCCCGCTACCAGCTCCAGGTGCGGGACATGGCCGGCAGCGCAGCCATGGCCGAGCTGCTGGAACTCGGCGTCGTCCCGGTCACCGACGGCACGGCCAGCCTGCTGCCCGCCGACGACAGCGACGACCTGGCCGCCGACGCCGGACTGCCGTTCCACTCCTGACCGTCCAGAACCACCGCACTTTTCCCCAGACTTACGAGAGTCCGCCATGTACGAGCTGTCCCGGGTCCGCCTCTACTCCATCGGGCCCGCCGGTGCGCGCTACGCCGACACCGTGCTGGACCTGCGGGGCGTCGGTGAGCCCGTGCCCGACCCGGCCCCCACCCAGGCGGAGTTCTTCGAGGAGGAGCCCGTCGGCCCGCCGCGCCGGCCCGCGCCCGCCGGTGTGCTCTTCCTGGAGAACGGCGGCGGCAAGTCGGTGCTGCTCAAGCTGATCTTCTCGGTGATGCTGCCGGGCCACCGCAACACCCTCGGCGGCGCCAGCTCGGGCGTGCTGCGCAAGTTCCTGCTCGCCGACGACTGCGGGCATGTCGCCCTGGAGTGGCAGCACACCCTCACCGGCGAGTGCGTGGTCGTGGGCAAGGTGAGCGAATGGCGGGGACGGCAGGTCTCCAACGACCCGCGGAAGTTCGCCGAGGCCTGGTACTCGTTCCGGCCGGGGCCCGGGCTCGCCCTGGACAGTCTGCCGGTCGCAGAGTCCACCGCCGTACGACCGCCCGTGGAGGGCGCCTCAGGGGCGCAGGGGCGGCGCCGCACCATGAAGGGCTTCCGGGACGCCATCACGGAGGCGGGCAAGGCGTATCCGCATCTGGAGGTGCACTGGGAGGAGATCCACGACCGCTGGATCGAGCACCTCGGCGACCTCGGCCTGGACCCGGAACTCTTCCGCTACCAGCGGGAGATGAACGCCGACGAGGGTGAGGCCGCCGGTCTGTTCGCGGTCAAGAAGGACTCCGACTTCACCGACCTGCTGCTGCGGGCCGTCACCGACACCCGGGACACGGACGGGCTCGCCGACCTGGTCGGCGGCTTCGGCCACAAGCTGGGGCGACGCGCCGAGCTGATCGCCGAACGGGACTTCACCGCCGGGTCGGTGGATCTGCTGGGGCGGATCGTCGAGGCGGCCGAGGCACGGGCACGCGCGCGTGACATCCACGCGGGCGCCGAGCGCCGTACCCGCACGCTCGCGCGCAGGTTGTCCGCACGGGGCGCGCAGGAGCGGGTGCGCGCAGCCGACCTCGCCCAGCGCGTCACGGCCGCCGCCCACGCCGTCACGCAATCCGAGGGCGCCCGCGAGCGCAGCGCGCTGATCGCCGCCGAACTCGCCTACCGGCACGCCTCGCTGGCACTGGCCGCCGGTGAGAAGTCCGCCGCCGCGCAGAAGCGCGAGCTGGCCGACGCACGCACCCTGCACTCCGCCTGGCAGGCCGCCGAAGCCGTGCTGCGCCACCGCGCCGCCGCCGACCGCGTCGCGCGCGTGGCCGCCGCCATCCAGGAGGCAGAACGGGACGCGGCCCCCGCGCTCGCCGCCCGCGCCAAGGCCGCCGTCGATCTCGTACGGGCCCTGCACGCGGCCGCCCAGAGCGCGGAGCACCTCGCCAACGAGGAGGAGGAGCGGTCCGCCGCCCTCCAGGAGGTCAGCGACTCCGCCTACCGGGACTCGACATCCGCCGCCACCGAGGCACAGCGCGCCCGCAGCGAGGTCGGCCATCTTCGCCAGCGCCTCAGCGAGGTCGAGCAGGAGACCGCCGAGGCCGTCCGCGCGGGCTGGCTCGACGACAGTGCCCCGGACGCCGACCCGGCCCGCGCCGCCCTCGCGGCCAGCGACGCCGAGAAGACGGCCGTCGCCGCCTGGGACACCGCCCGCGAGGCCTCCCGCAAGGCGGCCGAGCACGCGCGCGAGGCGGCCTCCGCCGAGGCCCGCGCGGAGCTCACGGCCGCCCGCGCGGCAGACGCGGCGACGGCCGCCGAGCGGACCTACGACGCCGAGAAACGCCTGGCAGAGGCCCTGGCGGCGGAGGAGCGGCTCACCGAGCTGCTGGGCCTCACCGGTTCGCGTACGGCCATTCCCCGGCCCCGGGGCGAGAGCGCGGGGGAGGCTGAGGAGGCCTTCAGCGCCGAGGAACTCGACCGGTTCGCCGACGAGTTGCGCGAGCTCCTCGACGACGCCGTCGGTTCCGCCGAACGGCATCTGTTCGAGTTGCGCACCGCGGCCGCCGACGACTCCCGGATCCTCGGCGCCCTGGGCGACGGCGGGCTGCTGCCGCCCGGACCCGATGTGCTCGCCACCGTCGAGTACCTCGGCGAGCACGGCATTCCGGCGCTGCCCGGCTGGCGCTACCTCGCCCAGGCCGTCGACCCGACGGACCACGCGCGCGTGCTCGCCGCCCGCCCCGAACTCGTCGACGGCGTGATCATCACCGACCCGGACACCCACGCCCGCGCCCGCGAGACGCTCGGCGAGGCCGCCCTGCTGCCGCGCTCCGCCGTGGCCGTCGGCACGGCAGCCGCCCTGCTGGCGCCGACCCCCGGTGCCGACGCCACCCCGGGCGACGTGTTCCTCGTACCGCCGAACCCGGCCATGCACGACGAGCACGCCGCCGACGAGGAACGGCAGGCGCTGCGCGCCCGGGCCACCGAGCGGGACGAGGAGATCCGCACCCTCGCCGCCCGGCTCGGCAAGGACCGCGAGCTGGCCGCGCGGCTCGCCTCCTGGCGCACCACCTGTCCGTCCGGGCGGCTCGTGGAGCTGGCGCAGGCCGCATGGGAGGCACGTGCGTTCGCCGAGGAGTCCGAGGCCGAACTGGGCGAGGCGCGGATCGTGCGGGCCGAGACCGAGGAGGCCGCCGCCGAGACCGCACAGGTGCGCGACGAACGGCAGGAGGCCGCACAGAGGGCCCGGCGCGCCGCCGACGCCCTCGCCGGACTCGCGTTCCGGTTGCGCGAGCGGGCCGGCTGGCAGGTCAAGCTGCGCGAACTCGCCGACGAGGCCACCGAGTCGGAGGCCCGCGCCCAGACCTGTCTGGAGCGCGCCCGCGCCGCCGACGAGGATCGGCGCGCCGCCCAGCGCGCCGCGGACGACGCCCGCCGCACCGCCCGCGCGCTGCGGGCCGAACGCGCCGAGATCGCCGGCGCCCCCGACGACGTACCGGAAGCCGACGAGGACGCCCCCAAGTCCTCGCTGCCCGCCCTGCGCGAGGCCTACCGCGCCGCCTCACAGCTGTACGAGAAGGTCGGCGTCGGCGCCGACCTCCGCGCCGAACAGGCCCGTTCGGAGAGCGACGAGAGCGCCGCGCTCGCGGACCTTGAGCGGCTGACCAACAAGGTCCGCACCCGCGCGGAGCAGCTCCTGCAGTCGCCCGACGGATCCGACGGGCCCTCCCGGCAGGCCGCCGCCGCCCGCGCGGAGGAGCTGGTGCAGCTCCTGGAGACCCGGATGTCCACCGCGAGCGAGCAACTCGGACGGCTGCGCGGCGAGGCCGAACGGCATGCCCCCGAGGACGGCGAGGCGCATACCGAGCTGCCCGAGGAGCTCCAGCCGCGCGACGCCGACCACGCGCAGGCCCTGCTACGTACGGCGACCGCCGAACTCGCCTCCCGCACGGAGGCCTTGACCCACGCGCGCGAGGCACACACCGAACTGCTCGACGCCCACCGCGCGGCCGAGGACGCGGCCGGCGGCTTCGACGAGATCGCCGCAATGCTCCGCGACCTGCTGCGCGAACACTCCGCCGAGGAGGAGCCGGAAGAGCCCGAGCCCTACCCAGGCAACCTGGAGGAGGCCCGGCAGTCCGCCGCCGAGGCCCGCCGGTCGCTGCGCGGCTGCGCCGGCGATCTCTCCACCGCCGAGTCCGCCGTACGCGAGGCGAGCGATGTGCTCGTACGGCATGCCAACTCCACCCGTTACGAAGCGGTGCGTACGCCCGCACGGCAGCAGATCCGTGAACTGCCCGCCTCCGCACTGCCCGAGCACGCCCAGAAGTGGGCGGACGCCTTCGCACCCCGACTACGGGTACTGACCGACGAGCTGGCCCAGCTGGAGCGCAACCGCGATTCGATCGTGGACCGGCTGCGCGGGCTCGTGGAGTCGGCCCTCGCGACCCTGCGGTCCGCCCAGCGGCTGTCCCGGCTGCCCGAGGGGCTCGGCGAGTGGTCCGGGCAGGAGTTCCTCCGCATCCGCTTCGAGGAGCCCGACCAGGCCACGCTCACCGAGCGGCTGGGCGAGGTCGTCGACGAGGCGACCCGGGCCGCTGTGAAGAAGAACTCCGACCTACGGCGGGACGGAATGTCCCTGCTGCTGAGGGGAGTGGGGGCGGCCCTGCAGCCCAAGGGGGTGGCCGTCGAGATCCTCAAGCCCGACGCGGTGCTGCGCGCCGAGCGGGTGCCCGTGGGGCAGATGGGGGATGTGTTCTCCGGTGGGCAGCTGCTCACGGCGGCCATCGCCCTGTACTGCACCATGGCCGCGCTCAGGTCCAACGACCGTGGACGCGACAAGCACCGGCACGCGGGGACGCTGTTCCTCGACAACCCCATCGGACGCGCCAACGCGACCTATCTGCTGGAACTTCAGCGGGCCGTGTCGGACGCGTTGGGCGTGCAACTGCTCTACACGACCGGACTGTTCGACACCACCGCGCTGGCCGAGTTTCCACTGGTCATCCGATTGCGGAACGACGCAGACCTCAGGGCCGGGCTCAAGTACATCAGGGTGGAGGAGCACCTGCGGCCCGGGCTGCCGCAGCAGCCACAGGCGGAGGAGGCCGGGCACAGCGAGATCACGGCGACCCGCATGTTCAGGAGGCCGTCAGCCTGAAGCACGTCCTCCACCGGCCGTGGCGGCCTCAGGAGTGGGACAACTGACCGGCGCCGCCGCCTCGCCGCCGGGCCGCGCGCCGCTCACGGCGAAGTGAGCGTGCCGTGCTGCTCGGCTCCGAGACCACACCGTTGCGCTGGTTCCACACCTGGCGGGTCACCAGGACGTCGACCGCGCTCCAGGTGGCCACCACCGTGCTCGCCACGCTGCTGATCACCATCGGGAACGCCAGCCAGGACTCCGCCATCGTGCAGAAGAACGCCACCATGGCCTGGATCAGCGTGACCGAGATGATGATCAGCGCCCGCACCGCCGACGTACGCACCGGATCCGGCATCCGGTACCGCTTGGCGGGCTCCTCGACCCACAACGGCCGGTACTGCGCCTGCTGTTGCGTGCGCGCCCGCGCACCGGAGAGCTCTCCTTCGCCGCGTGGCGAAAGGCCGCCGTCCGGCGCCTCGGGCCCCTGACGCACCGTCGAGCGTGCCGCTGTGCCGTCCTCGGGCGCCAAGCGCCGCTGAGCCGTCCCCATCAAGGTGTCACTCCCCACCGCCGACAGACCCCCTCCCACCGGTGTCCGACGACCCCGGCTCCCCAGTGGCTGCCCGGCTTGCGCTGTTTTACGCCGCCCGGACGCGAGACGCGGCTCCTGTGGCCGGTTTCGCACCCATCGCCCATCAACAAGGACGAACGAAGTCGCCCGATGATTCCCAACCAGTGAAAAATTCCGGCCAACTGATCCTTCGTGTCGTTCCCGCCCTCACGGGTGCGAAGGCGGCGTGATCGCGGCGGCAATCTCCCGCAATGGCCGGACATCTCTCCCCGTCCGTTCCCATGTCTCGGCACCCAGGCGGAGGTTCATCGTCCGGACACGTCTTCGAGTTATCCATGTGGCGGTAGTAGGCTCGCGCCGTTTGTTGACGTACTTGTGTACTCCCGCCCGGCGGGGGTCGAGCTGGGGGAGGCCATGCGCTTTCGCGGGAAGTCGATCCGCCGGAAGATCGTGGCGCTGCTTCTCGTGCCGCTGGTGTCCCTGACGGCCGTCTGGGGTTTCGCGGCCGTGCTCACGGGGCGCGAGGTCAACCAGCTGTTCCAGGTGTCGAACATCGTCGAGGACATCGGCTACCCCACCGAGGACACCGCCCGGGTCCTCCAGCAGGAACGCCGGCAGACCCTCGTCTATCTCGCCGACCCGCGCGCCGCGGACGCGCTCGCCGCCCTGCACCGCACACGCGCCGCCACCGACAGCGCCGTCGCCGATCTCCGGAAGAACGCTGGGAGGCAGAGCGTCCGCGACGGCTTGGACACCGACGACGGTGAGCACCTCACCGCCGTGCTCGACGCGTTCGAGGGCATCGACGCCCTGCGCCGAAGCGTCGAGCAGGGCACCGTCAGCCGCACCCAGGCCCTCGACCTCTACAACCGCGTCGTCGAACCCTGCTACACGCTGCTCGCCTCTCTCCACGGGATCGACGACGTCGAGTTGAACCAGCAGGCCCAGGCCCTCGTCAACATCGCCCGCGCCCGCGAACTCCTCTCCCGCGAGGACGCCCTGCTGGGCTCCGCCCTCGTGGTCGGGAAGATCTCCCGCGACGAGACCCGCGAGATCTCCGGCCTCGCCGCCCAGCGCACCCTCCTGTACGACGTCAGCCTGCCGCTGCTGCCGTCGTCGGAACGCGACCGCTTCGACCGCTTGTGGAAGAACGCCACGACCGCCCCGCTGCGGACCGCCGAGCAGTCCGTGATCGACGCCGGATCCGGTGTGCCGAACGACGTCAGCGCCAAGAGCTGGGACACCGCCGCCGGCACTGTGCTCGACGAACTGCGCACCCTCGACGACCAGGTCGGCGACCGTTACCAGGCCCGCGTCCGGCCCGCCGCCGTCACCGTGATCGTCCAGGCAACCGTCGTCGGTGTCCTCGGCCTTGTCGCCGTGCTCTTCTCGCTGGTCGTGTCGGTCCGGGTCGGCCGAGGCCTCATCCGCGATCTGCGGCTGCTGCGCCAGGAGGCGCACGAAGCCTCCGGGGTCCGGCTGCCGAGCGTGATGCGCCGGCTGTCCGCGGGCGAACAGGTCGACGTGGAGACCGAGGTACCGCGCCTGGAGTACGACAAGAACGAAATCGGCGAGGTCGGCCAGGCCCTCAACACCCTGCAGCGCGCCGCCGTCGAGGCCGCCGTCAAGCAGGCCGAACTGCGCTCCGGTGTCTCCGAGGTCTTCGTCAACCTCGCCCGCCGCAGCCAGGTCCTGCTGCACAAGCAGCTCACCCTGCTCGACACCATGGAGCGCAGGACCGAGGACACCGACGAACTCGCCGACCTCTTCCGCCTCGACCACCTCACCACCCGGATGCGCCGGCACGCCGAGGGCCTGGTGATCCTCTCCGGTGCCGCCCCCTCGCGGCAGTGGCGCCGCCCCGTCCAGCTGATGGACGTGGTGCGTGCCGCCGTGGCCGAGGTCGAGGACTACGAGCGCATCGAGGTTCGCCGGCTGCCCCGCGTCGCCGTCACCGGCCCCGCCGTCGCCGACCTCACCCATCTCGTGGCCGAACTCCTCGAGAACTCCACGGTGTTCTCGCCGCCGCACACCGCCGTCCAGGTCCTCGGCGAACGCGTCGCCAACGGCTTCACCCTGGAGATCCACGACCGGGGCCTCGGCATGGCTGCCGAGGCACTCCTCGACGCCAACCTGCGGCTCGCCGAGACCCCGGAGTTCGAGCTCTCCGACACCGACCGGCTGGGCCTGTTCGTGGTCAGCCGCCTCGCCCAGCGCCAGAACGTCCGCGTCTCGCTCCAGCCGTCCCCCTACGGAGGCACCACCGCCGTCGTCTTCATCCCCGACGTACTGCTGACCGACGACGTTCCCGACACCAACGGCATCGGTTTCCGCCTCGACCGCGACCGGCCCGCCACGAAGGCCGAACCCGAGGAGCGCCGCGCCACCTCCCTGACCCAGGTGCCGGCGCAGCGACCCGGGCTGTCGGCCGCGCTCCTGGGCGGACCGGTCGAGCTGGAGGCACCCGTCGACCTGGACGCGCTGGACGACTTCCCGGGCGCCCTCGCCGAAGAGGACAGCGAGCGCGGCGGTCTGTTCCGACCCCGCCGCTCCCTCGCCCACCCCGACGACGACACCGCGCCCATCGTGAGCGAGCTGCATCAGCCGGCCCCCGACCCCACGGACGGTTTCCGCGACGAGCGTCCCAACGGCCCCCTCCCGCTGCCCAGACGACGTACGCCCAAGCTGGTCAGCTCCCACGGCAAGCCCGTCACCGAGCAACGCTCCCGCCGCGCCGAGCCGGACGACCGGGACCCTGCGGGCACGGGCCGGCCCGAACCGGGTGGTCTCGCCCCGCTGCCCTCCCGCCGCCGCACCGAGCCGTCCCCGCAGCGCGCCGTCGGCCCGGCCGACCGCGGCGAGGAACGCCCGGCGCCCCCGGTCGGCGGCCCGGGCGACCCCTCCGAGCCCCCCGGCCTGCCCCGGCGCAGCCGCCACTCCGCGATCACCTCCGGCAGCGGCACCGACGACTCCGTCCCGCCCCTCGGCAGCACACCCCTGGAGGCCGCATCCGGCACCCGGCCACTGCCCAGGCGGGTACGGCAGGCCAACCTGGCCCCACAGCTGCGACAGGACCCCGCCCCACCCGCCGGGCACGAGACAGAACCCGTCGAGCGCGACGCCGACGAGGTCCGCAGCCGCATGGCCTCGCTCCAGCGCGGCTGGCAACGCGGCCGGGCGGAGAACACCGCGGGCGACGGGTCCCGAAACGGCACAGCACAAGGAACGACTAAGGGGGACGGTCGATGACCGATCCGAAGGCGACCGGCCGCACGGCGACGAACAAGGGTGAGCTGAACTGGCTCCTGGACGACCTGGTGGACCGGGTCGCCAGCATTCGCAAGGCCGTCGTGCTCTCCGGCGACGGCCTGGCCACCGGTGTCTCCAAGGACCTCACCAGAGAGGACGGCGAGCACCTGGCGGCCGTGGCCTCCGGCTTCCACAGCCTCGCCAAGGGCGTGGGCCGCCACTTCGAGGCGGGGAGCGTCCGGCAGACCGTCGTGGAGCTCGACGACGCCTTCCTGTTCGTCACCGCCGCCGGCGACGGCAGCTGCCTCGCCGTCCTCTCCGACGCCGACTCCGACGTCGGCCAGGTCGCTTACGAGATGACACTCCTGGTCAAGCGGGTCGGCGCACATCTGGCCGCCGCACCACGCACCGATCTGCCCTCGGGCGGGTAGTGGGATGACATGAGCGGAGACGGTCAGGGAAGAAGTCACTGGTTCGACGACGAGGCCGGACCGGTCGTCCGTCCGTACGCCATGACGCGGGGCCGCACCACCAGTGCGGCCCAGCACCGCCTCGATCTGATCGCGGTGGTCGTCACGGAGCCCCACGCGGACGACCCGGAGGACGACGGGACGCTGTCCCCGGAGCACGTGGACATCGTCGAGCTCTGCCGTGACACCCCGCAGTCGGTCGCCGAGCTGGCTTCCGGACTCGATCTGCCCGTCGGAGTGGTCCGGGTCCTCATCGGCGACCTCGTCGACGGGGAACTCGTCCATGTCAACCGACCGGTCCCCCCGGCCGAGCTGGTCGACGAGAGTATTCTGCGCGACGTGATCAACGGCCTCCGGGCGCTGTGACCGGCGCGGGAGCGGAGTAGTGACGTGACAGGCTGGCAGTTCTGGGTCGACCGCGGCGGTACGTTCACCGACGTCGTCGCTCGGCGCCCGGACGGCCGGCTGCTCACCCACAAACTGCTCTCCGACAACCCCGCGCGATACACCGACGCCGCGGTGGCAGGCGTGCGCGAGCTGCTCGACGGCTCCGGCGACCAGGTCGACGCCGTCCGCATGGGCACCACGGTCGCCACCAACGCGCTGCTGGAACGCAAGGGCGAGCGCACCCTTCTCGTCATCACGCGCGGCTTCGGCGACGCCCTGCGCATCGCCTACCAGAACCGCCCCCGCATCTTCGCCCGCCGCATCGAGCTGCCCGAGCTGCTGTACGAACGGGTCGTCGAGGCCGACGAGCGCATCGCCGCCGACGGCACCGTCCTGCGCGCCCCCGACCTGGACGCCCTGGCCGGCCCGCTCCAGGAGGCGTACGACGACGGGATCCGGGCCGTCGCCGTCGTCTGTATGCACAGCCATCTCCACCCCGCCCACGAGCAGGCGATCGGCGAGCTGGCCGCAGCCACCGGCTTCCCGCAGATCTCGCTGTCCAGCGAGGTCAGCCCGCTGATGAAGCTCGTCCCGCGCGGTGACACCGCCGTCGTCGACGCCTACCTGTCGCCCGTACTGCGGCGCTACGTCCGCCATGTCGCCGACGAACTCGAAGGCGTACGGCTGATGTTCATGCAGTCCAACGGCGGGCTCGCCGAGGCCGGGCAGTTCCGCGGCAAGGACGCCATCCTCTCCGGACCGGCCGGAGGGATCGTCGGCATGGCCCGGATGTCGCAGCTCGCCGGCTTCGACCGGGTCATCGGCTTCGACATGGGCGGCACCTCCACCGACGTCTCCCACTTCGCGGGCGAGTACGAACGGGTCTTCACCACCCAGATCGCGGGCGTCAGACTGCGCGCCCCCATGCTGGACATCCACACCGTCGCCGCGGGCGGCGGCTCGGTGCTGCACTTCGACGGCTCCCGCTACCGCGTCGGGCCCGACTCGGCAGGCGCCGACCCCGGCCCGGCCTGCTACCGGGGCGGCGGCCCGCTCGCGGTGACCGACGCCAACATCATGCTCGGCCGGATCCAGCCCGCCCACTTCCCCCCTGTGTTCGGACCCGACGGCGACCAGCCCCTCGACGCCGACCTCGTCCGCGACCGCTTCACCGGCCTCGCGCGGGAGATCCGCGAACAGACCGGCGACGACCGCACCCCGGAACAGGTCGCCGAGGGCTACCTGAACATCGCCGTGGCCAACATCGCCAACGCCGTGAAGCGGATCTCCGTCCAGAAGGGCCACGACGTCACCCGCTACGCCCTCACCACCTTCGGCGGGGCCGGCGGACAGCACGCGTGCATGGTCGCCGACTCGCTCGGCATCCGGACCGTCCTGGTTCCGCCCATGGCGGGTGTCCTGTCCGCGCTCGGCATCGGCCTCGCCGACACCACCGCCATGCGCGAACAGTCCGTCGAGGCTCCCCTGGAGCCCGCCGCCATGCCCGGCGTCCGCAAGACCGCCGACGACCTGGAAGCCGCGGCCCGCGCCGAACTCCTCGCCGAGGACGTCCCCGAGGACCGCATCGAAGTCACCCGCCGCGCCCAGCTCCGCTACGACGGCACCGACACCACCCTCACCGTCGAACTCACCGAGCCCGACGCGATGAAACACGCCTTCGAAGAACGTCATCGCGCCACGTACTCCTTCACACTCGACCGCCCGGTCGTCGTCGAAGCCCTCTCCGTGGAAGCCACCGGCATCACCCAACCCCCCGATCTCTCCGCCCTCGCCCCGTACGAAGGCCGTCCCGCCGCCCCGGAAACCGTCCGGCTCCACACCGGCGGCGCCTGGCGCGACGTACCCCTCCACCGCCGTGAGGACCTGCCTCCCGGCGAATCGGTCACCGGCCCGGCGATCATCACCGAGGCCAGCGCCACGACCGTCGTCGACGACGGCTGGCGGGCCGCGGCGACCGACCACGGGCATCTGATCATGGAACGCGCGACGATTACGCAGAGTTCCGAACTCGACACGAAAGCCGATCCGGTTCTGCTTGAGGTCTTCAACAACCTCTTCATGTCGATCGCCGAACAGATGGGCGCCCGGCTGGAGTCGACGGCACAGTCCGTCAACATCAAGGAACGCCTGGACTTCTCCTGCGCCCTGTTCGACCCGGACGGGAACCTGGTGGCCAACGCCCCGCACATCCCCGTCCACCTCGGTTCCATGGGCACCAGCGTCAAAGAGGTCATCCGCCGCCGCGGCACCTCGATGCGCCCCGGCGACACCTACGCCGTCAACGACCCGTACCACGGCGGCACCCATCTGCCCGACGTCACCGTGATCACCCCGGTCTTCGGCACGCAGGGTGACCGGATCCTCTTCTACGTCGCCTCCCGCGGCCACCACGCCGAGATCGGTGGCATCGCCCCCGGCTCGATGCCCGCCGACAGCCGCACCATCGACGAGGAGGGCGTCCTCTTCGACAACTGGCTCCTCGCCGAGAACGGCCGGTTCCGCGAGGCCGAGACCCGCCGGCTGCTCGCCGAGGCCCGCTACCCCTCCCGCAACATCCGCACCAACCTCGCCGACCTGCGTGCCCAGATCGCCGCCAACCGCAAGGGCGTCGACGAAGTCGGCCGCATGATCGAGGAGTTCGGCCTCGACGTCGTCCAGGCCTATATGCGCCACGTCCAGGACAACGCGGAGGAAGCGGTCCGCCGCGTCATCGACGCCCTGGACGACGGCGAGTACGCCTACGAGACCGACTCCGGCGCAGTCATCCGCGTACGCGTGCGCGTGGACCGCGACAACCGGCGCGCGACCATCGACTTCACGGGCACCTCGGCGCAGCTGGACACCAACTTCAACGCGCCGTTCTCCGTGGTCAACGCCGCCGTGCTGTACGTCTTCCGTACCCTGGTCGCCGACGACATCCCGCTCAACGACGGCTGCCTGCGCCCCCTGGACATCGTCGTACCGCCCGCATCGATGCTCGCCCCCGAGCCGCCGGCCGCCGTCGTCGCGGGCAACGTCGAGACCTCCCAGTCCATCACCGGCGCCCTCTACGCGGCGCTCGGCGTGCAGGCCGAGGGCTCAGGCACCATGAACAACGTCACCTTCGGCAACGAGCGTCACCAGTACTACGAGACCGTCGCCTCCGGATCCGGAGCCGGCGACGGCTTCCCCGGCGCGAGCGTCGTACAGACCCATATGACCAACTCCCGGCTCACCGATCCGGAAGTCCTGGAGTGGCGACTGCCCGTCCGCCTCGACGAGTTCGCCGTACGGCGGGGCAGTGGCGGCACGGGCCGCTGGCACGGCGGGGACGGCGCGGTGCGCCGCATCCGCTTCCTCGAACCCATGACCGTCTCCACCCTGTCCCAGCACCGCCGCGTCCCGCCGTACGGCATGGCGGGCGGCGCACCCGGCGCGCTCGGCGTCAACCGGGTGGAGCGGGCCGACGGCACGGTCACCGAACTCGGCGGCAGCGACAGCGCGGACGTCGGCGCCGACGACGTACTAGTCATCGAGACCCCAGGCGGCGGCGGATACGGACGGCCGTCACCCGACACCCATCAAGCAGGAGAAGAGATCGATGATCTTCGGGCGATCTGAGCGTGGCAAGCCCCCGGTCGAGCCCGTCACGCTCAAGATCCTCGTGGCCGGCGGCTTCGGCGTGGGCAAGACGACCCTGGTCGGCGCGGTGAGCGAGATCAGGCCGCTGCGCACCGAGGAGGTGCTTACCGAGGCCGGGCGACCGGTCGACGACACCAGCGGCGTCGAGGGCAAACACACCACCACCGTCGCCATGGACTTCGGCCGCATCACCTTGCGCGAGGACCTGGTGCTGTACCTGTTCGGCACACCGGGGCAGGAGCGGTTCTGGTTCATGTGGGACGAGCTGTCCGAGGGCGCACTGGGCGCTGTCGTGCTCGCCGACACGCGCCGGCTGGAGGACTGCTTCGCCGCCGTCGACTACTTCGAGCGGCGCTCCATACCGTTCCTCGTCGGTGTCAACTGCTTCGAGGGCGCGGACCGTTACCCGGCCGAGGACATCCGCAAGGCCCTCGACCTCGACCCGGACGTACCGGTCCTGCTGTGCGACGCCCGGGACCGCGAGTCGGTCAAGGAGGTGCTCATCGGCGTCGTCCAGCACGCGATGGCATACGCGGCGGGCCACCGCCAGACCGTCACCACCTGACGCGCCGGCACGGCCCGTACCCCCGCCGACCGGGGTACGGGCCGTGGTCCCGGGGCGGACGGCTACTCGCCGTCCTCCAGCCAGCCGAAGCTCTTCTCCACCGCCTTGCGCCAGTTCGCGTACTCCCTGTCGCGCACCGACGCCTCCATGGCGGGCGTCCACTCCACGTCCTTCTGCCAGTGCGACTTGAGTTCGTCGAGGTCGTTCCACACGCCGGTCGCGAGGCCGGCCGCGTAGGCGGCGCCCAGGCAGGTCGTCTCTGAGACCCGGGGCCGGATCACCGGAACCCCGAGGACGTCGGCCTGGTGCTGCATCAGGAGGTTGTTCTTGGTCATGCCGCCGTCCACCTTCAGGGTCGTGATCTGCACCCCGGAGTCCTGGTACATGGCGTCCACGACCTCCCGCGTCTGCCAGCTGGTCGCCTCGAGGACCGCGCGGGCGAGATGTGCCTTCGTGACGTAGCGGGTGAGCCCGGTGACGACCCCGCGCGCGTCCGAGCGCCAATAGGGCGCGAACAGGCCGGAGAAGGCGGGCACGATGTAGGCGCCGCCGTTGTCGTCGACGCTCGCGGCGAGTGTCTCGATCTCGTCGGCGGTGCGGATGATGCCGAGCTGGTCCCGGAACCACTGGACCAGCGCGCCCGTTATGGCGATCGACCCCTCCAGGCAGTACACCGGCGCCTCACCGCCGATCTTGTAGCCCATCGTCGTCAGCAGCCCGCTCTTGGACGGCACCGGCCGGTCGCCGGTGTTGAGCAGCAGGAAACTGCCCGTCCCGTAGGTGTTCTTCGCCGTCCCGACGTCGTAGCAGGCCTGCCCGAAGACCGCCGCCTGCTGGTCGCCCAGCGCGGAGGCCACCGGCACACCGGCGAGCTGGCCGACGGCGGTGCCGTACACCTCGGCGGAGGACCGGATCTCGGGCAGGACCGCCGCGGGGACGTTCATCGCGGACAGGATGGAGGTGTCCCACTGGAGGGTCTCCAGGTTCATCAGCATGGTGCGCCCGGCGTTGGTGACGTCGGTGACGTGCCGGCCGCCGTCGATGCCGCCGGTGAGGTTCCAGATCAGCCAGGAGTCGATGGTCCCGAAGGCGATCTCACCGCGTTCGGCCCGGTCCCGGAGCCCGGGCACGTTGTCCAGCAGCCAGGCCGCCTTGGGCCCGGAGAAGTAGCTGGCCAGAGGCAGTCCGGTCTGCTCGCGGAACCGGTCCTGGCCGTCGCTGCCGCCGAGTTCGTTGCACAGGACCGCGGTGCGGGTGTCCTGCCAGACGATCGCGTTGTGCACGGGCTTGCCGGTGGCGCGGTCCCACAGGACCGTCGTCTCGCGCTGGTTGGTGATGCCGAGCGCGCTCAACTGGTCGGCGCGCAGCCCCGCGTTGGCGAGCGCCCCGGCGACCACGGCCTGCACCTTGGACCAGATCTCGGTGGCGTCGTGCTCCACCCAGCCCGGCTTGGGGAAGATCTGGCGGTGCTCCCGCTGGTCGACGGCGACGACGGCGCCGCCGTGGTCGAAGATGATGCAGCGGCTCGACGTGGTGCCCTGGTCGATTGCGGCGACGTACTTCTCGGCGGTGTCCGGCATGGCTGCCCCTTGGTCGCTGGGTCGGAAGGCTGCGTGGGATCGGAAGGCCGCGTTCAGAAGGCCACGTTGTAGATGAGGCCCGCGAGCGCTCCTCCGACCAGGGGGCCGACGACCGGGATCCAGGCGTAGCCCCAGTCGGAGGTGCCCTTGTTGGGGATCGGCAGGAAGGTGTGCACGATCCGGGGGCCGAGGTCGCGCGCCGGGTTGATGGCATAGCCCGTGGGGCCGCCCAGGGACAGTCCGATACCGACGACGAGCAGCGAGACGATCAGCACGGTGGTGCCGGACTCGCCGAGGCCCTTGGTCAGTCCGAACGCGAGGATGGGCAGGACCAGCGCGATCGTCGCGATGATCTCGGTGATCAGGTTGGCGACGGGGTTCCGGATCTCCGGGATGGTGGAGAAGATGCCGAGCGTCGGTGTCGGCTCCTCCCCGGTGCCCTCCTCGGCCACGTTGGCCTGGAACTGGGCCAGGTAGACCAGATACGTCAGAACGGCGCCGAGGATCGCGCCGACGAACTGGCCGAGGAGATAGACCCAGACCTTGCCCCACTCGCCGGTGTCGACGGCGATGCCGATGGTGACGGCGGGGTTGAGCTGGCCGCCGGAGAGGGGAGCGGCGGTGTAGGCGCCGGCGAGGACGCCGAATCCCCAGCCGAACGCGATCACCACCCACCCCGCCGCTCTCGCCTTGGAGTGTCTGAGAGTGACCGCGGCGCAGACGCCTGCGCCGAACAGGATCAGGATGGCCGTGCCGATGACTTCGCCGACGAATATGTCTCCGTTGCTCATGGCGGCTCCTAGGGCGCTGGCCGGAGGATCGACCCCGGCGCTTGAGCAGGAACGGTTCCCTTGGCGACGTCAGCCGAAGGCAGGGAAGGTCCCGCGCCCCGCCCGGCGTCAGTGACGAGCGTGCCGTGGCAGCCGAATCGCCCATGGGAGAGCGGGCCTCAGGACAGGAGAGACCCATGGCACAGCGCCTGATTACGCCGAGAATGTACGGCGATGTCGACCGACACCGGAAGTTTTCACCGGCACTCAGGGAGCGTCAAGGTCGCCGACGGCAACGATGACAGGCAACTCGCCAGGAGACGGCTTTCACGGCTCCACCGTCGCGTAGCCGGCCTGGGCCGGATACGCGCCCGAGCCGCGCCGGATCTCGTGCCCGGGCAGTCCCGCCCGACCCAGCACCCAACTCGCCCCGTGCAGCGCCTTGGCCGCCTTCTTGAGCGGCGCGAGACACGCGGCCGCCTCCCGGTGGTCCGCCACGCTGCCGGGGCCGCACACGACGGTGGCCAGGGACAGCGTGACGGGACGGCCGCCGGCGGACCAGGGCGCGTCGAGCACGCCGGTCACCAGCCGGTCCAGCCCCTCCTCGTCGGCGAGAACCAGGAAGTCGTCCCCGCCGATGTGCCCCACGCGCGCGTGCCCGGCCACGGCCTGCTGCAATGCCTGTCCCACCGCACGGATCAGCTCGTCGCCCGCGGCGAACCCGGCGCCGTCGTTGACCTGCTTGAAGTGGTCGATGTCCAGCCAGCTGAGGGCAAAGACGCGGCCCTCCGCGATCCACCGGTCCGCCTCGCCCGTGATCGCGTCCGAACCGGGCAGCCGGGTCAGCGGATTGAGCCCGGCCGCCTCCTCGACGCGGGTCTCGGCAAGGGCGCGTACGAGGTCGGCGAGGCGAACGACGCCCACGCAGCGCCCGAGCCGGTCGACCACCGCCACGTCGTCCGAGGTGCGGTCCCGGCCGCCGACGGCCACCACGTCCAGCACCTCCCAGGCGGTCGCGTCGACGCCGACCGTGCGCGGTGCGTCGCCCAGCTTGAAGGCCGGGCGGTCGGCGTACAGGGCGTGTCCGTAGCGGCCGGACATCGACAGCAGGAAGCGGGAGCGGTGCACCGAGCGGACCGGGGCGCCCGTCTGGTCCACCAGGAGGACCCCGGAGACGTCCGGGGAGCCGGTCAGCAGGGCCCGCACCTGCAACGCGGACGCGGTGACCGGCAGCAGGGCGGCGGGCCGGATGAAGTCCCGCACGAACGGCCCGGAACGCGGCGCGGGCACGGCGGCGGCCGAACGCGGCGGAACGTACACGTCCGCCACCGGGATCCGGGCCGGGGGCGCGAACAGCTCGCCCTGGGCCAGCTGGGCTCCGGCCGACAGCGCCGCCCCGTACTGGAGTTCGGTCTCCACGCCCTCGACGGCCAGCAGGGCGCCCAGCTCCTCGCACAGGGTCCGCATCGCCCGAACCGCGGCAGGCCGGCCGAGCAGCGAGGCGTCCAGCTTGATCAGGTCGGGGGAGAGGTCGGTGAGCAGCCGCAGGGGCACGTCCCCGTCGCCGATGCCGTCGGCGCTGATCCGGAAGCCCTGGCCGCGCAGCGTCGCCACGGCTTCCAGCAGGGCCCGGTGCGGCACGTGCGTGTACGGCGGCACGATGTCCAGGGTCACCTCCCAGGGCATCCGACCGGCTTCGCGAATGGCGCCGGGCAGCGGGCCGATGCCGCCCAGGTCGGCGAGCGTGGCCGCGAACACGTTGATGTGCAGCGGCAGCAGCGCCTCCTGGCGGGCCGCCGCGCGGAGGGCCAACACGGCCAGCCTGCCGTCGAGTTCGGGGTTGCGGCGGGCTTCGGCGAGGATGTCACCGGTTTCGGGGCGGGCCAGGATCTCCAGTGCGGCGATCCCACCGGTCGTCAGATTGACCACCGGCTGGAAGGCGAAACGGAGAGCATCCGTCCAGGAGCGCACGGGAGCATGATGACGTCATCGGTGTACGCCCAGGGGCAGTTCATAAGACGTTCACGCATCATTCCGGGGTGGTCACGCACGGTGTGCAGCCCCTGCTGTCACACCCGTCCCCTCAGCGCACCGCTATCACGGACGAGCCGTGCCCGAACAGCCCCTGGTTGGCCGTGATCCCCACGCGCGCGCGTGCCACCTGCCGGTCGCCCGCAGCCTCTCTCAACTGCCAGGTCAGCTCGCAGACCTGGGCGATCGCCTGGGCCGGCACCGCCTCCCCGAAGGAGGCGAGCCCACCGCTGGTGTTGACGGGTATCCGGCCGCCCGGAGCCGTCGCTCCCTCGCGCAGCAGCTTCGCCGCCTCGCCCTCGGCACACAGCCCCAGATCCTCGTACCACTGCAACTCCAGCGCGGTGGAAAGGTCGTACACCTCCGCGAGGGAGAGCTCCTCGGGGCCGACGCCCGCCTCCTCGTAGGCGGCCCGCGCGATCGACGCCCGGAAGGGCTCCGCCGGGGGCTCGACCGCCGCCGCGGAGTCCGTGGCGATGTCCGGCAGGTCCAGCACCGTGCTCGGATAGCGCGGTGTGACCGTGGACACCGCGCGGATCCGCACCGGCCGGGCCACCCCGTGCCGACGCGCGAACGGAAGGCTGGACAGCACCAGAGCGGCCCCGCCGTCGGAGGTCGCGCAGATGTCCAGCAGCCGCAGCGGGTCGGCGACCGTCTGGGAGGCGGCGACCTGCTCGGCGGTGACCCGCGTGCGGTAGCGGGCGTACGGATTGAGCGCGCCCAGGGCCGCGTTCTTCACCTTGACCAGCGCGAAGTCCTCCGGAGTGTCCCCGAACACCGCCATCCGCCGGCGCGCGTACAGCCCGAAGTACGTGGGATTCGTCGCGCCCAGCAGCCGGAAGCGCAGCCAGTCGGGATCGTCGGGGCGGTCTCCTCCGGCGGGCCGGAAGAAGCCCTTGGGTGCCGCGTCCGCGCCCACCACGAGCACCACGTCTGCGAGCCCCGCCAGGATCTGCGCCCGCGCCGCGGCCACCGCCTGCGCCCCGGACGCGCACGCCGCGTACACGCTCGTCACGCGCACCCCCTGCCAGCCCAGCGCCCTGGCGAAGGTCGCGCCCGCGACATAGCCGGGATACCCGCCACGCACCGTGTCCGCGCCCACGACCGAGCCGATGTCCCGCCATTGGAGCCCCGCGTCGTCAAGGGCCGCGCGGGCTGCCACCGTCCCGTACTCGACGAAGCTGCGCCCCCACTTGCCCCAGGGGTGCATGCCCACGCCGAGCACCGCCACGTCCGCCGTCATGCCGTCACCCCCGTCGGCCTCCAGTGCCAGGTCGTCCAGGCCGTCTCCGCGTCCTCGCTCAGCACACCGGGGATGACCTCGACCTCCATGCCCACCGCCAGATCGGCGACGGTGATCCCGGGAACCGCCTGTCCCAGCACCACCATCCGCTCGGACTCCAGCTCCACAGCGAGCAACGCGTACGGTTCCCAAGGAAGTTCCGGATCGCTCACATAGGGTGACGGCGGCCGGTATCCGCTGTCGGTGTACGACCAGATCCGCCCGCGCCGAGAGAGCGGAATCTCTTCCAGATCGCCACCCGCGCACCCGGGATTGCGGCAGTGGACGTCCTCGCGCGGGAAGAAGACCGAGGCGCAGGCCGCACAACGGGTGCCCAGGAGCCGGAACCCGTCCCCCTCGCCGGTGAACCAGCCCTCGACCGCTGGCGTGCGTGTACGCGACATAGCTCCTCCAGAGCAAGGTATCTGACGGAACGTCAGAAGTGTGCCACGGGTCGCCGCAATTGGGCAGGCCGAGCCCGGGCCGCATCCCGCTGTCCGATTCCTGGTCGCGGGCGTCTGTCCACTTCCGGAACGAGGCGTTCCCTTGACCGTAAGACGTCGCTCTCGTGATCGGATAAAGTCCGCGCGTGTCCGAAAATCAGCACCCTATTGCCAACTCCGCTCCGGACTCGCACTGTTCGAGCTGCGGAGCGCCCTACGGAGCAGGAGTCTCCGGCTGGCCGCGCACCTGCCCGGCCTGCGCCCATACCGCCTACCGCAACCCGCTGCCGGTGGCGATCGCCCTCCAGCCCGTGTACGACACGAAGGGCACCGCCCTGGTCGTCATCACCCGGACCGTCGCCCCCGCGCGCGGAGGAACGGCGCTGCCCGGCGGCTACGTCGACGACCGCGAGGACTGGCGGCACGCCGTCGTGCGTGAACTCAAGGAGGAGACCGGCATCGACGCGGCCGCGCGGGACGTACGGCTCGTCGACGCCATGAGCGCACCCGACGGGCACCTGCTGCTGTTCGGACTCCTCCCGGCACGCCCGGTCGAAGGACTCCCGCCGTCCCGTGGGACGGACGAGACGGAGGGTTGGCATCTGCTGCGCAGGCCCGAGGAGCTCGCCTTCCCGCTGCACAGCGTGGCCGTACGGGCGTGGTTCGAGGGCCGCTACTGAGCCCTCCGGCTCATCCCAGCCCCCTGACGCGCACGGGGCGGGACGGCTCGCTCGTGCCTTTCTCCCCCTCCCGTCCGACCACGACCCGGCGGCCCTCCCAGCGGGCGACGTAACGCTCGATCTCGGGCTCGTCCCAGCCGTCGCCCGCGTCCGGCACCACCAGCCCGCCCCCGGTCCGTCCCCGGGCGGGCGCCCACACCTCCAGCCGCACGCCGCCGTCCTCGTCCCGCACGGGGAGGACGGCACCCGCGCGCGCGAGCACCGGGATCCGTGACAGCGGGGCGTCGATGAGCACCTGCCCAGGCCCCTCGTAAGCCCGCTCCGTCACCGTGTCGTACCAGCGCCCCCGAGGCAGCTGAACCGCACGCCGGTCGGCGCCCGGATCCAGCACCGGAGCCACCAGCAGACCGTCGCCCAGGAGGAACGCGTCCTCGCAGTCGCGCAGGGCACGGTCCTCCGGCGCACTCCACCACAGGGGCCGCACGTAGGGCGCGCCGGTCCGCCGGGCCAGGTGCGCCAGCGTCGTGAAGTACGGCAGCAGACGTCGCCGTTCGAGGAGCGCCACGCGCGCGTGCTCCAGTACCTCGGCCCCGAACTCCCACGGCTCCCTGCGCCCCGCCCGCATGCTCGCGTGCGTACGGAACAGCGGCAGATAGGCGCCCAGCTGGAACCAGCGCAGAAACAGCTCCGGCGACGGGCTCCCGTCGAAACCGCCCACATCCGGCCCGGAGTACGGCACCCCGCACAACCCGAGACCCAGTACCAGCGACAGGGACGCGCGCAGCCCCGGCCAGCCGGTCGCGACGTCACCGGACCACGCGCCCCCGTAACGCTGCATACCGGCCCAGCCGGAGCGGGAGAACAGGAACGGCCGCTCCTTGGGCGCCAGTTCGCGCAGCCCCTCGTAGGCAGCCCGCGCCATACAGAGCGCGTAGACGTTGTGCGCCTCCCGGTGGTCGCCGCCGCGCCCCTCCAGGGCGTGCCGCGACGCGCGCGGCAGCGTGGACTCACCGAAGGCGTTGAAGGACGTCGGCTCGTTCATGTCGTGCCAGAACCCGGCGAAGCCCAGCGCGAGCCGCTCCTCGTACAGCCCGCCCCACCACTTGCGCACGCGCGCGTGCGTGAAGTCGGGATAGACCACCTCGCCGGGCCACACCACGCCCTCCACCAACCGCCCCGACGGATCCCGCACAAAGGCGTCCACCCCCGTCCCGCTGTCGTAGACCGCGTTGCCCGGCGCCGCCTTCACCGCCGGGTCCACGATCGACACCAGCCGGACCCCGTCCCGCCGCAGCTCCTCGGCCAGCGTCGGCAGCTTCGGGAAGTGCTCGTGATCGACGGTGAACACCTGATGCGCGTCGTAGTGGTCGATGTCCAGATGGACGGCGTCCAGCGGCAGACCGCGCTCCTGGTAACCGGCGACGATCCGCCGAACCTCCTGCTCGCTGCCGAGCCCCCAGCGCGCGTGGTGATGACCCAGCGCCCACGCCGGCGGCAGCGCGGGCGCGCCCGTGAGCGAGGCCCATGTGTGCAGTACGCGCGCGGGCGTGCCCACCATCACCCAGCAGCGCAGCGGCCCGCCGTCCATCCGCAGCTCGCACCGCCCGGCCCGGTCATGGCCGGAACCCGCACCCTCCTCGCCCTCCCGGAGAGTCACCGTGCCGTCCCACGAGGTGTCGTGGAACACCAGATGCGCGGCCGCGTCCGCCACCACCAGCTGCACCGGCATGGTGACGTACAGCGGATCGTCACCGGGCCCGAAGGCACGGCCGGGGTCGGTGTTCCACAGCCGGTAGGTGCCGTCGCGCAGCCGCGGTCCCGAGGCACGCCCGCCGAGACCGAAGAACCGCGCGTCCGCGGCGACCTCCGACCGCTGCACCCAGCGAGCCGGACCCCCCTCCACCGGCTCCCACCAGCGGGGCGGCAGATCCCGCCGAAGCATCATGCCTCCGGGCGTGCACACCTCCACCGCGCCGTGCCGCGAGACACTCACCGTCACCCGCTCCGCCACAACCCGCCAGCCGCCGTCCGTGTCCGGTTCGAGGACCGCCCGCGGATCAGGTTCGGGACAGCGCCCCGCGAGCGCGTACGACGGCTCGGGACCGGCCCCGTCCCAGCCCCAGAAGACCGCCCCGTTCACGGCGACCGTGATGCGCAGCTCCGACCGGCTGAAGCGGATCACACCGCCTCCCGGCCCCGGCTCCGCCTCCCGAACCGGACCCGGCACCCGGGCGCGCTCGGCCCCCCGCGCGGGCAACCCGGCGGCGTCGATCCGCCTCCTGCGCCACGCCGCCCGTACGGTACGCAACCCCTGAGCCGCCTTCATCGAACCGACCACTCTCACCGAACGCACCAGGTCACGACCGTCCATGCTGCTCACCCTGCCACTCAGCGCTCCACACGCGCGGGCCGTTCAACTGCCGTTCACCCGTGCCGGGACCACATCTTCACGACACGGACTATGTGGAGCGCACCCTGGTGCAGAAGTCGATCACATGGCATCGTCCCTGTCAGCCGCGTACGCGCACACCCCAGCCCGTGCGCGTCCGACGCACACCAGCGCAGAAGCCCGGGAGCCGCCCCATGTCGACCGCGAACCCCCAGCCGCTCTGGCAACCCGATCCGCGACGGATCGCCCAGGCACGCATCACCAGGTTCCAGTCCTGGGCGGCGGAACACCACGGAGCCCCCGCCGAGGGTGGATACCCGGCACTGCACCGCTGGTCCGTCGACCAGCTGGACACCTTCTGGAAAGCCGTCACGGAGTGGTTCGACGTCCGGTTCACGACGCCCTACGCGCGCGTGCTCGGCGACCGCGCGATGCCCGGCGCCGAATGGTTCCCCGGCGCGAGGCTGAACTATGCCGAGCACGCCCTGCGCGCCGCCGCCGGCCGCGCGGACGAACCCGCACTCCTGTACGTCGACGAGACCCACGAACCCCTCCCGGTCACCTGGGCCGAACTGCGCCGCCAGGTGGGCTCCCTGGCCGCCGAACTCCGCGCCCTCGGGGTCCGCCCCGGCGACCGCGTCAGCGGCTATCTCCCGAACATCCCGCAGGCCGTGGTCGCCCTCCTCGCCACCGCCGCCGTGGGCGCCGTGTGGACCTCCTGCGCCCCCGACTTCGGCGCCCGCAGCGTCCTGGACCGCTTCCAGCAGGTCGAACCCGTCGTCCTGTTCACCGTCGACGGCTACCGCTACGGCGGCAAGGAACACGACCGCCGCGAGATCGTCGCCGAACTCCGCCGCGAACTGCCCACCCTGCGCGCCGTCGTCCACATCCCGCTGCTCGGCACCCCGGCCCCCGAAGGCGCCCTGGAGTGGTCGGCGCTGACCTCCGCCGACACCGAGCCAGAATTCGAACAGGTCCCCTTCGGCCATCCCCTGTGGGTGCTGTACTCCTCCGGCACCACGGGCCTGCCCAAGGCCATCGTCCAGTCCCAGGGCGGCATCCTGGTCGAACATCTCAAACAGCTCGGCCTCCACTGCGACCTGGGCCCCGAGGACCGTTTCTTCTGGTACACCTCGACCGGCTGGATGATGTGGAACTTCCTCGTCTCCGGCCTCCTGACGGGCACCACGATCGTCCTGTACGACGGCAGCCCCGGCTACCCCGACACCGGCGCCCAGTGGCGCGTCGCCGAGCGCACCGGGGCCACCCTCTACGGCACCTCCGCCGCCTATGTGATGGCCTGCCGCAAGGCGGTCGTGCAACCCTCCAGCGACTACGACCTCTCCCGTGTGCAGTGCGTCGCCACCACCGGCTCGCCGCTGCCCCCCGACGGCTTCCGCTGGCTGCACGACGAGGTCCGCGACGACCTCTGGATCGCCTCTGTCAGCGGCGGCACCGACGTGTGCTCCTGCTTCGCGGGCGCCGTACCCACCCTGCCGGTCTACACCGGCGAACTGCAGGCACCCGGCCTCGGGACCGATCTCCAGGCCTGGGACCCGAACGGCAACCCCGTCGTCGACGAGGTCGGTGAACTGGTCGTCGCCAACCCCATGCCCTCGATGCCGATCCGCTTCTGGAACGACCCCGACGGCAGCCGCTACCACAACAGCTACTTCGACATGTATCCCGGCGTCTGGCGGCACGGCGACTGGATCACCCTCACCTCCCGCGGCTCGGTGATCATCCACGGCCGCTCCGACTCCACACTCAACCGCCAGGGCGTACGGATGGGCTCGGCCGACATCTACGAGGTCGTCGAGCGCCTCCCCGAGATCAGGGAATCCCTCGTCATCGGCATCGAACAGCCCGACGGCGGCTACTGGATGCCCCTGTTCGTCCACCTGGCCCCGGGCGCCGTCCTCGACGAGACCCTGCTGAACCGCGTCAAGCAGGCCATCCGCGAACAGCTCTCGCCGCGCCACGTCCCCGACGAGATCATCGAGGTCCCCGGCGTCCCGCACACCCTCACCGGCAAGCGCATCGAGGTTCCCGTCAAGCGCCTCCTCCAAGGGGCGCCCCTGGAGAAGGCCGTCAACCCCGGCTCCATCGACAACCTCGACCTGCTGAGCTTCTACGAGGACCTGGCCCGCAAGCGCGCCTGACCCTCCCACAGGCGGCCTCGGACTCGCCCAGCACAGCGGCGAAGTCCGGGGCCGGCCGCACCGCGTCGGCCGGCTTCAGCCCAGCGGCCGAGATCCGCCCCCCAGGGCCACAACCGACTCGTCACGCACGGGCACCCACAGATTCATCCCATGCGCTCAACGCCACCATCTCCTGGGAAGTCTCCGTAGCCCTGGCCCCCGACACCGCCCTGGGCACCTACCTCGGAGTCCAAGGACGCGCCCAGTCCGCCCGGGGCAGCACCGGCCCACTCGCCGTCACCGCCGCTATCGCTACCGGCCCGCTCGGCCGCCCCGCGTTCGGCGCCACCACCGCCCTGACCTGCGGAATTCAGCACCGCCTGGTCCGTGACCGGCTTCCCCGACCCCCCGCTGTCAGTGGCGCCGGTTACGGTGAGTGAGCATTGATCGAGTGCTCACAGGGGGAAACATGGCGCACACCGACCACCGGACCATGCGACGCGTCCTGCGCCGCGAAATCGCCGGCACCATCGGCCTGCTGACGGACGAACACGACTTCCGCGCCATGCGGCGCTACCGCACCTTCACCTTCGAGGACCACCCCACCTACCTGCGGCAGATCGAAGCCCTCCTGAGGACCCGCGCCGCAGAAGGCACCCACACCACACTCGCCCTCTTCGACCCCGAGGAGTACACCGAGTTCTGCACGGACACCGGACTCGACCCGGACAACCCCGCCAGCCGCACCCGCTTCACCGCCGAACTCGCGGCCACCGGCGCCACCATCCCCTACGACGGCCGACCTCTCACCGACCTCGTCCCCGACCTGGTCGACGAAGCGGTACGTCAGGCCACCTGGGAGTACGCCAGCACCCTCCTGGCCCGCCTCGGCCCCTGCCACACCTGTGGCGAGGACATCGGGCGTGCCGCCTTCACCCGCGCATCCCGCCTCCTCACCCGCATCCTCGACACCGCCCCACCAGGAGACCGGCACCTCGTATGCAGCGTCTCCGGACCACCCGAAACCCTCATCACCGTCCTCCACGCCGACCAGGACAGCGAGGGCACCACCCGCCTGGACGAAGCAGAAGTCCTCGAATTCACCAGCGTCCTGGCCCTCGGCCTCGCCACCCGCAGCCCCGGCGGACTCGTCATGCGCACCAGCGCCCCCGGCGCCCCCGACCGCATCTACGGCTGGCGACTGCGCGGCGACAGCCTCGCCCCCCTCACAGCGGCCGAGGTCTTCGACGCCTACTGCACCGACGTCGAGTCCGGCGACCTCATCTCCCCGGAATCCGACGTCGACTACTGCGCCCCGCCCGACCTGGGCGACCAGGAGACGCCACCGGGCCACCACCACTGAAACGCACCTGGGGCGCCCCACCCGCAGGTGGAGCGCCCCAGGAGGACAGCCGCTCACGGCCTCGCCCGGCTATTCGCCGGACAGCACCGCCTGAGCCGCCGCGCGGGCCTCGTCCGCGCTGTCGGCGGCACGCGCCGCGGAAGCGGCCCGCTCGCACTGGGCCAGCGTGTACTTGGCCAGTGTCGACCGGACATAGGGGATCGACGCCGCACCCATGGAGAGGGAGGTGACACCCAGACCCGTCAGCACACACGCCAGCAGCGGATCGGACGCGGCCTCGCCGCAGACACCACAGCTCTTGCCCTCGGCCTTCGCCGCCTCCGCGGACAGCGCGACCAGGTCGAGCAGCGCGGGCTGCCACGGGTCCTGCAGCCGGGACACCGCACCGACCTGACGGTCAGCGGCGAACGTGTACTGCGCCAGGTCATTCGTGCCCAGCGACAGGAACTCGACCTCCTGGAGGATCGAGCGCGCCCGCAGCGCGGCCGACGGAATCTCCACCATCGCGCCGAACTTGGCCCGCAGCCCCGCCGCACGGCAGGCGTCCGCGAACGCCTTGGCGTCGGTACGGTCCGCCACCATGGGCGCCATGACCTCGAGGTAGACGGGCAGTCCCTCGGCCGCCTTCGCCAGCGCGGTCAGCTGCGTGCGCAGCACCTCGGGGTGGTCCAGGAGCGTCCGCAGACCGCGCACGCCCAGCGCCGGGTTGGGCTCATCCGCCGGGGTCAGGAAGTCCAGCGGCTTGTCCGCACCCGCGTCCAGTACCCGCACGACGACCCGGCCCTCCGGGAACGCCTCCAATACCTGACGATAGGCCTCGACCTGCTTCTCCTCGGACGGCGCGTTCTTGCTGTCGTCCAGGAACAGGAACTCGGTACGGAACAGACCAACACCCTCCGCACCGGCCTCCACGGCCGCCGGCACATCCGCGGGCCCGCCCACGTTGGCCAACAGCGGCACCTTGTGCCCGTCCGCGGTGACACCCGGGCCGGTCGAGGCGGTCAGTGCGGCCTTGCGCTCGGCGGCCGCGGCCTCCAGCTCCGCCTTCTTCTCCGCACTCGGGTTCACGAAGATGTCGCCGGTGCTGCCGTCGACGGCGATCATCGTGCCCTCGACGAGCTCACCCGCGCCCGGCAGCGCCACGACGGCCGGTACCCCGAGCGCCCGCGCCAGGATCGCGCTGTGACTCGTCGGCCCGCCCTCCTCGGTCACGAAACCGAGCACCAGAGTCGGGTCGAGCAGCGCGGTGTCCGCCGGAGCCAGATCCCTCGCGACCAGCACATACGGCTCGTCGCTGTCCGGGACACCCGGCATCGGAACCCCCAGCAGCCGGGCGACGATACGATTCCGCACGTCGTCCAGGTCGGCCACGCGGCCGGCCAGGTACTCGCCGGCTCCGGCCAGCAGTTCGCGGTACGCGGCGAACGCGTCGTAGACGGCACGCTCCGCGGTGCTGCCGACGGCGATCCGGCGCTCCACGTCGGCCATCAGCTCCGGGTCCTGGGCCATCATGGCCTGCGCCTCAAGCACCGCCTGGGCCTCACCGCCCGCCAGGTTGCCGCGCGCCATCAGGTCGGCGGCCACAGCCTCCACGGCCTGCCGGGCACGCCCCGGCTCCCGCTCCGCCTCTTCCGCCGGGATCTGCTTGGCAGGCGGCTCCAGTACCGCCGTTCCCATGTGCCGAACCTCGCCGATCGCCACCCCGTGGCTCACGCCGACGCCTCGCAGCGTTGTTTCCATCTCACCCGTCTCCGATACTGCGGCGGGTCCCGCCGCCGCGATGGTTGTCCTGGTCACCGTCCTCGCTGTCATACGACGGAGAGGACGGCGGGTCGTCAGTTCCAGACGAAGAGGCTGTCGCCGGCCTTCACGTCACCGTCGTCACGGACGTCGGAAAGGGAGTCGGCCGTGGCCTCCAGGGCCACGACGGGGCAGACCGGGGACTTGCCGGCGGCCTCGACCTCGGCCGGGTTCCAGCGGATGACGCCCTGGCCGCGGGTCACGGTGTCGCCCTTGTTGACGAGCAGTTCGAAGCCCTGGCCGTTGAGCTGCACCGTGTCGATACCGAGGTGGGTGAGCACGCCGTGGCCGTTCTCGTCGACGACGACGAACGCGTGCGGGTGCAGGGAGACGATGACGCCGTCCACGGGCGCCACGACCTCGGAAGGCTCACGCGCGGGGTCGATCGCTGTGCCCGGGCCGACCATGGCCCCGGAGAAGACCGGATCCGGCACGGCGGCCAGTCCGATGGCACGTCCGGCCAGAGGGGACGTCACGGTGGTCATGGGAAGCCTCCCAGAGATGAAGCTGCTTACGGGCCGTCACTGCCTGTTCCGGACGGCACTGAGCAGCAGCGTATGTCAAATGAAGTGGCGGTTCCGCATGGAAGCTACCAGCTAGTGGTCTAGACCACCAGCCTAATGGATTTGCGCGGCCTCCGAGGCTCCGTGTACAGTCGTATCCCTGCTTGAGACCAAGCGGCGCGGCAAAGCGCCCTTGCTCGGCAGCACCCAAATTTGTCAGATCCTTAACTCGGGATCATCTTCCGCATGTCTGCGGGAGGGTGGTCAGAGGGCCGGAAAAACACTGATAGAGTTTGGAACACCGAAGGGAAGCCCGGAGGAAAGCCCGAGAGGGTGAGTACAAAGGAAGCGGCCGTTCCTTGAGAACTCAACAGCGTGCCAAAAGTCAACGCCAGATATGTTGATACCCCGTCTCCGGTCATCATGGCCGGGACGTGGTTCCTTTGAAGTAAAACACAGCGAGGACGCTGTGAACCATCGGATTATTCCTCCGGTGGTTCCGCTCTCGTGGTGTCGTCCCGCGCTTTTAAATAAGCACTGTCGGGAAAACATTCACGGAGAGTTTGATCCTGGCTCAGGACGAACGCTGGCGGCGTGCTTAACACATGCAAGTCGAACGATGAACCACTTCGGTGGGGATTA